>CAZRYD010000001.1:0-4947 GCA_964604225.1 uncultured Caldilineaceae bacterium
GCTACTCTGCTACCTTTCACCCGTGCCGGGTATACCGCAAGGGTATCCCTTTAGGACAGGCATTATTGGTGGTGTGCCCCGGTTCCTGACGACCCCTGTGGCAAAATGTGCTGCCCTATTTTGCCTAAAAATAAGTCAACGCGCCAATGATTGGGGCTGGCTGGCGCTTCTAAGGATAAGCCAACCAGCAATCCCGGCAATCAAGGAGGCAATCAAAATACCGAATTTGGCCAGAGCCAGGGCGGGTGTGTCGCCGAAGGCCAGGCCAGCGATAAAGAGCGACATGGTGAAGCCAATCCCTGCCAGCCAGCCGGCCCCATAGATTTGCCGCCAGGTAACGCCACTGGGCAAGTCGGCTAATTTGCTGCGTACCGCCAGCCAGGCAAACAGGGTAACCCCGATTTGCTTACCGATTACCAGACCGGCTATTACCCCCAGGCTGATGGGCTGACCGAGTAGCTCGGAAAAATTACTTTCCAGAGTAACTCCGGCATTGGCCAGCGCAAAAATAGGCATAATAAAAAAGGCCACCCAGGGGTGGAGCGCATGTTCCAGGCGTTGCAGCGGGGTCTCGGCTTGTTCGCAAGTGGTTTCCAGGGCTTGCAAGGCGGCTTGCCGGGTTTCGTTATCCGTTTTGTTGCCGACGCTGGCGCGTTCGAACTCATCTAAAATGCTCCGACCTTGCTTAACAAACTCACTACTGTTGATACGGGCTTGGGCAGGGATTGTCATCGCCAATAATACTCCCGCAATCGTCGCATGGACGCCCGATTTGAGGAAGGCAACCCACAACCCTATCCCCAACAAGGTATAGACCAGTGGGTGACGCACTCCCAACCAATTGATAATAATCAACAAGAGCAGAAAGCCAACGGCCACGAGCAAACTCAGCCAGGCAATTTCGGCGGTGTAGAAAAAGGCAATCACCAACACTGCCCCCAGATCATCCACAATGGCCAGGGCGGTGAGAAAAACCTTGAGGGCCAGCGGGACCCGTGAGCCGAGGAGCGCCAAGACGCCTAAGGCAAAGGCAATATCTGTCGCCATCGGGATGCCCCAGCCTGACACGCCGCTTCCCCCCGCGTTGAAGGCGGTGTAGAGGAGCGCCGGCACCAGCATGCCCCCCAACGCGGCAGCGATAGGCAAAGCTGCCTGCCGGGGCGAAGCCAGTTCGCCGGTCAGCACTTCGCGTTTAATTTCTAGTCCAACCACAAAGAAGAAAATGGCCATTAGCCCATCATTAATCCAGAGCAGCAAAGACTTATTCAAAACAAAACTGTCCAAGCCGACCGTCAATTTAATTTGCCACAGCTTGGTGTAGCTGTCGGCCCAGGGCGAATTGGCCCAGATAAGGGCAACAACGGCACATATCAGCAGGAGGATACCACTGGAAGCTTCTTTATGCATAAACTCTTGAAAGGGATGGAGGAGTAACTCGGCGGGTGTGGGTGGTATAGTTTGTATCTTTTTCTTCATCCTTCACCTATGATTAATGAGATTTGGGGGAAACCCAGAGTGAGCCAGGGGGTAACATTAACGCATCTCCTGGCGCTATCGGCTAAGATCATAATGGACCAATACTTTCCAAATAAGGCTGTAGCATCGGACCTTGCCGCTAGGGGCTTCGCACTGCCCGCCCACAAGGGGCTAGACTACGTTATTTGAAAGGTATTGAGCCTTGGACAAATTTTTAACCCGGATCGCACACGGGCGTCCAATTTCTATGGCTGGAGCGAATCGATAAGGCGGTTTTTGAGAGGAAAAATCCCCAGGATAGGTAAAGGTCAATCCGGCCCCCACCCGCCAGAAATTATATCGACCTGAACCCGCGTGTCAAGCCTTTGTGATTCCGATTTGCCTAAGAAATTGACATCAGCCCAAGAAAACAATATAATGGCCCCCGTATCGGCTCGAGTCGTCAAACAAGGGAGGTGATCGATGCTATTCGATCAGTTGACGCTGGCCTGAGCGGGCAATCAGGTCATTAACCCCCAGAGAAGATACCTTGTCCCCATTTTTTAAAGAAAATTTAGTTTCAATCGTTGCACTGCAAAGGAGGAGAGTAATGAAAACGAAACACCTAATTCCCATCATTGTTATATTTATCTTGGCCAGCTTATTAGTGGCCGCTTGTGGCGCTGCTCCAACGCCAGATACAGCCGCGCTTGAAGCAGCCAATTCGGCGGCAGGCACAGCCCAGGCGCAAGCAGCAGCGGCTCAGGCTGAGCTGGACAAAGCGATGAAAGAGGCTGAGGCGGCCAAAGCCGAAGCCGAAAAAGCTGGCTCTGAGGCTGTTGCTGCGGCTGAGGCCACCGCCCTGGCCATGCAAGCCGAAGTCGACGCGGCCAAGCAAGAAGCCGAGAAAGCTATGCAGGAAGCAGAAGCGGCCAAAGCAGAGGCTGCGCCTGCCGAAGCTCCTGCCGCCGCTGGTCCACTAAAAGAGATTGGCGAAGGTGAAGGCCAGGTCTCAATTGTGGCTTGGGCGGGCTACATCGAACGCGGCGAAACTGATCCAGCCTACGACTGGGTGACCGATTTTGAGGCCGAAACCGGCTGCAAGGTCGAGGTCAAAGTGGCCGCTACGTCCGACGAAATGGTAGCCTTGATGAATGAGGGGGGCTTTGATTTGGTCACGGCTTCCGGCGACGCCAGCCTGCGCTTGGTTTATGGCGGCCGGGTGCAGGAGATCAATACGGACCTCGTCCCCAGTTGGAGCACCGTTGACGAGCGGCTGCAAAACGCCCCCTGGCATACGGTTGACAAAGATGGCGATGGGACGGCTGAACACTACGGCGTACCCTATCAGTGGGGCGCGAACGTGCTGATGTACAACACCGAAGCCTTTGGCGATGAGCCACCCACCAGTTGGGATGTGGTCTTCAAAGAGATGACCCTGGCCGACGGTAAATCGAATAAGGGCCGGGTGCAGGCTTACGATGGCCCGATTTATGTCGCCGATGCGGCGCTGTACCTGATGGCTCACAATCCCGAGCTGGGAATTAAAGACCCCTACGACCTGAATCCAGATCAGTTCAAAGCCGCGCTCGACCTGCTGCGCGAGCAGCGCCAGATTGTGGGCCGTTATTGGCATGATGCTTTTATCCAGATGGATGACTTCACCAACGAAGGCGTAGTGGCCTCCAGTTCGTGGCCATTCCAGGTCAATCTGCTGAAGGCCGGCGGTGCGCTCATTGACAGCGTCATCCCCGCAGAAGGCGCGACCGGCTGGGCTGATACCACTATGATGCACGTTGAAGCCCCACACCCGAACTGCGCCTATAAGTGGCTGGAACATTCGCTCAACCCTAAATTGCAGGGCGACCTGGCAGCCTGGTTTGGTTCGGTCCCCTCAGCGCCGGCTGCCTGTGAAGGCAACGAGCTGTTAGGAGCAGAAGGCTGCAAGACCAACGGCTTTGACAACTTTGAAAAAATCCACTTCTGGCGCACCCCTATTGCCGATTGTAGTGATGGCAGTGGTGGCTGTGTGCCCTACCACGAGTGGGTCACCAACTACATTGCTGTGATTGGTGGACGCTAAGGCCTAGACCTCAAAGGTCTTCAAGTTTGTAACATTGAGGCCTGACAGGTTTTCAAAACCTGTCAGGCCTGATTGGAATAGGGGCGTAGCGTGCTACGCCCCTCTCATTCTTAAAGCTGAAGTCATATTTGTGGAGAGGTAATGCGCACAGGTTCATATATAAACGGTCAATGGATCCACCCCCAGTCGGAGCGATTGGTGCGGAATATCAACCCCGCTGATCTCAATGACGTACTGGCCGAATTTCCGGCAGCCACAGCCGCCGACACGCAGCGAGCCATTGAGGCGGCAGAAGCAGCCTTTCGAGATTGGAAAAATACCCCTGGCCCGGAGCGGGGTCGGGTTATTTGGCGGGCAGCCAATATTGCCCGGCAGCGTGCGGACGAGATTGCCCGGACCATGACCCGCGAAGAGGGCAAAATCTTGAAAGAGGCCAAAGGCGAAGCGCTCAAAGGTATTTCGCTGCTGGAATATTATGCCGGCGAAGGTTTCCGCATGCACGGCAAAACGCTGCCTTCGGAGGCACGTGATACTTTTACGTATACTATTCGTCGCCCGCTGGGCGTAGTGGGGTTGATTGCCCCGTGGAACTTCCCCTGGGCCATTCCGGTCTGGAAATCGGCTCCGGCCCTGGTAGCCGGCAATACGGTGGTTTTTAAGCCGGCCGAGCTGACCCCGGCCACGGCTTCACTCCTGGCCGAAATTTACGAAGAGGCCGGGCTGCCGCCGGGCGTGTTCAACATGATCGTTGGTCCCGGCTCGGTGGTGGGCGAGACCATTGTCAACCACCCGGCTATCCGGGCAGTCTCGTTTACCGGCTCTAACGCGGTGGGCAATGCGTTGTATGTTAAAGCAGCGCAGCGCGGCATCAAAGTGACCTGCGAGATGGGCGGCAAAAATGCGGTCATCGTCATGCCCGATGCCGACCTGGACAAAGCAGCTACGGCTATTCACGGCGGCGCGTTCGGCTCGACCGGTCAGCGCTGCACCGCGACCTCGCGGGTGATTGCTCATCCACAGGTCAAGGAAGGTCTGCTGGAGCGGCTGGTAGATAAGGCGGAGAAAATCAAAGTTGGGCCGGGGTTGGACGAAACCGTGGATATGGGTCCAGCGGTAGATGAAAAGCAGTGGCACACCGACCTGGAGTACATCGAAGTGGCCAAAAGTGAAGGCGCGCGCTTGGTGACCGGCGGCAAGCGGCCAGCTCACCTACAGCAAGGCTATTTTGTCGAGCCGACCATTTTTGATAACGTGACCCCCACCATGCGCGTCTTTAAGGAAGAAGTATTCGGCCCGGTGCTGGCGGTGACTACAGCCGGCAGCTTGCCAGAAGCGATTGATTTCGCCAACTCGGTCGAATACGGCCTGACCACCTCGATTTTTACCGAGAGCATCAATACGGTCATGCG
>CAZRYD010000001.1:5047-17539 GCA_964604225.1 uncultured Caldilineaceae bacterium
CCATCCGGCTATCGTATGTTTACCGACGCCCAGTTGGACGAAATCCACCTGGCGGCGTTGGAGATTCTGCGGCGCACCGGCGTCCGGGTCTACGAAGCCGAGTCCCTGGCTTTGCTCAAGGAGGCCGGCTGCCTTGTCACCGACGAAAACCGGGTCCGTTTTCCCGCGGCTGTAATCGAGCATGCCCTGCTTTACGCTCCGTCGCGGATTACCCTGTGTGATCGGACCGGCCAGCCGCGCATGCATTTAGAGGGCCACCGGACCTATTTTGGGACAGGCTCCGATTTGCCTAACGTGCTCGACCTGGAGACTGGCGAGCGGCGGCTGGCGGTGCTGGCCGATGTGCAACAGACCGCTCGGCTGGCCGACTCGCTGCCCAATCTGGATTTTGTGATGTCGATGGCTTTGCCGTCCGATGTGCCCATCGAAACCTCCGACCGGTACTCCTTCCTGGCAATGCTGGAGAACACGGTCAAACCATTGGTCTTTACTGCCTGGGATGATACCGGCCTGGCCGACCTGATCGCGATGGCTGAGATTGTCGCCGGGGGACCGGGTGAGTTGGAGCTCAAACCCTTTCTGTTGGCTTATCTTGAACCGGTGTCGCCGCTGCAACACAGCGAAGTGGTTCTGCGCAAGGTATTGCTGATGGCCGACCACGGTTTACCCTTTGTCTATGCTCCAGGACCGATTGAGGGCGCTTCGGCTCCGGTTACCTCGGCCGGCAGCCTGGCCATGGCTGCGGCCGAAGTGTTGAGCGGCCTGGCGATTACGCAGCTCCGGCGCAAGGGTGCGCCGTTTGTATGGGGTTCTGGCAGCGGCCCGCTGGACATGCGCACCTTGGTCGGCACCTATGCCTCGCCCGAATTTTTGCTACACTGTATGGGCATGGCTGAGTTGGCTCATTATTATTATCATCTGCCGGTTTGGGGTTTCTCCGGCTGCTCGGACTCCAAGCGACCCGATATGCAGGCCGGGATTGAGAGCGCCCTGTCAATTTTGTGGACAGCCCTCAGCGGCGCTAACCTGGTGCATGATATTGGCTATCTGGAGTCAGGTTTGACCTGCTCTTACGAAATGATTGTCATCTGTGATGAAATTATTAGCTATGTGCGCCGCTTGATGCGAGGCATCGACCTTAACCCCGAAACCCTGGCCCTGGAAGTGATTGACCAGGTGGGGCCGGGTGGAGAGTTTATTAAAGCCAAACATACGGCGGCCCACTACCGGGAGGTCTGGTATCCGCGCCTGTTTGACCGGCGCAATTACCATGCCTGGGGGGAGGCCGGGCAGCCCGACGCCGTCAAAACTGCCCGAGACATCGCTCGCCAGGCGGCAACGGCAGCTCCGGCCAAGCCGCTGCCAGGGGATACATGGGAGGCGCTTCAGGCCATCATCACCGCCGCCGACGCCCGCGCCGGCATAGCCCAGGAGCCACTGCTTGCTGAGGAGTTATGAACCGAAACTATGACCGATAACAGTACGCCAGCAGTTCGCTTCTCTAAAGTCAGCCGCCATTTTGGCGAGGTTAAAGCAGTGGACCAGGTTGACCTGGACATTCTGGATGGTGAGTTTTTTACCATGCTGGGGCCGTCGGGTTCGGGCAAAACCACCTGCCTGCGCCTGATTGCCGGCTTTGAGCGGCCTGATGAAGGCCAGATTCAGCTTTACGGCCAGAATGTGTCAGGCTTGCCACCCTATGACCGGGATGTCAACACCGTTTTTCAGGATTATGCCTTATTCCCTCATATGACCGTAGGGCAAAATGTCGGCTATGGGCTGATGATTAAGAAGGTGTCCAAACCGGAGCGGGAGCGGCGAGTCCGGGAAATGTTGGAGTTGGTCCGTTTGGCCGGGCTGGAAAATCGTAAGCCGGGCCAATTATCCGGGGGTCAGCGCCAGCGAGTCGCCCTGGCCCGCGCCCTGGTCAACCAGCCGCGGGTGCTGCTGCTGGACGAACCATTGGGCGCGCTGGACCTGAAGCTGCGCCAGCAGATGCAGCTTGAGTTGAAGACGATCCAGCAGCAGGTGGGGATCACCTTTGTCTATGTCACCCACGACCAGGAGGAGGCGCTGACCATGAGCGACCGCGTGGCCGTGTTCAATCATGGTCGGACTGAGCAAGTCGGCTCGCCGGCCGAAATTTACGAGCATCCGAGCACGCCGTTTGTGGCCGGGTTTGTGGGCGTATCTAACCTGGTCAGCGGTGAAGTGGCTCAAGCGATCACCGGCTTATCAGAAACATTCTCGGTTCGCCCGGAGAAGATTCACCTGGGCGACCCGGACGTGCCGGTGCCGGCGGATATGTACGGGGCCGATGGGCGCATCCGTGACGTGGTGTACCTGGGCTTGTACACTCGCTATAGTGTGGAATTGGATCGAGGCGGCGAGTTGACTGTGGTTGAGCAGAATCTGCATACCACCTCGATGGAGGCCCTGGCCGCACGGGGGCGCCGGGTGCGGCTCACCTGGTATCAGCGGCATAATCGAGCGGTAGCAGATAGTTAGGACAGGGGGGAGGTATGGCTGTAACAACATCTTCGCCATCAAGCACATCAAACTCCCGCTCCGGTTCCTTTTGGCAGCGCCTTTCGACGTTTCTGTACCAAAGACCTAAATTAGTACTGGCGCTGTTATTGGGACCGCCGCTATTGGCCTACGGTGTTTTTTATCTGGGCTCACTGGCCGCCCTGCTGACCCAGAGTTTCTTCCACCTGGACGATTTTACCGGCATGGTGGTGCGCCGTTTTACCCTGGCCACCTATGCCGACCTGTTGACCCCGGCCAACCTTGACATTGCCGGACGCACTTTGGGTATGGCCATCGCCGTCACCCTGGCCGCAGCGGTTTTGGCCTTTCCGCTGGCTTATTATATGGTGCGTTACGCCTCACCCCAGACCAAAGTGATTCTCTATCTGGCCGTTTTGCTGCCGTTGTGGTCGAGTTATCTCGTGCGGGTTTACGCCTGGAAGCTGATTCTGGCCAAAGAGGGTATTATCAGTTGGTTGCTTAACCTGTTTGGCCTGAACTGGCTGCTGGATAGTTTGTTGAGCGTACCCGGTGTTGGCGGCCCGTCGCTCTCGGTCTCGGTGATTGGTATGTTTCTGGTCTTTGTCTACGTCTGGCTACCCTATATGATTTTGCCCATTCAAGCCGCGTTGGAGCGGGTCCCTAAATCGTTGCTGGAAGCGTCGAGCGACTTGGGGGCGCGCCCCGGCGAAACCTTCCGTACGGTCATGCTGCCCCTGGCTTTTCCGGGTGTAGTCGCCGGCTCTATCTTTACCTTTTCACTTACCCTGGGCGATTTCATTGTCCCCTCAACCCTGGGCAATTCCAGCTTTTTTATCGGCCAGGCCGTGCTGTCGCACCAGGGCACGTCGGGTAATATCCCCATGGCGGCAGCCTTTACCGTCATCCCGATTGTGATTATGGCGATTTATTTGCTCATTGCCAAGCGACTGGGCGCATTCGAGGCGTTGTAAAAAGGCTAAGGCTGAGAGTGTAGATTATTTAATGTTCAATCCAAAATCTAAAATCGCAAATCCAAAATCTCAGGCTCCGCTTGGCCTGATCCTGGCCACCATCGGCGTTGTCATCTTCCTGCATTTTCCTTTTGCTATCATTTTGCTCTACACCCTAACCACCGACGACCGGACCTATACCTTTCCGCCACCCGGTTTGACTTTGGCGTGGTTTGGCGTGGCCTGGAACCGGCCCGATGTCTGGCGGGCGCTGTGGTTGTCGGCGCAAGTCGCTTCGGTGGCGACTTCGGTGGCCTTGATTTTGGGCACATTGGCGGCGGCGGCAGTTTACCGCAGCAAATTCTTTGGCCGCGATGCGATCTCGCTGCTGCTGGTGCTGCCTCTGGCCCTGCCAGGCATCGTCACCGGCATTGCCCTGCGCTCGGCGCTGAATCTGCTGGATTTGCCTTTCAGCTTCTGGACGATTGTCATTGGCCATGCTACCTTCTGTGTGGTGGTGGTATACAATAATGTGCTGGCCCGTTTCCGGCGGACGGGCCGTTCCCAGGTTGAAGCCTCGATGGACCTGGGGGCCAACGGTTTCCAGACCTTCCGGCACGTGATTTTGCCGGAAATTGCGACCGCCCTCCTGGCCGGCGGCATGCTGGCCTTTGCCCTCTCCTTTGACGAGGTTATCGTCACCACCTTTACTGCCGGGCAGCAGCAAACCCTGCCCATCTGGATTTTTAGCCAGTTGACCCGTCCCCGCCAGCGCCCCGTGACCAACGTGGTCGCCGTGTTTGTCATCGCTCTGACCACCTTGCCGATTCTGTGGGCTTACTATCTGACCAAAGATACGAGCGAGACGGCGGGTGGGGGGAAGTAAGTGCCGTCTAACCTTTACAGCGATTGATTTTCACGTAAGAACGTGATACACTAAAATCTGTAGAGGTTTGATGAACACTCAAAATATTACCCTCGCTATTCCCAAAGATATTTTACTCAAGGTCAAAGTGATCGCCGCCAAACAGGGTACATCTATTTCTGGTTTTCTGACTCGGATTCTGGAGGAAACTGTAGCCAGAGAAGAAGGATATCAAGCTGCTCGCCGGCGGCATCTGGCCCTGCTAGAAGATCGATTGACGTTAGGCACAGAGGGTGCTGTTTTTTGGACGCGGGCCGATATGCATGAACGATAACTTGGCCTTTCATTTGTGGATACCAATATTTCACTGTTGAATAACCCAAGGTTACGGAATACTCTGAGGTCATAGGTATGGAGAAAGTATCGGTTATTGATCAAATGCAGGAAAAGCTAAAAGATTCGACGAAGCCGGTTTTGACGATTCCCCCACTGAATGCTGGCGATCACCTCTCACGCGCCGAATTTGAACGACGCCATCACGCCCATCCCCATATCAAGAAGGCCGAATTGATTGAAGGAGTCGTTTACATGCCGTCCCCCATTCGTTTTCATCAGCACAGCCAACCTCACTTCAAAATCATCGGTTGGCTTAGCGTGTATCAAGCAGCTACACCTGGGGTGCAGGGTGGCGACAATAGCACCGTGCGGTTGGATTTTGAGAATGAAGTGCAACCCGACGCGCTGCTCCGGCTGGACTCGAAGCTGGGTGGACGTTCTCATATTACCGAAGATGATTACCTTGAAGGCCCACCGGAATTGATTGTGGAAATTGCCGCCAGCAGCGCCGCCTACGACTTGTATGAGAAACGCCGGGTCTACGCCCGCAGTGGGGTGCAGGAGTATGTGGTGATTCAGATGTATGAGCAGCGAATTGATTGGTTTGTGCTGCGTGAGGGGGTTTATGAGACTTTGCCGCCCACCCAGGATGGCCTGCTCTGTAGCGAAGTCTTTCCCGGATTGTGGCTGCCCCCCGCGATTTTTTTGTCGGACGACTTGGCGGCAGTGTTGGCGGTGCTGCAGCAAGGGCTGGCCTCACCGGAACATGGAACATTTGTGGAGGGGTTGAAGGGCAGAATGACTGCCATAGGTTGATAAGCTTGAGCCGGAGAGGATTGTTCCCTCCGGCTTTTATTATTCCCTTGATCTCATACTGATACTCAGGGACGCAGGCTAGCTATGAGCAAAGAAATAAAATTTCCGGGAAAGCGTGACTCTGCTCCGGGTAAAGCTCCTCTGCCTGCCATGGCCTGGGTGGGGATTGCCGGTCTGGCTTTTGGCCTCACCGCCTTTATTTTTAGCTGGCTTCTCATCACGGGTGCTGTCGGAGACTGGCAGGAGATGCTGTATGCCGCTCCTGTGGCCGCATTTTTAAGTGGGGTTTTGGGCTGGGGGCTACTGGTCAACACTGGCCGGAGGGTGACGCTTTTGAAAGGCGCGGGCGCCGGTGCTTTGATTGGATTAATCAGTCACCCGCTGACCTGGTATGGGGCGATTCTCTATCTCTATGTTTCGGGAGCGCGCAATTCCCTGGGGGAGCCGACCCTTAACCCGGTCGCAGGTGTCTGGGCCAGCCTGGTCTATTCATCGCTGAGCTTGCTTTTTGTCGGCTGGCTGACCGTGCCCATCGGCGCCACCCTCGGGGGAATCCTCGCCTACATCCAATCCAAACAAGCTAACGAAAATTCTTAGACCGTAACTTTACGAGTGCTGCTGAAGCCGGGCCAGAACCTGCGGGATAACCTGGTCCAACAAGTCGTTATGGGCCTCAGTGCCCAGGCGGGCAATCACGGCTGATTTGACCTGCGCGGCCAGGTCGGCTGGGTTTGCTGCCGGGGCGGGCGGAGCAGCGGGGGCGGGCAATGGTGAAGCATGACCAACCACCGCCGGAGGCAGTTGCATCTGCGGGGCGACGGCCAGACGCGGCAGGCCATCGGGCTGGCCGCTGCGCTGCGCTACCAGTTTCATCTTCAAGCCCAGGGTAATGGCCTTTTCGCGAGCCAGGTCAGTTAGCACCACGTCATCGTCAATTTCTATCTCCGTGACGCCGTTAGCGTGCATATCGGCAACATCGCGTTCGGTGTAGAAGGTTTTCATAACTCTCGCTCCATCCAACAATGTAACAGCTAGCAGAGTAGCAGGGTAGCAGAAATTCCTGATGCTACTTTGCTACCCTGCTACCTTATTACCCTGCCCTGCCCTGCATGCTTTCAATTGCGGCCATGGCTGCGGCTTTGGCCGTTATCATCTCCGACTCCGTACCGCTCATCCACATGCGGCCAAAGCGGCCTACGGAGGAGATGTGGAGTAGCTTGATATTGGCCCGTTTCTCGGCCTCGTTGGCGGCGATGTTGATGTAAGCCGCCGGAGCGACCTCCAAAACCAGCAGCGTTTCGCCCGCCACCAGCATCGAGCCGCGGCGGAAGCGGTTGAGCAACTGGGCCTGGTAGGGGTCAACGTTGGTAATCAACTGGACCGAAGCCACCTGCGGCTTGATCCGGTCTGTCTCCTGCAAATCCAGCCGGCGCAGCACCATCGCTCCGGCCTGCAAGACCGCCTCTTGCGAATGGGAATGGATTTCAAACATGCCAAACTCACGCTCGACAATCTGCGCGCCCGGTCGAGCCTCGGTGGCTTTGACGGCAATATCCACCATGCTAAAAACTTCATTGCCGGGAGCAACTTCGATATAGAGTGAGGCCATTCCCTCCACCATCAGGTCGCCCTGGGTAACGGTTCCCACAAAAGATGCATACTGCGGCTGCGTCCGGTCCAAATAACAATACACGCGCAGTTGGAATTCGCTGGCCATAACTGTTTTACCTCACCTGAAAAATAATTCTCCTAAAACGTGAAACATGAAGCGTGATAACTTTCTAATGGAACGCTTTACGTTTCACGTTTCACACATCACGCATCGTGCATCGCCACGCCTAACGGCGTGACAAACAACGGATGGCCGGGGATGACGGTTTTGATGCCGGTCACTTCTTGCACTACCTGCTCAATCCCGCTGAAACAGGCCGTGCCGCCGACCAGGTAAATCGTCTCCACCGGGTGAGCGGCGATGTGGCGGGCCACAATCGTCCCCACTTTTTCCATCACCGGGCGGACAATGGGAAACAGCCGCCGGTGCTGGTTATTATCTTTTTTCAACGCCTCAGCTTCATCAAATTCGATCCCCAACGCCCCGGCAATCACCAGCGAAAAGTGGGTCCCGCCGCTTGGCTCGTCGGCGGTGTAAACCACTTCCCCCTCCCGGAAAATGGCGATGCCAGTAGTTCCGCCGCCCACGTCCACCACCGCTCCGTTTTCAATTTGTAAAACGGCATTGGCCGCGGTCGGCTCATCGACCACATGCTCCACCTGAAATCCCGCTGCCTCAACCACGTGGCGGGTGGCTCGTACTTCGGTAGCCGGCACGCCCGGCGGATAGGTGGTGGCCGCAGTGGTCAACTCAAAACCCAGCCGGGTTTCGACATTTTGCTTGAGTTCGCGCAGCAGGCTGATGGCCCCGTGAAAGTCAACCACCAGGCCATCTCGCACAATCTGGGCAAAGCGGTACTCGCCCGCCAGCGGCTGCATCTGCTCGTCTAGCACGGCCACAACGGTGTAGGCCGTGCCCAGGTCCACACCCACGTGAACGCGAGGTTGGGGTTTGTCCCAGAGATTATTCTCTTCGATTTGGAGTCCAAAGTGCATTTTGGACTCCGCTTTTTTGGGCGTACCATTAAGCTCTCCCACCATCACCGTTTGGGCTTTGGTCAGGAAAGCGTCGAGTTCTGGATTCATAGTCTCATATTTTATGTCATTCTTTGGCTTAATGACATAAAGATTTAACCCATTCCGCCCGGAATCTTCCAGGCAATTTTACCGGCCTTTAATAGCAAAATCAGGTAATAAACCGCACTGGAAAGCCGGTTCAAGGCGACCATCAAATCCGAGCGGCTGAGCTGGCCGTCCGAGCCGGTGAATGTCGCCGCCGCAACCAGCTCCGTTTCCCGCACCTGGCAGCGCAGCAAATTGAGCTGCAAGACCATTTCGTGGTCGTCGGGGCCGGGGACCACGTGGGGAATGCCCAGGGTGCGGTCGGGCCAATGGCTGGCCTCGCGGAGGTCGGCTTCGGACAAGCCGGCCAGTTGCAGCGGAGCCACCTCTCGTTCGTGGTATTCGGCGCTGGTGATCTCGCGGCAGTAAGCTGCCAGGGTAGTCAGATAATCGGCCAGTTCCGGCAGGCTAAAACGACGCGCCTGGGCGATGGCCAGCAAAAACTGAGCGTGCAGCGTGTCCATTTTGCCCCGCAGCATAAAGCGCGGCGAGGTTTTGGGAGCAAAATGGGTCGCATCCAATTGGGCCATGTGAGCCGGTTTTGCCGTCGGCATCACCGGCTGCCCGCAGACGGTACAGATTGGCAGCGGCCCACTCAGGTTGACCGGAAATTCGCCGGGCTTGTCCCAGGCCGGACGGGAAGGTTGTAAACTACCCCCGGTCTCCGGTCCTTGATCTCCGGTCGGAGCGGTCTGGACAGCAACACGCTTAAGGTCATCCTCTATAACCAGCCGAATCTCCCACTGCTTTAAGAAGTCGCGGGCCGAAGGGGTCAAGCGGGCATCGGGCGGCAAAGGCGGGATGCTGCCCCGGCCCCCCTGCCACAGCTCGCGCAGCTCGGCCTCAGTGATGATGGTCACTTTTGCGTCTCCCAATCCGCCGGAAAGGTCACGTAAAACACCTTGGCGTAGCTGGGCGAGCCAAAAAAGATGTTGCTGCCCTTGGGAATGTAGATAACATCGCCAGGGTTGCCGATGACCACCTGGTTGTCCAGCCGCACTTCCAACTGCCCATCAATCACGAAATCAATCTCGTCGTAGTTGAGGGTCCAGGGAAAAGAACCCGTGCCCCAGGTCATGAAGCCGGCGGCCATCGGCGAGCCATGGGCCGCTGTAATCACATCCATCACGTGGATGTTCATCTCCGGCCGGTTAACGTTGAAGGCAAAAGGCGTCAACTGCACCGTGTCGGCTTTGATATGCGCCAGCCCTCGCCCTGGCCGGGCGCTTTTGCCGACCAGCGGCGGCAGGGCATGCCCGCCCGACACGTCACCTTCACGATGAACCTGCACTCCCAGGGCGCGGGCTACATCCACTGCTTCGGGCGTGATGCGATCATCCGGGGCCAGCAACAAGTAGTGACCACCCGGCTCCTGGGCCAAACGACGAATATCAGCCGCCGTGAAAATTTGTCCCACAGGCGTCTCCTTTATTTTGGATTTTTGATTTTAGATTTTTGATTGAAATCTAAAATCGGCCATCCAAAATCCAAAATCTTAAGAGTGTCCGCCGGCGCTGCCTTTGCTTTCCTTAGGCAGAATCATCTCGACGTCTGCGTGCGGGCGCGGGATGACGTGGACCGAAACCAACTCGCCGACACGCTTGGCCGCCGCAGCGCCCGCGTCGGTGGCGGCTTTGACTGCGCCGACATCGCCACGCACCCTGACGGTGACAAAGCCGCCGCCGACGTACTCGCTGCCGATCAGCTTGACGTTGGCGGCCTTGACCATGGCGTCGGCGGCCTCAATCGCGCCGATCAGGCCTCTGGTTTCGACCATGCCCAGGGCAATCATTTGAATATCGACCATTGTTTTTTTCTCCTTTGGCTGTGAAGATTCGCTAATATTTGTTGGTGTTGCTTCACTGACGCTTGGTGTAGCTGTCGCTGCTGCCGGTGTTTCGGCGGCAAGCGGTTTTGAACGACTGCGTTTTGGTTTAGCCGTGCTGGCGTCGGCTGGCTCAGACGGTGGTTTATTGCCGCCGGTTGATTTTCGCGTGGGCATAGGTTAGTATCCTCCCTTCCGACCCAAAACCTCCTCAATCACCGCCCGAACGATGGCCTCGACTTCTGCCGGGCTGGGGCCAGCACTGCCACTGGCCGCGGCAACCGGCGCGGCCGCATCAACCATCGCTTCGGCCGGCGGGGTATGGACGCCGTAGGCCACACGCTTGATGTTCATCAGGTGGGTGGTGGTGATGTTGTCGCCGCTGATGGAGCCGCCGATGCCGCCGGAACCCAGGGTCATCGAAGGCATCAGGTAGGTGGTCAGCCCGACCGAGCCAAGCGTGCCCATGGTGTTGACCAGAATGCGGAAGACCGGCTTTTCCAGGCCGAATTGCAAAATGACATTTTCGTCGGTGGCGTGGATGACCAGGCTGTGGCCCCGCCCGCCGAAGCGGATCAGCTCGACGCAGCGTTCACAGCCGGCTTCCCAACCGTCGGCCTCGTACCAGCCCAGCACCGTGGTCAACTTTTCGCGCGAGAGTGGTTCTTCTTTGCCCACTCGGTTGAGAGGCGCGACCAAAATCTTGGCCGTATCAGGGATGTGGATACCGGCCATCTCCGCCAGTTTTTGGGGCGTCTGCCCCACACTGCGTGGATTGATGACCCCGGCAGGCGAAAAGAGCACAGTGGCCAGGGCGGCGGCCTGCTCTGGATTGACAAAATAAGCGCCCAGCCGCTCCATCTCGGCCCGCAGTTGCGCCGCAATAGGCCGGTCGGCTACCACGGACTGCTCGGTGGCGCAGATAACCGAGTTGTCAAAGGCTTTGCTGGAGACAAGGTAATAGGCCGCCTGCTTGACGTCGGCGCTGCGGTCCACGTAGCAGGGTACGTTGCCCGGCCCGACGCCGTAGGCCGGCTTGCCCATGCTGTGAGCCACCCGCACAATCTCCGAACCGCCGGTAGCCACAATCACCGCGATGCGCTTGTGCCGCATCAACTCCTGCGAGCCGGGCAGCGAAATGATGGACATGCAGCCGACCAGGCCGGGCGGCATGCCCTCAGCTTCGCCGGCGGCGGCCATCACCCGCGCCGTTTCAACGCAGCATTTAGCCGCCGCGGGATGGGGCGCATGGACCACCCCATTGCGTGCTTTGACCGACACCAGGGTTTTGTACATCACCGTCGAGGTGGGGTTGGTGCTGGGGCTGAGGGCCGCCACCACGCCCATCGGCCAGCCGATTTCGATGATGCCTCTGGCCGGATCACGGGAGAGCACCCCCACGGTTTTGATATCCTTAATCGCCTCCCACAGGAATTTGCTGCCCAGATGGTTCTTCAGCATCTTGTGGCGGGCGATGCCGTAGCCGGTCTCCTCGGAGGCCATCTGGCCCAACCGGGCCGACTCGCGGTAGGCGGCGTCGGCCATGGCCGCGCAAATGCGATCCACCTGCTCCTGGCTGAAGCGGAAAAATTTTTGCTGGGCCTCATAGGCCGCTTCGGCCAGGCTGCGCGCTTCCTGGATGGATTGAAGGTCGTGATCGTAGTCTTGAACCATAATTACCTCTGAAACGACCGCCGACCACCGACCGCTGACCGCCAAAGGCGGATATGATTTTGCGGCCGTCGGCGGTCTGCCGTTAGCAGTCGCTCTTTAAAATTTGAGCGGGCTTCTGGCCACTTCCAGCACTGCATCTCGAAACGCGGCGCAGGCGGCCTTGCAGGCGCTCTGGGTGCCGGTCAACAAGCCGCCGGAAAAGTTGGTTTCCGAGGGCGGGTTGTACCAGACTTTCATCTCGACATCGGCGGCCTTGAGGGCGGCGTCGAGAGCGTAGGTTGCTTCCAGGGGCGGCGCAATCAGATAGGCTAAAGGCTGGCCGCGCGGAATACTCGCACCTCTGGAGAGATAGGAGCCGGTGCTGGAAATGGTATGCGCAAAGAAGGCCAGCGAGTTATCCTCATTAGCGGAATAGAACCAGGCTTCATTTTGCAGGTAGTTGATGGTCGCGTTCAGCCCGGCTCGCACCTCCGCCGGGTCTGGCCCGGAGAACATGGCGATGATTTCGCCCGACAACGGACCGGAGGCGTGGGCGGCGCCCGCATAAAACGAGCGGGCATAAACCACCTCAACATCGGCCATCTTGGTGCCTTCGTCAATCGAGGCATACAGGGCGTCGTCAATGTTGGCCGTAATTAGCCCCAAGCTGCGATGGGTCGGATTTAAATCCGGGTATTGTGACTTCAACTGCTCGGCAAAGCCGCGGTCCAGGTTGGGGATCAGCCGGACGGCCAAAACGTCGGCTTTGATTGGGTCGAGAATAGCCATAATGTGTTCCTCCT
>CAZRYD010000001.1:17639-42378 GCA_964604225.1 uncultured Caldilineaceae bacterium
ACGGCCAAAACGTCGGCTTTGATTGGGTCGAGAATAGCCATAATGTGTTCCTCCTAGATGGTGCGTGATGCGTGATGCGTAAAATACTTTCACGTTTCACGCATCACGCATTACGTTTTACGTTTTATCTACCAATTTCAAATCCACCCCACTGGTACTGTATTTAATCATCTTCTGAATAATCTGCACGGCCAGCGCTCCGGCTTCCAGGGGGTTGAGGCCGCCCTCGTAGATGTTGCAGACCACGTCGCGGTTGGCATCGGACGAGTCGGGCTGGGGGCGAAAGCCCATGTAGATGCTCATGCTTTCGGCGCGGGCCAGGCCAGGCCGCTCGCCAATCAACAGCGCGCAGACTTTGGCATCGACCACGCTGTTGACATCGTTGAGCAGGCCCACCCGCGCATTTTTAACAAAGAAAGGGGTGCCGATAGACAGCCCGGCGGCTTGCAAGCCCTGTTTTAACACCGGCATCACCTTGGCCAGGTTGTGCTCAATGGCCGCCCCGCTCAAGCCGTCGCCGACAAAAATCTGTACATCCGGCTTTTTGAGGCAGCGCTCGGCAAGGACACGTTTGGACTCCTCGGTCAGCTTGCGGCCCAGGTCGGGCCGTTTGAGGTATTCCTGCCGGTCGTGCGCCTGGCTTTCGACCACAAACAGGCCCTGTTCTTCCAACAGTTTGGGGTTGACTTCGTGGAAAAGAGCATCCTGAGTCACGCCGTGGTCAGCCTGGAAGAGCAGCAGCGCTTTGGTGCGCGGGCGCGGCCCGGCCCGGCCCACGCCGATGCGGGTGGGCGTGGTGGACATCAGGGCGCGCAGTCCCTCCGGGTCAAGCGGGTTGACCACGCCGGGGGTGCGGCGGGCGGCTTCGTCGGTGGGGTCAGGCAGGTCAATCCGTAGTCCACCCGCGGTGGCAGTTGCCGCTTGAGTGGCGCCGCCGTTTGTGCCTGGTCGCTTGTTGATTTCGGCCAGTACGGCCTGAACGATGGCTTGAATTTCGGCTTCTTGCATCAGGATTATCCTTTCAAGCTGCTCGATCCATTTCTTGTTCCTGTAACTTTTACAGCCAAATTTCTTTGTATGACTCAGCCTGTGAAATTGAACTTTTAGCTTCTCTCATGGGAAAGATTTTGGCCGGCTAACATACGCTTAACCGGCGAGCGGGCTTGTCCCGCGAGTCCGGTTGAAGCGATTGTAGGTCATTTATTTACTGTTATTGCTACATTTCCCTTTTTATGTCCTAGTTCTACATATCTATGAGCATCAATGATTTGTTCAAAAGGATAGCATTTGTCATTAATGGGTGTAATTATTTTTGCTTCAACAAGTTCCTTAATTTTATTAAGACGTTCTGAGCTTAAAATTAAGGGGCCATCGTCAATAGAGACAAATTTGCCTTTATTCGTTAGTGAAAGTTTACATGCCTCTTTAAGTTTAGATGTTTTTCTTTTTCCAACAGAGTCTAGTACGAAATCATATGCCTCCAGTTTGGAAATTGAATCTTCCTTTGTGTAATCTAGCGTTTTATCTGCCCCTAATGATTTTACAAATTGAGTATTCTCTGCCCTACATACACCCGTAACTTCAGCACCAAGATGTTTGGCGTACTGTATGGCTATTGTACCAGAGGTTCCAGATGCCCCGTAAATAAGAACTTTTTGTTTCGCTTGTATATTTCCTTTCTCAAGATATTGCAATGCTAAGAGACCACCATAAGCAGCAGAAGTGGCTTCTTCAAAACTGATATTTTCCGGTTTTAAGGCAATACACCCTTGTTTCGAATCTGCTTCCTTCATACATTTGTAGTCTGCATAGGCTCCAAGCGAAAATCCGGTAAGTCCGTAGACATGATCACCAACACGGAAACGTTTTATCTTTGAACCTATCTGTACAACTTCTCCTGAAAATACTTCTCCAAGAATTTCATTCCTTGGCCTGGTTATACCCATCATCACTCGCATCGGAATAAGAAGCATCAACGGAACGTTTGAGCTTCGGATAAAAATATCACTATTTGTGACAGATGTGGCATATATTTTTATCAGAACCTCATCATCTTTGGGTACAGGTTTTTCATACTCTACGATCTTTAGAACATCAGGCGGACCATACTTAGTGCAAATAATTGCTTTCATTTTTTCCATTATTGCTCTTTTATTGCGCCGAAGGCGTCAACCTAACGTTGGAAGTGAGCGGACGAGCACCAGAGGCACGAGGTCCGCTCGACTGACGGATTGGGCATCAATGGTTCCCGAAAAGACCTGATCAGGCGCTATTGTGCCAGAAACAGGTAAGCGGCCCAGGCGAGTATTGCTGTCCCGACAACGAAGATGATTTTCTCGACCGTCGTATCGTGCTGCAACTTTCTGAAATTCAGCGCAAGGCCGACAAGACCAAGAGTAGTTACAACCAACGTGGCAAGAGCCCCATAAGTCCATCCGCTGAAGACGGCGAGCGCCAGCGCCGTATACAAAAACCCGAACACTGCTGGCGGCTCGTTCCCCTTGATTCCAAAGCGCCCGACGATGACGCCGTGCAGCACGGCGTTGACAAGAAGCAAGAAACTAAGAAATGTCATGTGCAGACTCCCTGATTGTACGTGTCATTCACCGCACTTGGATCCGATACACCGCCCAACGCATCGCGCGTAAGCTGCGCCCACCAAATCCTCAATTAAAGGCGACCTTACAGTGCCAAAAGTGACCTAAATAAAAAGCAAGCTCAGGGCGTCAGCTTGACGCGCTTGTTATATGGAAAAACTGATTATACCTCACTCTGACACGATCAACTTCATAATCCCTTTCGGGGCAGTGGCGCTAGCAAAAGCAACGCCATACACATGGAAGTAAACTCCACTACTGTCTGAAGCCCACCCTTCTGCCGCCAAAAAATAGGGAGATTCAGTTACATACTCAGCGACCTTTTCATCATTTTCGGTTTTGTATATAGTTAAAGACTCGCCGGGCATATTGTAATAATACACTTGGTTGGGAGAAGAAATTCGTCGCTCTGGAAGACCATAAGGGCGAAATGGTGGAGCAGAGATATAATCAAAATCTTCTAACATACTTTCTAAGTTTTTAAGATTATTGACGGCATAGCCCTTAACTAAATTCGTTTCAGTATCCCGATTGATGAAATACAATGCATCCGGTTTATTAATACGGTAAATTTTTTCAGCACGGGCCAACAAACTGCGAGGATCAACTCCTGTAGCCTCAACATCTTCAAGTGGGATTTTTTCTAGGTCGTCAGTAGTGACGATAAAACTTTTTTGGTAATGATGACATAAAAGGGTTTCATTATCTAACCACCGCAAAGCACAATCAAATTTATAGTCTTTACCGCTTTGAGGAAACAGCAATACTCCTTTTTCATTGGGATTATATATGAGCTTATCTCCTTTCGGGGAAAGCGCCCAATAACCAACATCTATAGCAGGGCTAACACCTCTTATATTGTTAGAGTTGGACACCTGACAACTACCGATTATAAAGCTCAAGAAAGCTAATGAAAATATTGTTAATTTTCTCGAAAGTTGCATTACTGGTCTAATTATTTTTGCGAGGTAAATAGGTGAACATGCTTTTCCATATAACTTTGAAGTAGGAGGAAACCTTGATATTGGAATATAAGGCATCCCGATAAAACCACAAATCCCATGTTATCGGGCCTCCCGCATAATTTATTATCGGGAAACCGTCCTGTCTGTAAATTTTCTTTCTTACCGTCGCAAGAAAAATGACGGATCTCCAGCTTTCTCCGTCAACCTCCCATTCTTCATCAGCCCCAGTTCCTCCAGCCAGCACTCGAATTCCGGCAGCGGGCGCAGGCCGAGCGTCTGGCGCAGGGAGGGGGCGTCGTGATAGCTGGTGCATTGGTAGGCCAGCATTACGTCGTCGCCCATGGGCACGCCCATAAAATAGTTGCAGCCGGCGGCGCTGAGCAGCACGGCCAGGTTTTCGACGTCGTTCTGGGTGGCGCGGGCGTGGTTGGTGTAGCAGGCGTCACAGCCCATCGGAATGCCGGTCAGCTTGCCCATGAAATGGTCTTCCAGCCCGGCGCGGGTGATTTGTACCGCGTCGTACAGGTACTCCGGCCCGATGAAGCCGACCACGGTGTTGACCTGATAGGGCTGCCAGCGTTTGGCCAAACTGTAGATGCGCGCTTCCAGGGTCAGTTGGTCCCAGCCGTTGTGGGCGTCGGCGGAGAGGGCCGAGCCTTGCCCGGTTTCAAAATACATGTAGTTGGGGCCTTCGGGCCAGCAATATTTCTGGGCCATCTGGTAGGCTTCGTCCATCAGGCCGACATCCACGCCGAAGCTGGCGTTGCCTTTCTCGGAGCCGGCCAGGCTTTGGAACACCAGGCCAACCGGCGCGCCCTGCTTCATGGCCTGCATCTGGGTGGTCACGTGAGCCAGCAGGCAGTTCTGGGTCGGAATCTGCCAGGTCTGGATGACGTCGTAAGTCATATCCAGCAGCCGCATGACGCTGCCGACGCTGTCGTCCACCGGGTTGATGCCGATGACGCTGTCGCCGGAGCCGTAGGACAGGCCCTCGTAGATTTCGGCGCGGATGCCTTCGGGGCTGTCGGTGGGGTGGTTGGGCTGGCAGCGGCTGGCCAGGGTGCCCGGCTGGCCGGTCGTATTGCGGCAGTGGGAGCCGACCCGGATCTTGCTGGCCCCGTAAATCAGGTCAAGGTTGGACATGAGCTTGGCCACCGCCGAAACCATCTCGCCGGTGAGGGCGTTGCTGATGCGGCGAATATCGGCGGCGGTAGTGGTATCGGCCAGAATCCATTCCCGAAACTCGCCGACCGTCCAGCCCTTGATTTCATAATAGATGGTCTCGTTGACCGCGTCGTCAATCACCCGCGTCACCTCGTCCTGGTCGTAGGGCACGGCGGGGTTCTGGCGCAGCGTTTCCAGGGTCACTTCAGCCAGGACGTACTTGGCCGCCGCTCGCTCGGCCACGGAGGTGGCGGCTACGCCGGCCAGCTCATCGCCCGATTTGGGTTCGTTGGCCTTGCCCATCAGCTCGCGGACGTCGCCAAATTCGTAGGTTTTGCCGAATAGTTTGGTACGGAGGAGCATAGTCATCCCCTTTCAGCAGGAGAGTTGGTTGATTTTAAGACATAACGAGTGAAAGAGCAAAATGTCATTCCGACCGAAGGGAGGAATCCCTACGGAGTTGCAAGTCTGATCGAGCCTCAGGTTATCCCTAATCCCACTTCAACTGAGGGTAAGCTTTTTGGAATTCTGCTAAATCGGATAGAATGTCTAAGAATAATTTTTGTATCGCATTGATATGATTATCTAACCCGATAAATTCCTTAAAGGATTGACCTCTCGTAATCCAGATCGCTTCTTCCTCGTTATCAAAGTTGCTAGATAACTCCCAGTTATTTTTCTTCCCGGAAAATTCCCTAAGCGCTTGAATGGCCTGAGGTCTCTTTGAATAGCTTGGCTCAACCACAATTGCTCCACCGACACTCGGGTTATTTTTATCGCCGCTACTTGCCAAAAAGTAACCTATTCCAAACCAGAGAGAATTACCGATTGCCTGGAAATAATCTCCATAATCACGTAAATTCTTATTAATCCAATGGGCGCTATATTTTCTTTGGGTAATCTCTTTAAACTTTTCCTCCACAACATCCCCTAACGACCTATCCATCATCTCTTTTGTCTCATTCCAGTACATCATAGCTGTAATGTGATTGGCCGAGAAGCTTTTAGATAGGCTCAAATTATTTTCTTCCATAAACAATCTCGCTTGAGAAACAAAGGGATTACCCGTAAACTTGTCCAGCATTTCATGAATCTCCCACCATCTCTTTTGACCGAAGATAATTTTTGTGGAAGGAGAAGGTTTAGGGTCATTAAACCGAGTTATGTATAATAAGGCACAGTTTGTGTCCTCATTTGCTTCTTTTTCCAGATAACTTGCATACTTCTTTAATTGGCCCTCTCCCTCACCAGCGCCAACCTTATTTTCAATGAAGACAAGCCATTTTTGATTATCTGCAATAAATTCAAGTGATATGTCTGGCTGAATTTTCTCCGGGTATGTGCTAAGACTAAATTGGGGCTTGACCTCTATATTTTCTGGCTGGCCTTGAATGGTGACGCCACACTCATTAAGAAATGCCGCCATCAGGCCCGGATTTTTTAACAAAAAAGCAAAAATCTCAGTCAGAAAATTTTCTTGTTGAATACGTTTATCGCTTGATCTGTATTTGAATAAGCGAGAGAAAAGGGACTCCATTGTTTATTCCCTGCAACTGTGTTTTAACCGGAACTTCAGAGGGATTCCTCGCTTCGCTCGGAATGACACTTCGCCTCATCGCCTCTCGCTTCCTCGCCGCCTCAGTGATAGAAGATGAGCGTCTTCACACTCAACGGCACCACCCGCCCATCCAACAGCGGGCGGCCGATGTCAATGTAATCGCCCTCTTGCAGGCCAACTTGGTCCACCACCAGCAGCGGGTGCTGGGGGATGAGCGTTTTGACCGATTGCCCCAGGGCGCGAGCATAGTCGTGCTCGATGATAATGATAAAGGGCTGGTGGGCCGGCAGCTTGGCCAAAGCGAAATCAGCCAACCCCGCCGCCAGCTCAGAGAGTTGGTTAAAGTCCAGCTTCCAGGTCAATTCCAGGGCCAGGGCAAATTGGCTCTCGGCGGGATTGACATCCCAGCGGGTCACCGCCGCCTGGACTGCTTGCGTCACCTGCTGGCGCGTCGGCGGCACCGCCGGCCATTGGGCGCGGACCACCGGCACGTTGCGAATAGGCAGAATCTCGGCCTCGGCCCAGATGGTGCTGCCGCTCAAGGTGATGGTTTGCGAACTGGCGCCCATCACCGTGGCTCCCATCGTTTCGGGCGGGCGGCGGATGGTGTAGCTCTGGATGGCCGGGTGCAGCCGGAGCGACTCGGCCAGCAGCGGCCCGACATCGCCGTGAAGCGCGGCGTCGGCTACGGTGTTGATGGTTAATGGTTCGTAAAAATAATGCCCAATCCCGCCGGAGAAAAATAAAATTGTGCCCTGGCCCGAAACCGGCGAAGGGTCGGTCAGCATCAACCTGTCGCCCAGGGGGTGGCTCGTCCCCTCGATTAAGCAGACCGTCAGATCGGCCATAC
Organism: uncultured Caldilineaceae bacterium; assembly: GCA_964604225.1. GTDB lineage: Bacteria > Chloroflexota > Anaerolineae > 4572-78 > J111 > DSQQ01. Next base: position 24,774 of record CAZRYD010000001.1, read on the forward strand.
AGTTGGTAAAGGTGCGCAGGTGGGCCAGCGTCGGCTGGCTGCCCAGTTGAAATGGCAAGCCCAGATAATCAATAATCAGCCGGGCCGGGTCGGCGATGTGGCGCAGGTGGCCGCTGGCCGGGTCAAGCTGTAAAATCCGCCCGCCGTAATTCATCGCCGCCGAGGCGATCAGCTCACCCTGGCGGAAGATGGCGCTGTTGGCCGAGCCGCCGCCGATATCCACGTTGGTGACGGTGCAGAAATGCTCCCGCGAGTAGGTGGCTGCCCCGGCCCCCCGCCCGGAGATCATCGACTCCAGGTGCGGGCCGGCCACTGTGACCACAAAATCGCCGGCCAGGGCGGAGATAGCCTCCAGAATGGCGTCGGCGTTGCGCTTTTTGGCCGTTTCGCCGGTGACAATGACCGCGCCGGTCTCGACCTGAGCGGGCGAAATCTCGGCTCGCTGATATTCCTGGCGTAGAATTTGCTCTAAGGCCACCGCGTCAATCTCATCGGGTCCCTTCAACGGGGTAAAATGTATCTGGCTGCGGTGGATGACCTCTTTGTCAACAATACCGGCCGAGCGCAAGCGGCTGAGCGGCGACTGGCTGCTGCTGGCGAGACCGCCGCCCAAAATCAGCCGGGAAAAGATCAATTGGGTTGTAGTTGTGCCCACGTCGATGCCCACGCTGAGCATGGAGTGGGTAGAATTATTCATAAGTGTGAATTGTGAATGATGAATTGTGAATAATTATTTACTCATTTGCTGCTGTGCCCGTTGCGCGGCGGCTGCCACCAACGAGTCAAAGATGCGCTGATGGACCGGGTCGTTGCCGGCCAGGTTTTCGGGATGCCATTGGACGGCAATGAGCCAGGGGTGGTCCGGCATTTCCAGAGCCTCAACAGTTCCGTCGGCGGCAAAAGCAACCGGTTTTAAGCCGGGGGCAAGCTGGCGTACCGCCTGATGGTGCCACGAGGCGGCGTTGATCTCAACTTGCCCAATGATCTCAGCCAGGTGCGAGGCTGGCTCCACGGCAACGGGGTGGTAAACAAAACCCTCCGGGGTGGCCCGGTGATCAATTTCATCGCCAACCTCGTCGGGCAGGTGCTCGATGAGCGTGCCGCCCAGGGCCACATTCAACACCTGGGCCCCTCGACAAATATTCAAGGCGGGCAGACCCGACTCTACCACCATTTGAGCCAGTCTGATTTCACTGGCATCACGTTCAGGATCAACATATTCTATGGCGGCGTGGGCCGTACCCTGATAATGGGTTGGCTCGACATCACCGCCGCCGCTGATAATCAGTCCATCCAGCCGCTTCAAGAGCTCGTCCTGATGCAGCTCGCCGGGCGGTAATAAGACGGGAATGCCGCCGGCCCGGCGAATGGCCTCAACATACTCGACATCTATACCAAAAAATCCTCTCTTATCTCGTCCGTACGTGGTAATCCCGATAATAGGTCGCCGTTGGGTCATTTAGGATTGGTCATTGGGTGGCTTTACGACCTCTGGAGATGCATCTAGCCATCTCCAGAGGTCTAAGTAATGGGCTTTACTGCCCGGCGGCGTGGCCGTGGCCATGAGCCGCCTCGGCAAATTCAGACTCGATGCGGCGCAGTTCGGTTTCGTCGGCGGGGGTGGGACCGGTAAAGCGCTTTTTGGCATCCAACTGCCAGTACAAATACATAAATACGCCCAACAGAATTACTGACCAGCCGGCCAATTCGTTGGGGGGGATAGAAAATAGAATGGTGATAAAGGCCACCCACAGAACTGTGGCCCAATTGATAAACAGGCCCCAACTGCCCAGAGACCACGGAGCGGTTTGGGGCGTGGTATACTCACCCTGTTTACGCATTTTGTTACGAATGTTCAGATAGACGGGGATAGCATAGGCCAGGTAAAGTGCCGTAGTACTGATGGCGACGACCACCGAGTACAGGGCCGCGTAGACTGTCAGCAGCACGGCCAGAATACAGGTAATGATAATAGACCAAACCGGCGTGCGTAGGGTGGGATGAATTTGCCGGATCAGGCTATAGCCGGGCATACCGCCGTCGCGGGCAAAGGCAAACCACATACGGCTCATGCTGGTGATGGAAGACAAGCCGCACAACCACATGGCCCCGCCGATGATGACGGCGATAATATTGGCAAAAAAGGTACCCAGATTTTCGTAGACAATGTAGAGCACGGCCGGGCCGTTGGCCGGATCAATCGTGGCGGCGATATCGGGGATGTGCAGGGTGAGAATAATGAGCATAATGTAGCCCACGATGGCGGAGACCGCCACCGACAAGAAAACGCCCCAAGCACTGTTCAAGCGGGCCATCACCGTCTCTTCAGCTACGTGGGCTGAGGCATCGTAGCCAGTGTAGGTCCACTGGGCTTGCAGCAGGCCTAACACAAAGGCCAATCCAATCCCGCCTGCAGCATACAGGGCCGCCATGCCGGGAATATACATCATAATTGAGTTGAAGGTAAAGGGACCGGCCACAAATGAATAAGCCAGATCATTGGGGTTGGCTGAAATTTGAGATTGAAACAGGAAGCTAAAAGGCTGGGCATGCTTGCCAAAGATGGTCAGCAGCAGGGCTATGATGACCACCCCACCGATGTGCCACCAGACGCTGAAATCGCTCAGCTTGGCGGTCAATTTGATCCCAAAGATATTAATGAGCATCTGCGGGATCATGATAATGATCATGGCCACGATGGTGGAATAGGTATCGGTGGGTAAATTGGCTCCAAACATGCGATTGATGGCCCCGACAATATACAGGGCTGCCGCAAAATTGATCCCGGCAGTGATGGTGATTTGACCAATCATGTTGAACCAGGCAGTTACCCAGGCCCATTTATAGCCGCCTAGCCGGTGTGCCCAGAAGTACAAGCCGCCGGCGGTGGGGTAGGCTGAAGCGAGTTCGGCCATTGAAGCAGCTACAGCCAGCGTAAAAAGGCTGACTATCGGCCAGCCATAGGTATTGATGATTGGACCGGCAAATTGCAAACCATAGCTAAAGAGTAGAATTGCCCCCGTTAGAATGGAGATAATCGAGAAGGAGATGGCAAAATTGGAAAATCCGCCCATCTCACGGAAAAGCTCCTGAGCGTAACCCAGACCGTGAAGGGTTTGAATATCTTCACGAATAATATCTTCACGACTTTTACCTGCTTGAGCCATAATATACCCCTCCTAATTTGATAGTTTGCCCAATGTTTCAAGAGGCCGCAGCGTGCGGCTGGCTATACCCTAAGCTGCTTTCAAAAGATGGATGTGTAAAAGCACCAATGGCAAATATGCTCACACTCCTTCTGGCAGCAATGGATGACACTTGGTTTAGAAGAGAGTCACCTCCTTTCTTTATTTACAGCACCGTACCCGAAAACGATATAAACGTTTTTCATCGCCATTAAAATGGCAATACGGGCACTCAACCAAATCAGGGCGAGCCGGATCAGTAGGCACACCTCAGATTCGCTTAAGTATAACAAAAAACCACTTTCCTCCGGGATAGGATTGTGGTTGTCATTAGTGGGTTACCGCCTCCGACGCGTCGGTGTTGCGAACAACATAAGGTCCCTCGTCATTGAGAGTGACAGTTAATTATGGCTAAAAATTCAGATCAGGGAAATGATTAGGTGGTGGCAGGCACATCCAGTTTCTTGCGGCTCAATCGCTGCTAATAGCTGGATAGGGCCAAGACTATAACACAATCACAAAGAGATGTCAAATCAATTTTGGACAAAAATAAACAACATCGTGCAAAAACCTTCAAGGTGGGCAATCAAATTGTGGCAGTCAGGTGAGCCGAACCCTCGAAAAGCTCCAGTGTGGGCTAAATCGTGAAACTTTTGATTAGTTTCGATTTTAACACAGGGTTGAGGAGAATTCAATAGGAAATCTATTGAATTGGAGAAAGGATGTTTGATAAACCTCTGACAAAAGAGCAAAGATAGATTACTGAAAATGCTTGTTCAAATTGGGGGATCGAAAAGTTCTGCACACAATGATCGACCAGTTTTTCGGAGATAATTGTCTCATTCTGCCACGAGTCTGGGTTTTTGGGTCTTGACTCGTCGGGCTAATGAGCATTCCTCGGCTTTGTTCCTGAAAATTCTACTTTTGCGAGCTAAGGTTGGCGTTCTCTCTCGCCCAATACTTGATAAGCCTTGACAGGCCGAGATTTCCCTTTGACTTGTATCAATCCAAGATATTCAGTTTTGAACCAGCCATGAGCCTGTTGATAAGTATGCTCGCTAATAACTACAGTACCAGGTTGGGCAAAGGTTTCGAGGCGTTGAGCAAGATTGACAGCATCACCCAGAGCCGTATACTCTGAGTATTGTTCTCCACCAAGTTCTCCCAATACCACCACACCTGTATCAAGCCCCACCCGCGCTGCAAAGTCAATGCCCTTGCTCTGTTTAAGTTCACGAGCATATGTAGTGACGTGGCTCTGGATTTCAAGGGCGGCGCGTACTGCACGAGTAGCATCGTTTGGTTGCTCTTTAGGTACGCCAAATAGAGCCATAATACTATCCCCACCGAGATACGCTACCTTTCCTCCGTGACGATCCACCACGTTTACAAACATTCGGAGGGCAGGTTTCATTATGCTCAAAATCTCTTCAGGAACATGTTGCTCAGTCATAGGGGTAAAACCAACCACGTCAGCGAAGAGGAGGGTCGCCATCCGCCGCTCCCCTTCTAAGATGGTGGCAGTCCACGTGGTGCCAATCTGCTGCCTGACGAAATGAGCAAAAGTCTGCGAGATTAACACATATCTATTATTGTGCTCACGAATCAAGCACCTCTGTTTGAGTGAGTCAATGATTGAAGTTGAAGCTTCACTTGCCGCAGGATCAAGAAGGCGCGCCAAAACAGAGCGCTCTTCTTCGCTTAATCTGCAAGTAAAGTATTCAAAATGATTTCGTAAATCTACCTGGACTTGTTCGGCCAACTGCTTTCGCACTGGTTTGTCAAATGTAGGACACTCCTGCCATAACTCGAAGGCATGGTAGCAAGCAATCTGAAGGAAAAAAGGATGCGGTCCAGCTAAATCAAGAATGAAATCCTCGGTACTGCGATCAAACTCCACTCCGGCTACTTGGGCAGGCTGACGAATTATCTGGCGGGCTTCATCTTCATTGAAAAGGCTCAAGGGAATGGGTACAAAGATATTGAAGAAAGGTGAGCTAACCTGGCCTCCCTCATCAGTTAGAGCCAGTAAGGAGGTCTGGGAAGCAGTTATAAAAGCGATGTTGTAACGGACGGTTAGGCTGCGGAGGAAAGAAAAGAAGGTAACATCTAAGTTTTGGTTTTTACTTAAACACTCAAATTCATCAAGCAGATAAACTAATTGCTGATCAGGCCGAACTAACCGCCGAAACACCTGCTCAAATGAACGATTATCGGCAATTTTGGGCAGGTCTACCCATTTCGGGGCTAATTGTGCGCCGGTTTCCTGGAGCAGAAATTGCAGGATGTCTAACCTGGATAGTCCACCCAGCATCTCACCATCAATATAAATAAAGAGTGACTGCTCTAAGGCAAGTCCGTTTTCGGCTCTGATTGCTGGATCGGCCAGGTGGAAAAGGAGAGAGGTTTTGCCAATACGACGTGGGCCAAATACGGAGACACTTTGCCCTTTTTTGACCATTTGCAAAGCCAAGGCGGTCTCGCGCGTACGGTTGTAGAAATGCTTTGCCTCTTTAATCGGACCCCGATGGAAATAGGGGTTTTCTGCGATCATTTGATCTCCTGGGGATTGTAATGCCAACGACAAAGTGCAGGGACAATTAGAGATACAGATCGCCCCGTGATACTAACGGGAAGATCGAAGTATTCAGGCTATTCCTCTAACGGAAGTTGGAACATGTAACCTACACCTCGACGATTGATAATACAATCCGCTTCATCTCCCAAGGCTTTACGCAGCCCTTTGATGGCTGATTTTAACCGTTCATCACCCAGATATTCATACTGCCGTTGTTCCTCGGGCGAGGTCGCCATTACTTCCCGGTCCAATTCCTCGCTACTTACTACCTGGCCTTGATGTTCGATCAGGTACGTAAGGAGAGCGGACTGTTTGGTGGTCAAAGGCAGTGGCTTATCCCGTAGGAGAACCTGTTGATGGGTTAAGGAAAGCGTAAATGGTCCGGTTTGGAGGAGACCTTCCAATTTTTGATGGCGGACAAAATCCCGAAATAGAGGCGAGAAATAGTGATATTGGCCGTTCTGTTTAATGATCAAACAAAGGTGAACCAATGCTTCTAGTTGTTCTTGCTGGCCTTCTACCTGTTGAAGGAAAGGCAGGGTAGCCAAAATATATTGCTCTTGGGGCGAGAGATTTTTCCAGTAGTACCTGAAATGAGGCTCAATTTGACCCTGCACGGTTTGCTTAACTATGTGGAAGTCTTTGCTCTCCAACGCAGTTCCCTTGGCCATCTGAAGCTCTGCGGCCCAATAACCTACGACCTGTAAGAAGAAGGGATGTCTCCCACTCAACTCCAGGATACCATCTACGACTTCAGGCCGGAACGCAGCCCCTACTCTGGCCATAGCTCCCTTGACCAGCTCGCGGCTTTCAGCAACATCAAAAAGACTTAATCTTAGAGGTACAAAGATATTAAAGAAGGGAGAATAATAATCCTCAGTAAAAGTGTCAAGCTGGCGCTGCGAAGCTGTGAGGTAAGCAATATCGAACTTCGCGGCCAAAGCTCGCAAGCCAGAGAGAAGTTCGGTGCCCATAGCTTGATTTTCACCCAAGACTTCGAATTCATCTAACAATAAAGCCAACTTCAATTTCTGATCGAAAGCTCTATGGAGAATACGTTCAAATTCCAAGTAAGACACCGGACGCTCCGGATGAGTAAAATGATAGCCAAGTGGAGCAACCTGAATCGCTATTTGTTCCAAAATCAAAGAGTAAAATTCTTCCAATTTCAGGCCACCCAAGCCTTCGCAATTAAAGTACACTACCAGATGACGAGTAGGGTCAAGTCCATGTTGCCGTACTACTTCTGGTCGAGAGAGGTGAAAGAGTAACGAAGTCTTGCCAATCTTACGTGGGCCGGTAATGGAGACACTTTGTCCCCGGCCCAGCATCTCGAAGATACGCTTGGTTTCTTTCTTGCGATTGTAGAAATAGGCTGAGTCACGAATAGGTCCTGGATGGAAAAAGGGATTCTCAATCATAGTTTTCTCCCTTGTATTATTCACGCGCTATCTTCTTTCATACCAGTTATGTGCCAAACAAGCAAAGAGGAAGGAGTACCAAATCATAGCGAGAAATTCAAGCCACGGTGTGCATAGTCAAGATAGGCGAGAACCAAGCCCTCTCGTCCCGTCCGAGCCGGTACGCAACGGTACGCCGGGCGGCGAGTAAGGCCTGATCTAGCCTTTTCCCTTCTACCAACCAGGCCGAGTAAAAAGAATGCGCCAACCATTTAGCTCCATTGTCACTAGCTGGCCAGCGAAAGCCAAGCACAGCCGGTATACCACCTATCACCATTCCATCCATTACTCCCAAAAAATCGTCATCGAGCAATGCAACAGTTGAGGCTGTGTGAGCCCCCCAACAACTGCTGAGATAAACAAACCGTAATGAACTATCTTGAACCAAGTTGACGAGTTGTGAGGCAGTCAGTCTTTTAACCTCACTACTGCCTTTCGCTCCTGCCCAGAAATAGAGAGCACTTTCCTCAGGAGAGTCGGGACAGAATGACCCATGACCGGCATAATGGAAAAGCAAATAATCTTTTTGGCTTAACTCGGCTCGAACTCGCTCCTCAGTGGCCTCATCTGTTGAAAGCGTACAGACATCAAAGCCATGCTTTTGGAGTAGTTCACTGACCTGCTTGACTTCTTCTTCCACGCCGGGGATTTGCTCAGTGGGCGTCCGCCAGGTGTTGGAAGCAACCACCAAAGCGCGAAATCCTTCTCCCTGCGAGTTGAGCCGGTTAATCAGAGCCATAGACAGGGGTTCTTTGCTAAAAAAACAATCAGTGATAACACGGTAGATTGGATGTTTCAAACAGATGTATTCATTGTCTTCTTCGCTGTGGATCGCTTCAAAAGGTAAACGTAAGAAATGCCTGGGAGCGTGTAGAGCTAAGCTCAACGCAGCTTGATCAACGTAGCCCACGGCGCGTTGATAACCCCTAGCGATTTCAGGCCTATTAAGAATGAGATCATCGAACAGTTCCTGTCCAATGTTTTTAATGTGAAAACGCCAGCTTGCTAGTCGAAAAGAGTCAGTTATACGGCGATCTAGATGATCTATCAGACTTGGTTGCAGTACTCTGTCGCTGTCACCTTCATATAATAAGGAGCCACCTACACGTACACTTACCCAGCCATACTTACTGCAAGAGATACTTAACTGGCATATTCCCGTTTCAATAGGTTTCTGTATAGCCTCAACAGGTTTCTGTATCACTTCTTTGGCTTGCTTTCGCGCAAATTCAGCGACGACTGAGGAGAAAACAGAGTTGTTATACAGAAGGCCCTTTTTTCCCAGATTTTTCTCTTGTTCCTCGTCGTACTGGGTGCTTCGCCCCTGAGAGGCCAGTCGTAATGCTTCCTGATCCTTATCTGACAGATTTTTCCATAAATACATGAAATGTCTTTCAGCATCGGCAGAATAACGCTGTCGTGTACCGTCATAATCTGCCGGAGTTAAGTCCTGACGCTCTATTTTCTGCTCAAAGAGGTAATAACAGGCTAATTGCAGAAAGAAAGGGTAGTAACCTCCTATCTCGAAGACAAAGGTGAGGTCTTCTTGAGTGAAAAGGTTGTCTGCCCCGGTTATCTCCAACAATCCCAAAACCATCTCCTCAGCTTCTTTTGGTTTTAGGAAGCTCAGAGGAATCTCCACAAAAATATTAAAGAACGGCGAACTCAAAACACTCTTATTAGCGTAAGTCAAATCGAAAAGGGAGTCAGCCGACACAGTGGTGTAAATTACATCGGGCGCAAGGCTGCGCAGATCAGAAAAAAGATCCTGGTCGAGGTTTGCGTTTCGGGCAATAATCTCAAACTCATCAAAGAAAAAAACAGGTTTATAACCCTCATTGTAGAGTGTTATCATTGTTTCACGGAAGTCTCTAAAACTGTATATATCCTCGACCCAATTCCCCACTTTGCCTCGTTTTGCCAGTTCTCTCTTAACCTCTTGCCATAGCCATTGATAGAAGAGAGATTTGTCTAAATCGCCCAGACCCTGGCAGTCAATGTAGACAAAAAGATATTCCTTCCCCAAACTATGTCTTTGCTGTACTTCCAGATCGCAAAGATGAAATAGAAGTGAGGTTTTGCCTATACGTCGCGGGCCAACGATGGAGATACATTGGCCATTGCGCAGCATCTGCAAGGTGCGCCGGATTTCTTCGCCCCGACCAAAAAAGTAACGGTGATCCCGGATGGGGCCCCGGTGAAAGAAGGGATTCTCTAAAGCAGGCAAAGTCTCAAGCTGCGACAGATTCAATGCTTACCTCCTCCACTACCTTACTTAATGGTTGATACCGACGTAACCAATGGGCATATAACTGGGCTGTAAAGTCGTAATATACTGGATCGCCTGAGGTTTCGCGGATAAGGTCTCGGTTCACTAACTGTTCCATAGTTTTTAGAATCTGGTGAGAGTTAAGGTCAACCTCAAAGTCTCTTAGGCGGTCCGCGATGGCTATCGTACTCACTTGCTCTAATCTCCCTTGTAACTCAACTAGAGCAGCCAAAATTAACTTCGCCTCTGGTGTAGAGGTTTGCCATAAGAAGAAGAGGTGAGCACGACCTTTGTCTAAGAGATCATCTATTGTATCTCGGACATCTTGAACAGTGACATAACTGCGCTGCGCTTCATTGCAGCGATCGACTAAAATACTACATAACATTTGGGTGAAGTAAGGATGGCACGCAGTTAAGTGCAGGATTTCTGTAATGGCTAAATCATCATACACCATACCGTAGGGCTGTACCGGTTCGGTAATAAGACGAACGGTTTCCTCACGATTCAAGAAACTGACCTTTTTATATTCAGCAATGTTAAAAAGCTTGGCCCAGTACTCCTCATTTAACTCTTCTATCTGGTGAGTCCCGGCCAGGATAAAGTTCAGTTGTTCTCCATCTTGCATCAAGTGACGTAGATACGAGAAGATTTCTGGAGGCAGACGACCTCGCCTGACCCGATCCCCCAGTTCTTCGAACTCATCAATAGTCAGTAACAAGTTCCGTTCTCCAATTTGTTCTCGAACCGCGGGTAAGAAATGCCGCTCGAAGACGTATTGGGGACTTTCGCTTAAGTTTGCTGGCGTTAGACGTGGAACAGAGAAGCCAATTGCTTGCAATCCATCCGCAAGAGAATCAGCTAGACTCAAGAAAAAGTTTCCCAGTCCTTCATCAATCCCAATAGCCTGTCCGTTGATGTAGATGGGAATTATGCATGGATTCTTCAAGTGGACCGGAAGCTGCTGAAGAATAGATGTCTTACCCGTGCGCCGTTCGCCGACCAAAACCAAAATTGTCTTTCCCGCCAGGGTAAGAGTGCGACGTTGAATATAGTTAAAGATGTCTGTCCGGCCAAAGAAGGTTGAATTTCCCGGTTTGAGAGGTGTCCCAGGGGTATAAGGATTGGCAATTTCACTAAAATTGGCAGGGGATTCGCGTAGATGGAGCAGGTCAGCGAATTCCTCAGTTTTACCTTTTCGCTCTGGATCATGATAGGTAACGAGGAGGTGTAGCCGTATCGAGTCCTGGTCAAAGGGATGTAGACTCAATTCAAACTCTACAGTCTTCCCGGCATTGAGGGTTCCCAGGTCAGCCTTACCCTTGAGCGGTTCGTAGTTGGCTGATGGTTGCAATTGAACGACGACATTGGACGCAATCCCCGGTCCCTCGTTACGCAGAACCAGTCCCACAGCAATTTCTGGTAGGGGTAGGGCTTGGTGGTTGCGGAAACTCAGGCTAAGGTGAGCTGGGCCGCGGGCCAGATTTTCTAATGCTTTGAGCATTGCCGTTTGCCAGCTAGAGAGGATCTGTAACAGCACAAATCGTTCCGGGTCACGGAGTCTTTCTGTAATTTCCCTCCCGCATTCATTATGCAATTCTAAGGCATACTCTAGAATAGCCCTTTGTTCTGCGGTCTCATGGGCCTCGGTAAATTTGGCTAGTTGGCGCGTGATTCGTTGCAGGTGGATAAATTCTTCCAAAACTTCTAAAGGCAGCTTGGCCTGCTCTCGTGAGGTACCCTCACGCTTATGAACTACTTCCGTCGTGGCTTCAATCTGTCTATCTAACTCAGCAATTTTGGTAACTGTATTCGCATCGAGAGCTTCCAACAAAAAGTCATAAAATTCTCTAAAAGCCGGTCCGCGCTCCACATTGGGAAACTGATACTGAAAGCTAAAGGCTAATGACAAAGAAGATGTCACCGTTTGCAAGAGTTGCAAGATTGTTGAATTAAGTAAGGGCATGCCTGGTGTCTCATCTCGTACCTGTTGATATATCTCGGTCAGCCGCTCCGGGGGTAGAGAAATATCTTGGTTCTGCTGTTTTTCGACCACCCCGGCTAAAACAGCCCTTAAACTCCCGTGAAACGAGTGTTCAGATACAACCGCCAAGATTTTAGCTACATCCACTTTTTGGCGGATAAGTTCCTGCATGGCTTGACGCACCTTTTCAGGATCAGTGGCATAATCTGCTACCTTCTGATAAAGATCTTGAATAGTCCTTTCCAAACGTTGCACACTGAGAAAGACGTTGCTAGCCTTGTCGCTTAAAGCCTGGCCTTTTTCCCAATCCCAGGTAGTGAACAGGCGCCTGGGACGGGCCAAAGCCACTAGACCAATAATGGGAAGAGACTCTTTGCCCTCCTCTCCGGGCGGGGTCACCGTAATGGGGAAGATCATCAATGCGGTTTTTGGGGGTAGATAAGGGTCCAATGGACTAGCTGGATTCAAAGCACCATCGAAAAATTGGGGTAAGAGGTTTGCTTTGTCCAGCTTGCCTAAAACACCTTCACCGAGCTTGACCTGTAATGGCCATGTTACCTTACCTGTATCTTTTTTGCTTGTTTCATCGAGTGGTGAAATCTCCGCTTTAGGCTGATATGGATTGCGGAATATAACTGCGTGCTTAGCCAGTTTCGTGCCACATAATTCAAGTTCCCCGTTAGTATGGCTGTAGATAGCACCCCATTGATAATTCATCAAATCCCCCATAATTGTCAGGATGCGCTCCACCATCTCGGCCAAGTTAGCGGGAGAGCCTAGCCGCTCGCTGACCTGCTCACGTAAGTCCAACCGCATTCGTTCATCCTCGGTCCGGGTGAAGTTACGTGCCAGATAGAAAAGAAAAATAAACAATGGGGGCAAAATTCCAAACACAACCAATATTTTCTCGATCTGTCCTAAACTACTGAGATTAAAGAGGTAGAAAACGGCTGCAGGTAAAGGTAGGAGCAATAGAGTAGTGAAGAAATCAATGCGAACAAATGGCTCTTCATCGGGAGTCAGGAGGAAAAGCCGGAGTTGAAGGTCGTGGGGCCAAATGAGGAGCATCGAGATCAAAGAGTAGATGGCGACGTAAGCCAGAATAGCTTCGAGGTGCAGAAGTGTTGGAAGTATCATAGAGGGGTAATGAATATAGATGAATTGATAGACTACCAATGCTCCCAGGCCAGCTACTGCATGATGGCCGACATAAAAGAGGGTGCGGCGAAGAGCTGGAAACCAAGATAAACGCTGTTTGGAGATCCAAACACTTTGGATTGTCTCACTGATCAGAGAGCCAAGGGCGGCCGGGAGCATGGCAATAAATGGAGAGTCAGCCAAAAGAGTTAGAAAAATTAGGGGAAATCCTAATGAAATTGTGGCGCCACGCAAAAAACTAAGACGAATCAGGTCGCAGACTATATACAAGACAAAAAAAGCTAGCGAGATCTCACGTAAGTTATTAAAGTAAGGTCTAAACATCAAGAAGCCGAAAACTAAGATAAGCAAACCAGCATCTGTAATCAGGGCATGATGGATCATGCCCAGAACTTGATAGAGTCTCTTGCCCCCTTTCAACCGTTTCATACCAATTGCTGACTCAAAAACCCTAAACGAGGGAGGTCTTAACCCAGCAATTGGCCTCAGTTTGCTTTGGACAGTCTGCTTAGTCCTCAGCCACAGATAATTTAACTTCTGGGTGATGTTTTTGATACTCAAGGTTTATCTCCATACTTTATCATAAACCAACACCGAGTATTCATTCAAGGAAAAAAAGGGGGCAATTTAGGGGCAATCAGAGCAAAGATATCTCAGTGAGGAGGCGGGTATGGCTAATCTGTTTCAGGTTCCTTCGAAGGCTTCAAATCGCTGATTGATTTCGGCACAGTGCTCAGAGTTAAGGGTACCCCCGTTCTCTTTCCACATTTCAACAGCAACATAACCAGCCTTTTGGAGACGATACGGTTCATTCCACCCCAATTCAAGGATATGTTCAAGGATGAACTCTGGAAATTCAATGTGAGTCCGTTTCAGTAGGCTAACAATCAGATTATGACTCTCTTCTCGAGTTAACGATCCGAGGTTAATGGACTGAAAAATATTGAAGAAAGGTGAAGCTTTGGGGCAGATCCGCTCCAGCATATCCAAGGGATACTGCGAGGTGACCAGATAAGCCATCTGGTAGTTGGTAGGTAGTGAGCGCAGGGCCGAAAAGAATTCATCTTTCAAATTGAGATTCTGGGCCAGGAGTTCAAAGTTGTCCAAGATCATGACTAACTTCAAGGCATTGACTTGGGCAGCATGGAATAGAGTCCGTAGACCAAAATGCTGAGTCTCGCCACCAACCTCGCGAACCGCCTGTTCTAGCTGGGTGGCTACTACGGATTCCACTGATACAGTATTTTTGATTTGGTGGAGGGCCTTTTCCCTTATGTATAGGTAACATTGCCCTTGATCAAGATTGGCCAATGAGTGACAATCAAAATAAACAAAGATATGTTCCTCTGCCCGCTTTTGTCTCCCACGGACAAGCGGATGAGCTATGTATAATGAGAATGAGGTTTTGCCAATTTTAGCCGGCCCTACAATAGAAATGCTCTGCTCATTATGTAGAAAATTCAGTACTTGTCGGATTTCGCGCTCGCGGCCAAAAAATTGCTCTTTTTGATTAATGGGTTCCAAAGTAAACGGATTTTTAGATTGGTTCATACATTTTCATCCTTGCCGATCGGTGAGATTGAGAACGAGTTGATAATGTCATCATCAACCAAGTAGTGAACTTGTTAGTGAAGCCTTTCAATGCTATCCACTTGAGCGGCATCACCTCCTCCTGCCGGGCAATGGAAACGAAGGTATCGAAAGGAAAGATTGGGCGAGAGTCCCAGAAGGTTAATATCAATAAGAATTCCCGTGGCCTGAGGTGGATTTGGCGGTATTCCATAGAGAATATTGGAAGGAATAACTTCATTATCGACTTCGCCATCACCGTCATTGCTAAAAGTAGAGATATTGGTAAAGTCGTCCATAGGAGGATTATAACCATCTCCCCAGTTGAAGATTTCATACCAGTTGTTTCCGTCCTCAGATAGCTCGATTACTATAAAATCCTGGAGGACACCGCCAGGGGCCGGGTTTGAATTGAACCATTCGTAAAAGACGAGATCGTAGCCTCGGCCATCTCTGATACCATTGCCCAAGCCCATGTCTATGGTAAGCATGCCGTTTGGTTCAATATCGGCAATGCTGGAATCGGGCGCTCCCGTCGTGTTCAAACAGCCAGTCACGGAAATAGAGCAGGTGGTTGTTATCCCATACGTAAGCGTGATGGGAATAGTTATGGTGAATAGGTTAGAGGCCGAGCCACTTTTCAGGTCAGGGTTGGTGACAGTAACATCCCAGGGGCCGCCGGCAGCCACCGACAGATCTAGGGTGCCAGAAATCAGCGTTGAACTGACTACCGCCAATGGAGTCAAAGTGATACTACTCAGCCCGTTATCAATTCTAGCGATAGCGCCTGGCTGGAAATATTGGCCCGATAACTCCAAAATCGATAGGGTATTGCCCGTTTCACCAGAATTTGGGGAAATCCCAAGCACTACTGGCGGTGGTAAGGTGGGGGGTGGCGTTGTAGGTGTCGGTGTCGATGTTGGCGTCGGTGTCGGGGTTTCTGTGTCTTCAGGCGTGGGTGCTGGCGGAACAGAAGTAGGTACTGAGGTTGGTGGGACGGGTGTGGCTGTCGGAGATGGAGGAATAAGTGTTGGCGTAGGTAGAACAGATGTTGCTGACGGAGACGGCGGGGGTGAGGGCAGTGAGGTTGGGAATGAGGTTGGGGGCAATGGAGGAGGTATGTCGGTTGGCCCAGGCAGGTATTTTGGATAACCTGTATCAACAGGAGGAGGTGTGGTGAGCGTAGGCGTTGGGGTGAAGGGTGTTGGTGAAGACTTTGGAAATAGGAATTCAGCAAGCTGCGTTGCACCGGCAGCTATCCTAGTCTCTTGGGCCTGTATCAGATCCTCTAATCTATTCTCCCGAGTAACTAGAACGTGAACGTAATCCTCCAACTGCTGTTTGTCATCTGTCAGTTGCCTAATCTGTAAGGATAAAAAGACCAAGAGACAAAACATCGTATTGAAAAGGGCGAAAAGGAGAATAAATCGCGTGCGTGCATCCAAGCTTAGTTTATTTCGTAGACGTTTAAAGTCAGTTGGGGACATCATCTCCAGCCATTTCTGGAAATCTTTTACTAGTTAAATAGGTCGTAGAGGCATAGCCCCGGTCCCCCAAATATTACCCTGGTGTGATGCTAACCAGCTTGGACTAAAAAACTGACCCCAACGAAGTTCTTTTGTGACTAAACTATGGTGGTCAGTTTAGCGAGAAATCATCTATTTGAAAGAGGTTGTGAATAATACCACAGTACTATAGCATCAGTATAACATAAGAGCGTTTACAGTGTCAAGCAATTTTAGAGTGAGCTTATTACGATGGGGGGTGGAAATCGGGGAGATCTCAGATAGGTAATTCGTTGAAAGAGGTTCAAAAGGGGGCCAAATCGGAACAAAGATGAAAACCCACCGAAAACCTGTCGTTAGCTCTACAATTTTTGAGTTCTGGCCGCTTTTATAAACAGTACCCTCAAGCAGATTAAGACTCATTTCATTATAACACAGAATTTCATTCGAAACATTTCAGTTTTTGTTCGGTTTGCAATATTTTTGAATCATGAGCAAAACAAGTTTCTTTAGGTCGTGTACCGGTTGAAATTCAGCGGCCAAAAGAACCATTGTCTCGTCCAAAAGATAATCAAACTGGGCAATCAGGTAACAGTCGTCGCTGTTTTTGAGTTAATATCTAGGTTATGCCACCTTTGCTCTAGTTTGAGAATTTCCTGTAGTGATCTTGGAGGTGACCGACTTTGAACTTGCTCTACTTAATTACCCGCAGCCTCTAGTCTTGAAAACAAGGTTGTGGTATACTTCAGAAATTCCGACAAAGGCCGGAATAAACCAAGGCTGTAGGGGGAAAAACTGTGAGCGTTGATCAAAAAGTTACCATCATCAGCGGGGCCAGCGGCGGTTTGGGCGAGGTGGTCAGCCGCACCTTTTATGAGGCTGGGGCCACGCTAGTTTTGCTCGGTTCCCGGCTAGCCGGGGTGCAAGAGTTGGCCGCTCAATTAGGCGGGGAACGAATTTTACCCCTGGCGGCCAACCTGAGTGATCCAGCCGGGGCAGAGGAGGTGGTCAAGACCACTTTAGATCATTTTGGCCGGATAGACATTTTACTCAATCTGGCCGGCGGGTTTGCCGGAGGCAAATCCGTGAGCGATAGCGCCGATGACGATCTGAACAAAATGCTGGATATCAACCTGCGGACCGCCTATAATCTCAGCCGGGTGGCTGTGAAACCTATGCTGGCTCAAAAATGGGGACGGATTATCAATGTGGCCTCACGGGATGCGCTGCATGGCCGGCCCAACTACAGCGCCTACGCCATTAGCAAAGCCGCCGTCCTGCGTCTGACCGAGTCGATGGCCGCCGAAGTGCAAGACCACTTTATCACGGTCAACGCCATCATCCCCGGCACTATTGATACTGAAGCCAATCGCAAAAATTCGCCCGATGCTGATTTTAGCAAATGGGTCAAACCCGCCCAAATCGCTGCGACCTTGTTATTTCTGGCCGGCGAGGGCGCTGCGGCTATTAACGGGGCGGCGATACCCTTGTACGGACAATCATAAAGAAGTAAGAAATAAGAAGGTAAGAAGAGAGGCACGGTGAATTACGAGGCATGGTTGGGTGAAGTTCCCAAAAGTTTGAAATGTGATCCGATTTGGAAGTTCCTGGCCTATCCAAAATCTTTGTGGCTGTTTGATTTGGTTTGGAGAGATTGTGAAAGATTAAAAGTTAGCACTTTGCGACGAAATCATCGCCCTCCTCGTCACCGCTATCAATAATCACCGTCTTCACCTTAAACGCCAAAAACATTCTAATTTCTAAATTCTAATTTCTAAAAAATTTAATTGCCTCAAGGAGTTTAACTATGTCCAAAAACCCATTGAAACAACTCTCTGATCTGGGCCAATCGCTGTGGTACGATAATATCGAGCGCAGCATGATTACCGAAGGTAAA
>CAZRYD010000001.1:42478-67333 GCA_964604225.1 uncultured Caldilineaceae bacterium
GGCTACATCAGCCTGGAAGTTTCCCCCTTCCTGGCCAATGATACCGACGGCACCATCGCCGAAGCCAGGCGTCTCTTTAAGGCCGTGAGCAGGCCCAATTTGATGATTAAAATTCCAGCCACGCCGGCCGGTCTGCCAGCCATCACCGAAGTGATTGGCTCCGGCATCAACGTCAATGTGACTATGATGTTCTCGCTGCAAAATTACATTGACGTGGCCAAGGCCTACATCGCCGGCCTGGAAAAGCTGGACGCTGATGGCGGCGATCTGACCACCGTGGCTTCGGTGGCCTCCTTCTTTGTTAGCCGGGTGGACACGCTGCTCGATAAGCTGCTAGAAGAGACCGGAAAATCGGAAGCCAAAGCCCTGCAAGGAAAAATGGCTATTGCCAACGCTAAAGCAGCCTACAAAGCCTTCAAAGAGATTTTTGGCGGCGAGCGTTTTCAGAAATTGGCCGAAAAAGGAGCGCAGGCGCAGCGCGTCCTGTGGGCCAGTACCAGCACCAAAAACCCCAACTATCGCGATGTACTCTATGCTGAGGAATTGATTGGCCCGGCTACGGTGGACACCGCGCCGCCGGCCACCATCGACGGCCTCAAGGACCACGGCCAGATTCGAGCCAGCCTGGAAGAAGGGCTGGACGAAGCCCCGGCTCTGCTGGCCCGGCTCAAGGATTTCAATATTGATTACGATGCCGCCATGGACAAGTTGCAGGTAGACGGTGTAGAAGCTTTTGCCAAATCCTTTGTGGATTTGCTCAAAACCCTGGAAGCCAAACGTGAGGCTATTGTCTCCCGCCAGGTCAGCCCGGTGACTTTGGGTCTGGGGGCGTACCAGAATGTGGTTGAGGTGCGGCTGAAAGCATGGGCTGCGGCCAAGGTGGCCCCGCGTATTTGGGAGAAAGATGGCACCGTCTGGGTGGCTGACCCTGCCGGGGCGGCAAAAACCCCGGAGTTGACCAACCGCCTGGGTTGGCTCAATTTGGCCCAGGAAATGCTGGCCGAAACGGATAATCTGGCTGCCTTTGCGGCTGAAATCAAAGCAGCCGGCTTTCAGCAGGTAGTTTTGCTGGGGATGGGCGGCAGCAGCCTGGCCCCGGAAGTGTATATGCGGACTTTCGGCTCTGCCTCGCGTGCCCCGGAAGATATTTGGGGCGGGGCGGGTCTGCCACTGACCGTACTGGACAGCACCAACCCGGTGCAAGTGGCGGCAGTAGCCGCAGGCGTGACCGATCCGGCCAAAACACTATTTCTGGTTTCCAGTAAATCCGGCGGGACCATCGAAACCCTCTCTGGCTTCAAATATTTTTATCAGGTCGTCGGGCAGATTAAAGGCAACCCTGGCGAGAATTTTGTCGCCTTAACCGATCCCGGCTCCAGTTTGGAGAAGCTGGCCAAAGAGAAGAAATTCCGGCGTATCTTTTCCACTCCGCCGGAAGTAGGTGGGCGCTATTCGGGCCTGACCTATTTTGGCCTGGTTCCGGCCGCGCTGGTCGGTGTGGATGTGCCCAAACTGCTGCGCCGGGCCAACAGCATGGCTGACGCCTGCCGCAACAGCGCTCTTAATAATCCTGGTTTGCAGCTTGGCGCAATTTTAGGTGAACTGGCCCTGGCCGGTCGGGATAAAGTAACCTTGTTTGCTTCAGCCAAAATTGCCCCGTTTGGGGTGTGGGCGGAACAATTGATTGCCGAAAGCACCGGCAAACTCGGCGCCGGCATTTTGCCCGTGGCCGATGAAGTCATCGCCGAGCCGATTTTGTACGGCCATGACCGCGTATTTGCTTACCTGCGACTGACCGGCGATGATAATGTCGAACTGGATGGCAAAATCAGCATGTTGGAAGCGGCAGGATATCCGGTTATCACCATCCACCTGGATGAGTTGGAAGACCTGGGACAGGAGTTTTTCCGCTGGGAAATGGCGACGGCTGCCGCTGGGTCGGTCTTGAAAATCAATCCGTTTGACCAGCCTAACGTCGAGTCGGCCAAGATGAAAGCTCGTGAATTGATGGCCGAGTTCGAGCGGAGTGGCTACCTGCCCACCGCTAGGCCCACCCTGGATTACGACGACATTGACGTGTACGGCCCGGCCATGGGTGAAACCGTGACGACCGCTCTTAAGGCTTTTCTGACTCAATTTCGGCCCGGCGATTACGTGGCGATTATGGCCTATCTACCCTATGAGGCTGAGATTGATGCGGCGCTAAACCAACTGCGCCTGCGCCTGCGCGATGGTCTGCGGGCCGCGACGACGGTGGGTTATGGGCCGCGTTTCCTCCACTCCACCGGCCAATTGCACAAGGGCGACGGCAACAAGGGTCTGTTCATCCAGATCACCCATACCTCAGCTACGGATGTCGAAATCCCTGGCGAGAAATACACCTTTGCTACCTTACACGCGGCCCAGGCCCAGGGTGATTACAACGCCCTGGAAGAAAACAAGCGCCGCCTAATCCGTTTCCACATCGAGCGAGGGCAGGACCTGGCCGGGGCCATTCGCCGGCTGATTCCGACATAAAATTCTTGGGCTATAATTACATGGCTTATTAATATCGATTCTTATTACTTGTCAAAAGGAGACAATCTCATGGACCGTTTATTAGCCTTAGTCCCATGTTTGGGATTCATCGGGATTATCGCACTCTTCCTGGCTTTCTCGGCAATCAAGGTGGTGCAGGAATACGAGCGAGGGGTGATCTTTCGGTTGGGGCGCTTTGTGGGGGCCAAGGGACCGGGTTTATTTTTTATTGTGCCCTTTATTGACCGTATGATTAAGGTCGACTTGCGTACGGTTACCCTCGATGTGCCGGCTCAAGAAGGGATTTCGCGCGATAACGTGACACTTAAGGTTAACGCTGTCGTTTACTTCCGCGTGCTCGATCCGGGCAAAGCGATCATCCAAGTTGAGGATTATCGCCGAGCCACCTGGTTGATTGCCCAGACAACCCTGCGCAATGTCATTGGCCAGAGCGAGTTAGATGAAATACTGGCTCACCGCGAGAAGGTTAATCAGGAATTACAGCGGATCATTGATGAGCAGACCGAACCGTGGGGCGTCAAGGTTTCTGTGGTCGAAGTCAAAGATGTGGAACTGCCCCAAACGATGCAGCGGGCCATGGCCAAGCAAGCCGAGGCCGAGCGTGAAAAGCGGGCTAAAATCATCCACGCCGAAGGCGAGTTTGAGGCTTCCAAGCAGTTAGCCGAAGCGGCCGAAGTCATTGGCAGTCAGGCAGCCACCCTTCAACTACGTTACCTGCAAACCCTCACCGAAATTGCGGTAGAGAAAAACTCTACCATCATCTTCCCTGTTCCCGTTGACATGTTCTCTGCTTTCAGTGATTTGGTCCGCGCTAATGCTAACGAGGCGAAGCGGGGGTAAACTCCAATCATTTGCTGAGTTCGGAATTATGGGCCAAACCGGGGCGATACTCAACCATGCTGTGAGTGTCGCCCTTTTTTTGAGTCATTGCTTATGATTATGTTGAATTGATTAATGTTCTATGGTATAATATTCCTGACGTTTAGGTAATGAGGCAACCTTATGAGCGGTATTAGCGGCGTTCTTAACGATCTATACATTCGCTTTATGGTTTGGCTGGGGGCGGAACCGCCGTCCGGCTATGAGTATCTCATCGGCGTTGAGGCCGGCCCCAAGGAATATGTCCTCAAACCGGGCGATACGCTCTTTTCCGTCGCGCGAAAGTTTAACGTTCATTATGAGCGTATTGCCCAGGCCAATGGCTTTGAAACTGCTGCTGCCTTACAGCCGGGTCAAAAACTGATCATCCCCCCGGCCAGTTGGGATCCTTCGAGCGGCCCGTTAGCGCAATTACAGCCGCCGCCCGCTGCCCCCCCTCCTGTTACGGAAGTACCCGCACCCTCCGCCGAGCCTCAAGTGGCTGTGCCTGCTGAGGAGCCGGAGCCCTTTGTTGAAGTTGAAGCGCCGGCCGTTACTGAGGAGTTGGTCACCGAGGAAATTGAAGAAGTTCCTCCTTTACCTGCTTGGCTTGAAACCGAGGCCAAAGAGGAAGAAATTTCTACGCCGTCCGAATCGCCCCAACCTATTGAGGTAGCTGCGCCGGTTGCCCCTTCTGTCGAGGCCGAACCTGGGCCCGATACAGGGGTGGCGGGTCAATTCCCTACTGCTCCAGAACAAGAGCAGATATTCCGTTATGAGGTTCAGCGGGGCGACACATTTAACGGCATCGCCAACCGTTATGGCGTAACGGTGGCCCAACTCTTTGAGGCCAACGACATCACCGACGCCACCCGTATTTTTCCGGGCCAAAAGCTAATTATCCCCGGCTACAAACCGCAGCAACCCCAACTCGTACCGCCGCCCGAAACGCCACCTATTCCCCTTCCGCACCCAACGCCGTCTGACCAATTTTTTGTTTATACGCTCACCCGGGGCGACACTCTGAATGGGATTGCCAATCGTTATGGCGTTAGCGTGAATGATCTGATTGAAATTAATCAGATTGAATTCCCGGATCATATGCGGGTGGGCCAACAGTTGCGGATTCCCGTGGCGGTCATGACCCCGGTGCTGACCCCTGAACCGGCCGTAGAGCTGAAACCCGGTCCACCGCCGTTAGTGGCCGTTGACCCAAATTTTGTCCCCTTGGGGCCGGCCCAGGCCATTCGGGCACTTTATGTCAGCTACTTCGCCATTGGCCACCCTGAAACCCGGCAGCGAATTTTTGACCTGCTCGATACCACCGAATTGAATGCAGTGGTGCTCGACGTCAAAGGCGATGACGGCTGGATCACCTATCCCACTCAAGTACCGCTGGCCCATGAGATTGGCGCGGACCGGCCGATGGTCAAAGATTTCCAGGCAGTCATGGCTCAATTCAGGTCACGTGGGGTTTACACCATCGCCCGGGTGGTCACTTTTAAAGATGGACTCCTGGCTAAGAATTACCCGGAGTATGCCGTCAAAATGAGCGGCTCCGCCGAGGTAGCCTCAGAGCGCGAGTACCTCACCTGGACTGATCCCTTCCTGGGGCAGGTTTGGGATTATAACGTCCATGTTGCGGTTGAAGCGGCCCAAATGGGCTTTGACGAGATTCAATTTAGCCACGTTCGCTTTCCCACCCCCAGCCAGGCAGGGACTCTGGAATTTTCACAAGAAGCCACAAAAGAAACTCGGGTAGCGGCGATTACCGGCTTTTTGAGTATTGCCAGGGGGCAGTTACGGCCCTATGGCGTCAGAATCTCGGCCGACACCCTGGGATATACCTGCTGGCGCAAAGATGACACGCTGATTGGTCAAGACATCGAACGAATGGGCCGGTATCTAGATGTGCTCTGTCCCATGCTCTATCCTTCTACCTTTGGCAGTGGTATCCCCGGCTACAAAATGGCTGTTGCGCACCCCTATGAAGTAATCTACGAGAGCGCCCAAAGGGCCGTGAATCGGGTGGGGCCGTTGGGTTGTACGGTGCGCCCCTGGATCCAGGATTTTCCCGATTATCGCTTTGATAAACGCGTTTACGGTAAAGCAGAAATCCAGGCGCAAATCAAAGGCTGCTTCGACGCTGGCTCGGCTGGTTTTATGGTTTGGGACCATCGGGTCAAGTATACCGACGACGCCTACGCCCCCGCACGGGTTCAGGTATAGATGCCTCCAATCCCCCTTATTGACGCCCATGTTCATCTGTGGGACCCGCAGTGGTTGCGCATCCCCTGGCTGGATGGGAACGGCCTGCTGAACCGGCGCTATGCCCTGGACGAGTACCGTACCCATATCACCGGCGTCGATATCGAAGCTTTTGTCTACGTTCAAGTGGATGCTGAGCCGGCTTATGGCTTGCTTGAAGCCGAATGGGTTGCCGCTCGGGTGCAAGAAGAGCCGCGCTTGCGGGGAATTGTCGCCTGGGCGCCGCTTGAATATGGTCGGCTGGCTCGTGCTTACCTGGACGCGTTGGTGCGAATTGACCCGCGGATCAAAGGGGTTCGCCGTCTGCTCCAAAACGAGGCCGATCCGGCTTTCTGCCTCCAACCCGATTTTATTCAAGGGGTGCAGTTGCTGGCCGAATATGGCCTCTCCTTCGATTTGTGCATTTTTCACCATCAACTCACCGCTGTTATCGAATTGGTCCGGCAGTGCCCTCAGGTTTCCTTCATGCTCGACCATATTGGCAAGCCGGGCATTGCCGCCGGTCTGCACGAACCCTGGCAAACGCAAATTACCGAATTGGCCGCCTTGCCCAATGTGATGTGCAAAATCAGCGGGTTGGTGACTGAGGCCGACCACCGGCAATGGCGCAGCGAAGACCTCGCACCCTACGTGGCCCACGTGTTGGCCGCTTTTGGCGAAGATCGGGTTGCCTTTGGCAGCGACTGGCCTGTCGCCCTGCTGGCGACCAGCTACCGTCGCTGGGTGGAGACATTAGACGAATTAACCGGCCACCTCTCCCCCGCCGCCCAAAAGAAACTCTGGGCCGACAACGCCCGCCGCTTTTACCGGCTTTCTGTCTAATTTTGCCCAGGAATCAAAAAGACGGGATGAATGTCCCGTCTTTTTTGACTCTTTCGGTCGTCGTGTCTACAGGGCTGCTTTGGCGGTCGCCACCAACTGGCTAAACGCCGAAGCGTCATGTACGGCAATATCGGCCAGAGCTTTGCGGTCGAGTTCAACGCCGGCTTGTTTGAGGCCGTGGATGAACTGGCTGTAACTCAGGTCGTTTTGACGCGTAGCGGCATTGATGCGAGCAATCCACAGGCTACGGAAATCGCGCTTGCGATTGCGGCGGTCGCGGTAGGCGTACACCAGCGACTTCATCATAGCTTCGTTGGCGCGTTTGAACAGGCGATGTTTGCTGCCCCGCTGGCCTTTGGTGATGGCCAATATTTTTTTGTGTCTGCGTTGGGTTTGAGGTCCGCCTTTTACTCTCATAATCTACTCAATTACCTTTCTTGGCGTAGGGGATCAGCCTCTGAACGCGTTTGCGGGTGGCAGGCTGGGTCACTTCCAGCATGGAGTCAAACATAACCTTCACGCGCTTGCTTTTCTTGCGGCGCAGGTGGCTTTTACCAATTTTAGTCCGCATCAACTTGCCGGAACCGGTGTACTTGAAGCGTTTGGATGTTGCTTTGTGTGTTTTTAGCTTGGGCATCTCATTATTCCTTTTATGTTCTAAAGAAGTTCAACAGGGTGGATAAACCTAGCTATTTGGCCCCAAAATCATGAGCATAGTCATGCCTTCCATAGACGGCCTTTTTTCCACCACTGCCACATCGTTTAATTCTTCAGCGACCCGGGTCAGCAAGTCCCTGGCGACCTCCGGGTGGGTCACTTCTCGACCCCGGAAGCGAATGCGGACTTTGACTTTAGCGCCTCGTTCCAAAAATTTCCGGGCATCCCGCAACTTATAATTGATGTCGTGCTCCCCAGTTTTTGGGCGTAGCCGAATTTCTTTTATTTCTACTTTGGCTTGAGACTTCCGGGCATCCCGCTCGCGTTTCTGAGCTTCATACAGAAACTTGCCAAAGTCCATCAAACGGCAAACAGGCGGGTTGGCGTTGGGCGCAACTTCGACCAAATCGGTGCCCTTTTCCAGGGCAATGGCCAGAGCCTTGCGAGTTTCCATCACCCCCAATTGTTTGCCTTCGTCGTCAATGAGACGAACTTCGGGCGAGGTGATTTCTTCATTAACTCTGCGTTCCTCTTTTGTGCTTATGACTTGTTCTCCCTCTACTCCCTAGAGAAATAAAACTTATTTTGCGGCGTGGCATTTAGAAAGAGGGACATCAGCTTGACGCCCCTCTTTGAAATAACCCAAATTCAATAGATTGGCTCCCCCGATGGGGACGCTATAATATAGCATGAATGAGCGGGGTTCGTCAAGTTTAGGCTCATTCTTTGAGGTAAAGTGCCAATATACAGCTACTCAAGCCGATACTCGGTGTGGATAATTCGGCGCACTCCGGTTTCGCTGCGAATAAGTAGCGAATGCGCTCTGGCTTCCCGACCGTGATATTCAACCCCGTTTAAAAGCGGGCCATCGGTTACGCCGGTGGCGGCAAAAAAAATCTGGCCGCTCGAGACCAACTCGTTACAGGTAAGGACTTGCTTAACATTCAGCCCGGCGGCTTCGATGGCTGAACGTTCCTCTTCGCTTTGCGGAGCCAGCCGGCCCAACATGCCTCCTCGAATCGCTTTGACCGCGCACGCTGCCGCCACCCCTTCCGGCACACCCCCTATACCCATTAAAACATCCGCCCCGGTGCCGGGGGTGGCCGCAATTAACGCGCCAGCAGTATCGCCATCGGAACGCAGCAGCACCCGCGCCCCCGCCGTGCGGATTTCTTCGATCAAATCGTGATGGCGGGGCCGGTCCAGCACGATAACTTGTAGGTCGCGTACGGCTTTGTTTTTGGCCCGGGCAATCAGGGCCAGAGTCCAGGCCGCCGGGGCATCCATACATTCCGGCACCAAAAAGCTGGCCGCTTCCCGGTCGACGATAATTTTTTCCATATAAACCGCCGGCGTTGGCGACCATATGGAGCCGCGAGGAGCTACACTGACCACCGAAATAGCCCCCGGATAGCCCCGCACTACCGACTCGGTGCCGTCGATGGGGTCAACTAACACGTCCATCTCTTGGCCGTGGCCGGAACCGACTCGCTGGCCGCTATCCAGGGGTGAGTGCTCACCGAGCCGGCCTTCCTCGCCGACGACCACGTACCCGTCCATATCAACTATCTGTAACGCTTGGGCCATGGCCTCTGTCGCGGTCCGGTGCGCTTCTTTGCGGTTGCCCAAACCCAGCCAGCGACCTGCCGCCAGTGCGGTGGCCTCGGTTACACGGACTAAATCAAGGCCAATGTTGCGTATAGGGTATTGGTTCATCTTGGCTACCTGTCAATTGCCTCCAATAATTTGGCCGCTTCCCAGGCCAGCATGCCGCCGCGCAGTACCCGCACCTTTGAACAATCTTTCTGGTTCAGCAGGTGAGCCGCGCGTTGACTGCGCCGTCCGCTGCGGCAGACTAACACAATTTCGCGGTCGCAGGGCAGGTCCGGCTTTTCGGTTACAAGTTTGGGTAGTGGAATGAGTTGGGCCTGAGGGATATGGCCCTGCTGAAATTCGCGCGGCTCGCGCACGTCGATCACCACCGGCGGGTCTTGGCTGTGCATGAGTTGTTGCCATAACTCCTGGGGGGAAATATCGGCCACACCATTGGGCGTCACAAAAGCGGGGAGGGGGATAATCTGCGAACTGGTCCGTTTGGGCAGGTTTTGACACTCTTTGAAGGCGCGCACGTCACACTCATAAATACAAATAGCCGGGTCGAGCACTTTGTAAAAGAGATACTCGATAGCCTGATCTTCGGTCAGAAAGTGATCCTGGCCCAATTGGTTGCAAAAACCGGTTGACTCCATCAGGGTGTAGACCGGTTTTTGGACTTTCATCAAATACAGATCGCCGCCGCGCTCCCGGCAGAGCCGCCTCAACGCTTCCAGCATATGGATGCCGCTAATATCGCAATGGTTGCAGCCATGCATGCGTAACAACAAAAAACGTTGGTTGGGATTGCGGGTCAGAATTTGGCGGATGGCTTCCTCAACGTGGTTGACTGCCCCAAAATATAAGTCACCCGAAATTTTTATAATGCTGAGCTGCGGGCACGGGGGTTTGTTGGGTTGGTAGGTGAAATGTTTGAACGTGGCATCGGGTAGCACGGTGTGTACCCTGGGGGTGCTGGTTTTGATAATGTAGTAGGTCAGGGACATCAAAATGCCGCTCAAAACCGCAAATTGAAGGGGCAGGAATAGAGTTGCTAATAAGGTTACGGTCATGATCAGCGCGTCGCCCCGTGCGCCACGCCAGAGTCGGCCGATCTCTTTGCGGTCGACCATGCCGTAGGCGGCTAAAATCAGCATCGCGGCCAGGGCGGCGCGGGGAATATAGGCGGCCAGAGGCGATAATATCAGCATGGCGGCCAGGACAAAAAGACCGGAGAAAACACTGGCCAGGGGAGTTTGGGCTTTGGCTTCGTAGTTGAGCGCCGAGCGGTTGAATGAGCCTGAACAGGCATGCCCCGAAAAGAAGCCGCAAGCAATATTAGCCAGACCCTGCCCCACAAACTCCTGGTTACTGTCCAGGCGCTGGCCCGATTGGGCGGCGATTGAACGGGCAATCGAGGTGGCTTCGACCAGCCCAATGGCGGCTACAGCCAGCGCGCCAAAGGATAACTGGCCCATTAACTGGACATTGGTTAGGGGCAGTTGGGCCAGGGGGGGCAGGTTATGAGGAAGTTCGCCGATGATTTTAACCCCGTAGGAGTCTAGACGAAGCAAGGCGACAGCGGCAGCGGCGGCAGATAAGGCAATGAGTTGCCCCGGCCACTTGGGATAAAAGCGCCGCAAGAGCAAGGTAATCCCTAAAGTACCCAGGCCCAGAACCAAGCTGATTAGATGTGTATCTGATAGGTGGGTGAAGAGATTTTCCAGCGTATTGAGTAGATCTGATGAGGAGGCAGCTTCCAGCCGTAGCAGTGAACGCAGCTCGCCCACAGCAATCAACACCCCGGCCCCGGCGGTAAAGCCGATAATGACCGAATCGGACACAAAGGTGACCAACATCCCCAGCCGGGCCAGGCCCATGGCCAGGCGAAACAGGCCCACCATTACAGTTAACAGGCCGGCGGCGATAACATAATCCGGCGAGCCGATCGTCGCCAGCGGAGCCAGGGTGGCTAACACCAAAATGGAGGCAGTATTGGTCGGCCCGCTGTGCAAATGATTGGAGGAACCCCACAATCCGCCCACAATGGCTGCTACAATGGCCGCATAGAGACCCATTTGCGGAGGCAGCCCGGCTAAAATGGCAAAGACAATGGCTTGGGGCAGTAAAACCACACTTACCGTCAGCCCGGCAAGCAGATCCGGCTGAAGATAACTGCGGCGGTAGGTTTGGAAGATACGGACGGGGCGCAGGAAAAAGTGAGGAGCCGGCTTAAGGGCGGCCAGCACGGGATTAGTTTCGTACAAGTTTTTGGGCAGAATCCACATCGCGGTGGCCAGTCCAATGATTGGGATGATTTTATTTTACCATGTTTGAGGTAAGGGTTCAATTGTTAGAAAGGCGCAGAGACAAATCCGGGGCAATAGGCAGATCCAACCGTAGACCGCCGCGGCCGCCAACGACAACATCCGACAATGTGAGGTCAAGTTGACCCTCCGCTTGAGCGGTCAACATGAAGGTGGCCAGGGTGAAATCGCCGCTTAAATTGGGGACCTGGCCCTGGCGGCTAGCAACTACGGAAACCTGGCCGGTCTCATTTTGGATCGTTTGTTCGACCACCAGGCTCAAATCCGGGTGCAAGCGCAAGCTATCTACCCGCACCAGCGTAGGCTCAAAATTGAGCTTAAATTGTAGCCCAAACAGGCCCGCCTCCGGGATTTGATGGGCTATGAGCGACACCTCAAAGGTTTGTCCCGGTTGAACTGTGGCTGGCCCGTGCAGACTCAAGCCATCTTCGGGTAGCGAGACATTGTTTTCAGCCAGCGGCCCAATCGAGAAGAGGCCATCTGACTGGTCGAGGCTGGTATTGAAACCATCATTGGCGACAACACGGATGAGGCCGTCGTGTGTAGTCGGCAGTTGGCCGGTATCAACCGTGAAGTTGGTTTGACCCAGCCGCACGGCCAGGGGGAGCCAACTTTGGCCGTTATCGGGACTAAAAAGAACATCGTAAAACAGGGTATCGCCGTCAGCATCGTCGGCTTGCCAGGCGATGGTCTGCTGCGCGGCCAGGGTTTCGCCGCCGTTGGGCGAGATGACGGTCACGGCGGGGGTGTGGTTGCTGGGCGTCACCGTGAGCAGGAGTGTATCGTTTTTGCTGACAGTAATTTTGGCCGCGGCCTGGGGGTCGATGTCGGTCAGCGTGAAAAAGAAGGGGCTGGGTTCGGTCATAGGCAAGCCAGTCTCCACATCGGTGAAGCCAACGGCGAAGCAGTGATGGGCCAGCCGGGTACTGTCGTTGGCCTGCACCTCGAGACAATAGTCGTTGCCGGGCGGTGGGTTGAGTCCGGCGGCGCTGCTGAAACCACTGCCCTCCAGCCGGATCACTTCCGGCTTGGAGACCGTACCGTCAGGGTTAATCATGGCACTGACAAGCAGAACGCCGGTCTGGCCGGTCTGCACGGGCGGCTGGATACTGGTGAGTGGCAGCGGGGCGGTATTGGGCTGCAACAGCGGGCTGTTAAAAATTTTGCTGTAAGTATGGGGTGAAATCCACGGCTTGGCGCAGTAGGCCATCACATCATAGACCGAGGGCGGATAAATGATGGGCGGGCTGCTGTACAGGTCAATGCCAAATTCCTGAATGTGGGGCGTTTGCAGATAAGGCCAGTCGGGATCGACCCAGATGTCGGCTCCCTCGGCTTTGAAACAGGCCGCATCCTGGCGTTGGGTGGGCGACCAGGCGTGCTGCGCCCCCAAATTGTGAGCGATTTCGTGGACCAGCACTCGCGGCCCGCCAATATCCTGCTCTGGCCGCAGCCCGCCAAAAGCTACCCGGCTGGAGTGCGATCCGGCGCAACTGGGGCACCAGGCGGGGTCGGACGCGCCGCCGTTGTAAAATTCCGGGGGTAGCCAGCCAAAAAGCTGGTCGGGCCAGGTTTCGGGCGGCTGGCTCTGGGTGTAGAGCCAGTAGGTGTGCAGGAGTTGGCGCAGGACCTCACCTTTGTTCAATTCACCTGTCCAGGTCATAGCGGGGACAGGCAGGCGGTAATATTCAACGCCGGGCACAGGGTACATGCGGAGCAGCCAGTAATCAACACCGCTCAACTCTGGCGGTTGGACGCCTTGATAGTCGATGGGCAGATAAGCCACGCGCAAGGTTTTGCGCACCACAAATTCTTTGGTCAGGGTCAGGGTGGCGGGCATCTGGCCGGGTTCATTTTGCGGACTGGCTTCGAGCACAAAGGTGATGGGGCCTTGCAGCGAGGCCGGGGGTGGGAAAAATTCAAAGTTGACCGAGTTGTCCAAATTCTGGCGCAGATCGGGTATGGCCAGGTGGTTGAGGCGCTGCAATGTTGCGGCCGGCAGGGTTCGGGTCAGATTGGCCTGCTCCTGGCCGTCTTTGAGCAGGCGCAGACGAAAGATGAGGTCGCTGCCGGGACAGGTGTCGGCGCAGGTGGGGTAGACGCGCACCAGGGTGTGCCGCCCGGCGATGAGGGGAATAGAGTTGTTGCAAAAAATATGATTGGGGTGATGGGGGTCGGGCTGGCACGGGGACGATTCCGGCTCATTGAAAACTTGAATACCCTGGGTAATTTCCATGCCGCGCAGTTTCAAGGCGACAGGTAGAGCCGGGGTCGGCGGCACTACCACTTCTTGTATCACCACGGGGGTGGGGGTCGGCGCTTGCGGCGGCGGAGGTAAAGGCGTAGTGGCTATCTGAGGAGTAGAAGTAGGGGTTGGAGGCAAAACCGGTGACAGCGCGATCACCGGGGTTGGGGTCCATGTGACCAGGGTGATCGGCTGGCTGGGTGGCCGCTCTGGTGGCACTAAAATAAGCAAAGCTGCCAGCAGCGCCATCAATTGCAGCAACAGAAAACCCCCGACCAGGAAGGGAGTCCACCTGGATTGCGACTCCAGCGGTGTCACTTGGGGCTTTTGAGGACCGCTGGCGGCATAGGCAGCCCATCTTTCAGCCCGCGCCTGGCGCGGGTCAAGCGGCGACGCCGGAGTTCGTTGGGTCGGAGGTCGTTGGTTCATGAGTTAAGGTTCAGCCACGAGCGGGCGGCTGATGGTAAAAGATCATGGTTTTAAGGTACGATTGAAAACTTAATCTTACTATAGCACCGCTTAGGATGCGATTCAATGGGATATTGGGGGTGGGGTGCGTCCCAGATTTTTGGTAGCAGACCCTAAAGGTTTTCAAAACCTTTAGGGTCTTCCTAAAAATTGGGGCAGACCTTTGGGGGTAGAGGATAGCTCACTGATAACCCAGCTAAAGCCTCGACTGCTTGCGTAGGAGGATTTTTGCGGTACAATCGAGGGGCAGGCTACTTTAAAATTTACCGAGGCTGCTTACCGTGAAAAAATTTTTCAAAACGTGGACATGGTTAGGAGCAGTTGGCTGTGTTCTGTTTAGCATATTTTTTTTGATTCAGTCGACAGCGCTGGCTCAATCCTCGCCCGTCCAGATCAAGAGTCTTCTGGTTGACATTTGGCCGGAGTACGACCGGCCGGAAACTCTGTTGATCTATCACGTCGAATTAGCCCCGGCGACGGCCCTGCCCGCACAATTGACTTTCCGGCTGCCGGGCTATCTGGAAAAGATGCATGTGGTCGCAGTGGAGCGCGACGGAGCACTGGTTGAAGTTAGCCCCGACACAATTGAACTGCGCCATGAAGGCGATCAATTGTGGCTGAGTTTCTCTACCCCCGTACCCAAGCTCCAATTTGAATATTACGATCCGCTGATCTTGAAGAAGGAAGGGGCAAAACGACAGCTCAAGTTTGATTTTGAAGCGCCTTATGCGATTGAACGAGCGACCTTCCAGGTGCAGGAGCCTCTTCAAGCCGAAAATTTTGCTGCGACTCCTACGCCCAATTCCAGTTTCACCGGCAATGATGGCTTGAAGTACAACACAGTCGAAATTGCGGGGTTAGCCGCCAAGGAAACCTTCACCCTCACGGCCAATTACACTCGCCCCAGCGACGAATTATCGGCCCCTCTGGTGGCCGGAACCAACGCGGAACATGCGGCGGACCTGAGTGTAGTAGCCGAACCGCCGGCCAATGAAAATTTACCCCTGGGTTATACCTTGATCGGCGTTGGGGTAGTTTTGCTGTTGGGGACGGCCGGCTATTGGTGGTGGTCCAAACAAAAAGGTACCACCCAAACCAGCCGACCCGGGCCGCGCCAAAAAAGAAAGGCCACGCCCAAACCGGTCAAAGTGACCAGTCAAGCGCAGCCAACTTTCTCTGCCAGCACTTTCTGTTATCGTTGCGGCGCTGCTTTGCGCGACGATGCCAATTTCTGCCACAACTGCGGGGCTGAGCGGCGTAAGGAGTAACTCCTGTCGTAATCGCTCCGCCCGTGGGCAGTTACACTCAAGCTTGATACAGAGTGATTTACCCCTGGCTGTGATGTTTCTCCGCTTCCGACAGTCCCTCCTGGCGCACTAGCGTCTACCGCTTTGTCCCATACAAGCCGATATTTTGGCCTTTAAAATTTAGCCGAAACGGTTCCACGCTAAAGCCCTGGCGGACGGCATAATCCACCACACATTGAAGCCAATGGACGCCGCTAGGTGGATAGAGGGGTTCTTCGATGATGCAACAGGGCAGAATGATAAAGCGACGGTTCAATTGAGCGGCGGCGTCGATCAATTGGATGTTGCAGCCGTGTGCGTGCAAGGCCACCAGTAAATCAAAATCCTGGGCCAGACTGGAGCTAAATCTTTCGCTGCGGCGTGGTACGGTGGCCGTGGCGGGCAGATGAACCTGCTTGCCCGTGCTCAGGTCTTTGTATTTAACAGGCAGAGCTTGGGGTACGGGGTCAATCACTGTGGCCGGCCAGCCGCTCTGGCGTAAGAGGTAGGTGAGCAGGCCCTTTCCCCCGCCCACATCGGCTACCCGGCACGGTTCAAGGTGGGCCACCATCCATTGGTGGAGCAGTTGAAAGCGGAACTTTTTCATTTTGCGAAGCTCAGGTGAGGTTCCGTCGAGCACCACGGCTAATTCTTTGGACCCGGCCAGAATGTCGTCGCTGATCGGGGAGTCGGTATGAGCAGTTTCAAGCCTCGTTGGTTCGATGGGCGCAACACCTTTGGCCAGGCGGGTGACGCTATCATAAAGGGCAGCAGCCTGTTTTTTGTCTTTACGTTTACCCATTGTTGAGCAATCCATTCGAAAAAGAGGGGACGTGGGTTTGAGAGGACCCTATTTACGCAGGTCCAGGCGCGACAGCCGGGAATCCTCAGGTACGTATTCAACCTTGACGCTTTCACCTATGGCTAAGCGGTTGTAGACTCGACTGTGGAGTTCCTGGTAAGCTTCCAGGCCGTCGCCATAGCGGTAACCGGCGTAATATTTCTTGCCGGGAGGTTTGGGGGGATCAATCCACAAGTGGGTGATGAGACCCGTTGTTTTTTGTTTGCTCCGTTCAAAGGTACGGGTATCACGCCACCAGCGCCAGGTTTGCCAAAAAAAATAGCCCGCTATAATCAGAAAGAGCGGAAAGATAAACATAAGTAGCAGAAAGAATAGCTCATACTGACCGTGCTGTCCGGCGCTTTCCGCAGTGGCCAGCGCCGTCTGGGGGTCGAGCCAGGCCAGACCCCCCATGGCAAAACCGATGAGACAAACGAACCCCACCCCCAGGCCAGACCAGAGGTCTTTTGAAGACGCCGGCACAAAGGCTTTCTGGGTAGGCTGGGGCGGGCTTGCTTCTGAGGGACTGTTTGGTGCTGGATTTTTTGACGGCATGGCTTCCTCTCGCCTCACCTCGGCACAGGATTATAGTTTATCATAACTGTTCAATACTCGCATAGTCATCCAGCAATTTTTCTAAACTGGTGCCCTTCTGAGCAAGCTCAGCACTTTCAAAGTGCTTGATTTCGAGCAGCCGGGGGAGCTGGGCGTAAAGTTCGGGCAGGCCCAGAA
This sequence comes from uncultured Caldilineaceae bacterium, assembly GCA_964604225.1. Lineage (GTDB taxonomy): Bacteria > Chloroflexota > Anaerolineae > 4572-78 > J111 > DSQQ01. The sequence goes on from CAZRYD010000001.1 coordinate 59,114, forward strand.
TGTCGACAATTTGCTCACGGATCCATTTGTTGTAGGCAATGGGATAGGTGCGGCGGGCGATGAAAAGAGCCTGTAGAAATTCCTGCAAGGCGTTGTAAAGCCGGTCGAAGGCTTGAAAATATAAGCTCCGCTCAACGTAAACGGGAATATGGCCCAGATTGTTGCGGCAGTACCAGTGGACCATTTTTAATCTTTCGCGGCGCAGCGTTTCATCATAATAGGGCAGCCATTTGGCTTTAAGCTGGGCCAGGTAATCACTGCGCTGCCAGAGGGGCACGCTGTAAGCCATAAGGTTGCCGACCTGTAATTCAAAGTCGTCGGGGCCGGCAGCCTCATTGCGGGGCTGCGGAGCGAAGCGGCCATCAAAAAAATCCAGGTGGACATGCGCATATTTGCCGACGCCGCGCAGCGCGCTGAAGATCGGAGCGGTTTCGTAGAACTGCTCCCACCAGGTTTCGAGCCGGGGCAGGTCGGTGCTCAAGTCTACCTCTGGGGTGACCAGCACGATGATGTCGAGGCAGCTATCGCGGCTGGCTTTACCCCGGGCGCATGAGTTGACCAGCAGCACCGCCTCCGTTGCGGAGCTGGCCGTCAAAAGGTCGACTATGGCTGCGGCGGCTTGTTCGTGTTCGCTCGTGGGGTAGGCCGGGTTAAGTTGGATCATCCTCTTTCTCCTTTGTGAACTGCTTTGGCTACGGCGTTTTCAAAATGAGCGGCAGATACACTCGCTGGCTTTGAGCGTTTGGATTGGCCGGCAGCAAGACAAACAGGGTGATGGCAGAAGCGGGGAAGCTGGCGCTAAAACCGGCGGCGGTCACGGCCTGATCGGGCTGCCGGACGATGGTGTTCAGATTTTGCCCGCTATAGCGATAGACTTCAGCCGCTGGAGCCGGGCTAAAACCGCTCAAGTTGAGGGAGCTGGACAGGGTAGAGGTACTTTTGTTAATAACCATGATCATTAATGCGCCGTCGCTGCTGCGGAGGGCGGCATAAACAGCCAATTGGCCCTGATCGGCGCTGCTGGCCGAGACGCCGGTCTCGCCAAAGGCGCTGCCTGCCCCATCATAGTTGCGATACATCCGAAAGGCAAAGGCGCCGGGGTCTGTAGAGGCCGGCGGGTCCCACAGGGTAGCCAGGTCCAGCCCCTCCCGGCCAAAGATGCCCAACACGTCGGCCTGGGCCAGCGCCCCGTTAAGGTCATCCAATGCGCCCCAATTGTACTCGCCGATGGCCAGCTTGGTGCCGGGATAATTGGCATTGACCCACTCGTGCATGCGCGGAATCAGACGCACGGCCGGGCCGCCTTCCGTGCCGTTGATCCAACTCTCGTCGGCATAGGTGGGGTCCCAGAGCGAACGGGTTGAGCGCAGGCGGAGCGCCTGGGTCGCGGCGTTTCCCGCCGGGCTGAGCGAAACGCCATTGGCCTGGGGATAATAGTGCAGGTCGAGATAGTCCAAAATGCGGACCCCGTGAGTCTGCTCGTATTGTTTCATTTGCTGCAAATACCAGGGCACAAAGGGGATGTCGCCGTGGGCCATGCGGTCGGGGCGGGTGCTCCACAGGCCCTGCTGGCCGTCGCGGGGGGAGTGCCAATAGTAGGTCCAGCCGTTGACCACCGGGCCGAGCGTTTTGGCCGAAGGATCGGCGTTCTTGATGGCGGCGGCGTACTCAATGGTTCGAGTAAGGAACTGGTCGTAGGTGAGGGCCAGGGGGAAGACATCGCGGTGGGTTTCAAACCAGATATCGGCCTCGTTGTCCAGGTTGTAGAAGCGGATGCCGCCGTTGGTCGCCGTGCCGTAACGCCCTTTCAGATAGTTGACCCAATTCGCAACAAAAGCCGGATCGGCTCCAAGACTGGTGTCAGCCGGGTCATTGCCGGTAACGAGTGAGCCATTGGTAAGAATGCCGTTGCCGCAGTCGGGCCGCCACTGCCAGTCGTTAGCGGTCTGGTTGCCGTATTTGAGCTGACTAAAGCCGCAGGCTGTGGCATTGGCCTTAGAGACATAGCCGATCATTGGCAGGGTGAGCAGCGTGGCCGTATTGGTGCGGCGGTCCTGTTCAATGAAACGAATCACGGCGGAGTCGTCGGGCAAAGCGGTGGCGTCACTCTCTTTGATGTTTTCAAAATACCAGTCACTGGCATGATTGGAGATGTCGCTTTGCCAATTGTAGCGGGTGGTGGCGTTGCCGCCCCAGCGACGCACCGGCAAATGCAGTTCCTGGGCCAGATTTTCGGCGGCAAAATTCATGCCGTAAATATCGGGGCTGATGGGATGTTGGCCGGCTGCGGCATTGACCTGGAGGGTCGGGCCGCTGCTCGCCGGAGACAGGTTGATGCCGCTGGTCACTGTGGCGATAACCAGGCTGTTCGCCAGACTGTGCCCCAGCCCGGCTGGGTCACCGAAGACCTGCCACTCGTCGCGCCAGTGAGCCAGGGTGGGTTGGAATTGCACAAAGGGCAGGGCCTTGGCGGTGAAAAAGTCCAGGGGATGTTTGATTGACAGAACAAAGGTCCACCAGATGGGCAACAGAGGCCAGAGCAAGGCCAAGGCCAGCCCTCCGTAGCTCAGACTGCGACGTAATTGTGGCCCATACTTTACTCCAACCATGCTGCTACCTCGCCCTGCTCAAGAAGGTTTATAACTGTTCCCGCGACCCGGTGCAATGCTCTCGGTATAGAGAAGTATAAAACTGAATTCCGCTAAAAGCCTATCCGAAAACCCAATTTCAAACCTGTCAGGTCTGCCAGACCTGACAGGTTTTCGGATAGGTTCTAAGTCAACCCGGAAAAAGCTTATTTGGCAGCGACCAGCGCCGCCATCATCTGGCGGACAAAATCGATCTCGTCCTGATTGACCGTGTGGCCCATCCCTGGATAGAGGCGCATGGTCACTTCCGCGCCGAGGTGTCGCAATACCTCGGCGCTGTCTTCCACTCGCTCTTTGGGGATGTGGAAATCCACATCGCTACACCCCAAAAAGATAGGCGTGCCGGCCAGCGAGCCGGGATAGTCGCGGGGGGTGCCGTTGGGGCCAATCAGGCCGCCGCTCAACCCGACGACTCCGCCATAGCGCCGGGCGTGGCGGGCGATAAATTCAAGCGACAAACAAGCGCCCTGCGAAAACCCCAAGAGCATGGTCCGCTCGGCGGGGAGGCCAACCTCGGTCAGGTGGTGGAGCAGCCCGGCCAGAACGGCCAGCCCGGAGCTAAGCCCCGGCTCGTTGCTGGGGATAGGGGCTAGAAAACTGTTGGGATACCAGGTATGCCCGGCGGCCTGGGGCGCAAGATAGGCGAAGCCGGGCTGGACCAACTCGTCGGCCAGGGTCAAGATGCTCTCGGCGGTGGCTCCCCGGCCGTGGACCATGATCATGGCCGCCTGCGCCTGGTCGAGTGGCTCCCCGGCGGCCAGAACGGGCTGGCCCTGGTGCGGACCTGGCTTAGGATTGGCTGCCATCAAACCACCTCCGGGAGACGCCAGGGGCTAGTGGTGATGGGCCGCAACCGGTGCTCGATGTCGGGCCGGTGGAGCTCCAGCCAGGGTGGAAGTTTGAGGCTCTGGCCCAATTGGTCTGCATCTTCGTCAAAGGTGAAGCCAGGCCCGGCGGTTGCCAGCTCGACGATGTGGCCGTCGGGGTCGTTGGTGTAGATGCTCTTGAAATAGACCCGGTCCATCACCGGCGACACACGCCGCCCGGCTTTGAGCAGCTTCTCGCGCCACTCCAGTTGAGTGGCTTCGTCGGGTACGGCCAGGGCAAAGTGATGGGTTTGACCCGCACCCATCTGGGCCCGGCGGGTTTTGGCCGGGTTGCGCTCAAAGTAAGTAATCAGCGTGCCGGGCCGGCCCTCGCCTACGCCCCAATACCAGTGGGCCGAGTTGGGGTCGTCAAAATTGGAGGTCATTTTGACCCGGCGCAGGCCCAGCAGGTCGCCAAAAAAGGCCTGGGTGCGCTGGATGTCGGCCCCAATGGCGGTGATGTGGTGCATGCCCTGACTGAGGGCCATGTCGGCGCTGATTTCCGGCACGGGTTCGGGCCAGGTTTCAGCTTTGATACGTTCCTCATCGCGGTTGTTGACGATCATCTCCTGGGGCGGCTCGCGGTACTCCGTACCGATTTTGTCGGCGGCTTCGTCTACGGTCCAGCCCGGTCCCAGGGTGGCGATTTCGATAATCGTGCCGTCGGGATCGTTGAAGTAGATGGATTTGAAGTAGTGACGGTCCAGCGGCCCCTCGACGGACAGGCCGTGATCGGTCAACCGGCGTTTCCATTTGAGCAGGCCGTTGTAGTCGGCTACGGTCAGGGCAAAGTGGTGGGTGCCGCCGATGCCCCAGTGACCTTTGGGCGCGCCCGGCCACTCGAAGAAGGTGATGGCCGAACCGGGCCGGCCAATTTCGTCGCCAAAGTAAAGGTGATAGCTGGCGGGGTCGTCAAAGTTGACCGTCTTCTTGACCAGGCGCTGCCCCAGCACCTGGGTATAAAAGTCAACTGTTTGCTGAGCGTTGGAGCAAACCAGGGTAATATGATGGATGCCTTGAATCGTCATTTTTCTCTCCTATAGTCATTACAAGCTCAATTCATTGGGGGGACGTCTCGACAGATGCCCTGACCAACAAAAGGTTGAGGATAATTTACCAGACCTGTCAAATTTCCAAAATCAGATAGGTCTTTTACAACAGGGCGAATTTTCCTAAATGGGTAGTGTGATGGGCCGACACGACAAAATCGGTCAAAACCAACTCGATTGCGGAGATTGATACCTGGCCGATATCGGTATGGCGTAGTCGCTCTATGGTATGGAGCAAGCCCATCAATTTCTCCGGGCTGGTATCGGTAATGCGGATGAGATTGACATGCACCGGTGTTTTATCAGGGTGGCTGATAGGCGTTTCACCTGCCTCAATCAGGGCCATTTCCAGTTTTTGCCGAAGTTCAGCCCATTGTCTGGTCTGCGGGAAAGCCTGGATAAAGACCTGGTTGCCGATGAGATTAATGCCGCGTAGACTCATTGTAATTTGTCTCGTCCCGGTGATTGTCTTGGTGCAAATATCCAAGACTCGTTCGATACGCTCTGTTGGAAACGCTGTTGGCGAAGAAGCCCGTTGGGTGCAGGCCAATAATGAGATATGGATGGAAGGGCGGGAGTAGAGAAATTGATTGTTGCCGGCGGCCAGGTTTAGTTCGTGCTTGATCGCTTCTATTGCTTCGATTGGATTTTGGGTCTGGGTATAAATGGGGGCAATGGTTGATAAGCAATAGTCAACCGGGTCGGTTGTGCCCCCCTTCATCTTGGCGGCGACAATGTGATTCTCCAGTAAAGTTTGTCGCCCCTGTTGCCACAATTTTTCAAAGCGCTGCTCAGCAGCAGCAGCTATAATTGACATAGATACTTTCCTCTTGGCGGAGTAAACTTTCCAGTCTGTGTCGCTGCTCCTCGATTGATTAATCGCTTGAGCAAAAGAAGGCTCTGGTAAATCCAGGGCCTCTTTTTTGCCCAAACGGTTAATTAAGTTTTACTCTATCAGCGATTCATTATAGCATTAGAGGCTAAATTTGACGTAACCTTCGGTTGTGTGATTAAATCTTTACAGAGTATCAGCCTTATATCTTTGTCGGGAGTGAACCCATGTCCAAAAGCGGTAAAGTTGCCCTGATTTTACTTTTTATTCTGGTCTTGATTTCGCTGGGGTTGAATGTCTATTTGTATTGGCAGATTAGCCAGGTCCGGCAAAAAGGGTTGGGGCTGGTGGGGAATATCCGAAGTGCACTGCCCACGGCTATTAGCGAATTGGAAGCATTTCAAAAAACCACGATCACCCAAGATATACGCATCAAGCAAGAGTTTCCCATTCAGGCCGAAATCCCCTTCAATCAAACGCTGGACATCCCCATCCAGGCTACCGTGCCGATTTCTCAGGTAATCAATACGACGGTGACGCTTGGTGCGCCGGGTAGCGGCTTGGCCATTCCGGTTGACGTCAATGTGCCGGTGAATGTGGACGTGCCGATTGAGACAAGTGTTTCTATCACCATTGATCGTACCCTTCCCATTTCAACCACCATTCCTCTGGACTTAACCGTGCCCCTGGCTATAAAAGTGAATGAAACCGGCCTGGCCAAATATATCGAGCAACTGCGCACTGGTTTGAAGTCGCTGGATGAGATGCTGGCGCAGCTTGAGTAAGGGCAGGTCTCAGATTTGCCTCTACAGAGGTTGTAAAGTGTGTTTGACCATTATCTTGCCCCGATTTATAATGCCGTTCGACCTGTTTAAAAGGTCAATTTATGGAAAAAATCTAATCGATGAGAAATTATTCTGGCCTATGCCGGCGAATTAATTGGCCGGTTGAGCGTATTTTGTCTTTAATAGTTGTTTTATTTGCCTTAGGCGCTGCGCCGACTTACGGCCAAACCCAAACCACTCCGGTCACCGCCGAACGTATCGCCTTTGCTGCCTATCGTCACGGTCAGTGGGACCTCTACAGCATCGCCCCTGATGGCTCCGATCCGCGCCAGATAACCAATGACGCTTTTGAGGACACCGACCCGGCCTATTCACCCGATGGGACAAAAATTGCCTTCGCCTCCCGCCGGGACAGCAACTGGGATGTCTACATCCTCGACCTGTCGAGCGGCGAGGAAACCCGGCTGACCGACTCGCCTCACTACGACGGCGCGCCGGCCTGGAGTCCCGATGGCAAACAGGTGGCTTACGAGTCTTACCAAAATGGCGATTTGGACATCTGGCTGGTTGACTCCACGGGCGCGGAAGCCGCCGTCAACGTGACCAGTGATTCCGAGGCGGGTGAGTTTGCGCCGGCCTGGAGCCCTGATGGTCGGACGCTGGCTTTTACCAGTTGGCGACAAGATAGCAAAGATTTGTATTTGTTGGACTTGGAAACCGAAGCCTTGACCCATCTGACCACCAGCCTCACCGCCGAAGAATACCCGGCCTGGCAGCCCGATGGCGGCAAGCTGGCTTTTGTTATTGACAACCTGGGCGACCGTGAGGTATTTGCGGTGGATGTGCCAGCCTCCAAAACCTTGGGCGTTTTGGAGACTCTGCCTGTATCTGAGCTGCAACCGACGCCAGTCACCTGGCTGGGCCGCACCGATGGCCTGGCCTGGAGTCCCGCCGGCGACCGAATCGCGGCTGTTTTTCATCGTTGGGATGGAGAAATCATTGCGGTGCAGCAGCTCGGGGCGGAGCACGCTCTGCCGCAACTGCTCACCGAACCGATCACGGTGCAGGGACGACTCACCTGGCAGGCCGAGGCAGTCAATGTGGGTCAAAAAGTGGCCACCCTGGTTGATATTGGCGTTTCTGCTTTATATGAGGAACAGCTTTTTCCTAATGATGCCCCCGACCCCGAACCCTATGATTTGGTGCGTATGAACGATGTAGAAACGGGTACGCCCTGGCTGGCCGATACAGTTAACGATTCCTTTCTGGCCTGGCGCTTCCGCCTGCGCACTGAGGTTGGCTACGATTTTATGGGTAAGTTATCCGACGCCACCCGCGACCTGGCTCAATACAGCGACACCACTCAATACGCCAGTTGGCACAAGAGCGGTCGGGCCGTTGATACTCTCTTTGATTATCACCTGGGGGCTGAGTTGGCCCACGAGATTGGGCGCGAGGATTACAGCAATAACACCTATTGGCGCGTTTTTCTGCGCTGCGTCGATCAGAGCGGTCGCTGTGGTCGCCCCTTGGTGGCAAATCCCTGGAATTACAGCAGCCGCGCTCGCACGGTTATCGCTCCAGAGCAGGGGGGTATTGAAAAAGAAAATCTCTCCGGCTATTACATCGATTTTACGGCGTTGGGTCACGAATACGGCTGGGAGCGGATCTCATCTTATGATGATGAAGAGTTTAGCTGGACCTGGAATTTCATCGCCTTTGAATATTGGCACTATCAGAAATTAATGGCGGTTGGGCCAGGCCGCACAGGCTATCTGAACTGGTATCAGGCTATGAGCGATATTTACCCGCCTGATGAGTTAAACAAATATTTTACCTGGCCAAAGATGCGCGCCGTCGGGGATGACGGGCATTTGATTGCTCTCAAAGGTGTACCGCTGCCTTTGGAGGTCAAACCGTGGTGGGCACTGGTCGAGCAGGGCCGTTAACAGCCGCTGTGATTGATGAGAAGATCGTAATGACCGTTCTTGACTCGTTACCACTGCTGAGTTCTCATAAATTGCAGCAGATTGCCCTGTT
>CAZRYD010000002.1:0-22217 GCA_964604225.1 uncultured Caldilineaceae bacterium
TGCCCAGTATCATTAGTACCACTGCCTGCATGGACGGTTCTGGCCCCGTTAGCGGCAATCTGGAAGCTATTGTTGAAAAGTGTTCCACCACTAGAGTTATAAACTGTAACCGTTACATTGGCGATACTGGCTTCGGTATTTTGGAGCAGTACGTTAGAACTCTGGCCCGGCGGGTTTATGATAGCTGTTGTCCCAAGATCGGCCTCAACCGTAGTCGTGGTTTCAACTGTGGGAGTTAGGGTAGCCGTAGCTTCGATCGTGGGTGTCAGAGTGGCAGTCGCTTCGACTGTTGGTGAGGCTTGCTCAGTTGGCTGTTCGGTCGCTTGCTCGGTCGCTTGCTCAGTTGGCTGTTCAGTCGCTTGCTCAGTTGGCTGTTCAGTCGCTTGCTCAGTTGGCTGTTCAGTTGCTTGCTCAGTTGGTTGTTCGGTCGCTTGCTCAGTCGGCTGCACGGTCGCTTGCTCAGTTGGCTGTTCGGTCGGTTCATGTCCAAAGACTACGGAAGATGAGCCGAGGGAGAGCAAAAACACAACTAATACTAATAATATAGATTTTCTCATCATTTGTTTCATTAGATAAAATTCTCCTTGATCAGAATTTCTGCAATTTACCTCTGATATTACCGACTCAACAGGGAAAAATCAATAATACCAATGGGTGAAAATCCTTCTACATCCCTAATTTTGCTCTTTTGTCACTCGCCACTCATGATCAATCACAGCAATCCCAACTCCTAATTGGTGGTTACTATGAATTTTAAAGGAGCAGGCATGCTGTAGAATTGAGTAATAACGAGCTATTTTATCATTGGGCATAATGCCAACTCTAAAAACATAATCTCCTTCAAGAAGATTCAAATGAGGATAGTAAACAGAAGCGCAACCTTGCCCGTTAACAATACCTGTCTCTAATTTGTGACGTGCTGTATTCGTACCATGAACAATTACCCCATCAACCGGATACATAGATCCCACGGCCAATATTTGGGCTTGAAATACTGGGGACTCTACCGGTTTATCAACAGTGAAATTAAACTTGAGCAGGGCCGGCTCACCGCTTTCAAAAATTTGTTTAGGATGATTATCTATATCAACAAGTTGGACATCGGTTATTTTGACATTGAGCGTTGGGCCGGAATCCTGGGATGGTTTGACTAACTCGGTTAAAAGCTCTTGATCAATCAAACGCAAATATTGATCAACGACTTCTTCGGGGGTACTGTCGGCGATGCACCGTCCTTTGTGTAGGAGTAAGATGCGATTACACAAGGACTTTAAAGACCTCATATCATGAGAGACTAAAATACTACTTCCTCCCTGCTCTTTATACTCAACGAGGCGCTGCCTGCTTTTAGGTTGAAATTTTGCGTCGCCCACTGATAAAGCCTCGTCAATTAACAACACATCAGCGTCAACATGAGCAGCCACCGCAAAACCTAACCTCACCAACATGCCTGATGAGTAATTACGAATCGGGGTATCAATAAATTCTGACAATCCAGCAAAATCAACAATTCGATCCAGTTTCTGGTTGATCTCCTGCTGACTTAAACCCAGCATAGCGCCATTGAGATAAATGTTTTCTCGGCCTGATAAATCCGGGTGGAAGCCGGCCCCTAATTCTAAAAGGCCGGTCACCCGGCCCTGGGTAATGATTGTTCCCCGGTCTGGTCTAATAATGTGGGCAGCCAGTTTGAGTAAAGTGCTTTTGCCAGCCCCATTAATGCCAATAATACCCAGCGTCTCTCCCCTGTCCAAGTTAAAACTAACATCTTTAAGGATATTGATTGTTTCTACTGATTTTTTATGTGGATTGAATACATCTATCAAGCGTGCTTGAAAAGATTTGGGGCGATCATTTTGGAGTCTAAAGCTTTTAGAGACCCCCTTAAATGAGAGTACTGGCGTCATGAAGAACTTTTGCCTTCAACTTCAAGATGAATTGACGTCGTCAACTGGCACTCCTAACTCGTTGATAGTACGAGGGTATACTCGTTACGGATAAAAAGTTGCATTTTAGCTGCTTTTTGCTGAGGAAAAGTGCAAGGAGTTACTCTCAATTAATATGGCTTTTGCGCCCCATGGCTTAAGTGTTACGTTCATCAGTAACCTGCTTTTCGAATTTGGCCTGCAAGGCCTGGATTTCTGAGCGAAGGGTGGCAACTTCTGTTTGTAACATCTCGACCTCCGGCTCAATTTTCTCCTGCAAGGCAACAATTTGTTTTAACAAGCTAGTGATAGCATGATTAAATCCCTGTTGTTTGTGAGCTAATATATTAACGTAGTAAATCACTAGATTGTGAAAAGCACGGCGCACATTATCGACTAATGGCCAGCCTGGTTGGGTGGATGACGAAACATTAACACTCTGCCCCAAGCGATCTATCTCAACCAACAACTGATTCTGTCTGGATAAAGAGGTGCTTGCCGATAGTTCCGTGTTCGTTTTGGGCTGAGTTGATTTGTTTCTTTCCTCCGGTTCCAGGCCGAAAATTTGGCCGGAAAATTTTCGGGTGGAGCTATCTTTAACCACAATCGGTTGGCGCGAATAATGCCAACCGCGCTGTCCTTCGGCTAAAATGTAGAGCATATGCTGGCCGGGCGTTATCTCGGCGGTATTTAGGCTAAATTCAAAGCTAATTGGCCCAAATCTGTCGCCGGCAAGTCGAGCCGCCACACTCTCTCGCCAACTGCCGTCTTTAGTTGGATACGTAGCCTGACCCAACTCCGACGCCGGATCATCCAACTTGTCCAGGTAAACCGTAACCCGTTCAATCCCGTTTGCCCCTGCCACTTTGCTAAAAGCAACCCCTGTCACTTGAATCGTTCCGCTTACCACTGTGTTGGCCGACGGCGTATGGATCAGGCAGATAAAATCCTCATTTAATATTTTGGCTGCTGTGCGTGGTCCCTTGTAGGCGTGGACAACCCCGCGACTGCCGTTAGCATAACTCCCGATAAATTCCACCCGTGGAAATCCGGCGGCGCGAACCGTTTGTAGCAGGCAAGGTACATTTGGCACCCACCGGTTGGTGGGATCACCAGACGCCAACTCTTCAGGTTCATAAAAGCGGCTCAAGGCTGTGTCTTCAAAGCCCGGTAGATTCATAATTTGCGACTCGATGATAGCCAATTCACGGGTCACGCTGGCAATCCGTTCCAAAGCCAAAATAGGATGTTTGAGATGATAATAGATGCCGGTAAAGAAAACAATATCAAACGGGCCTAAGATATCGGGTTGAAGGTCATACACGTTCATCTGACGGAACTCGGCTTTTGAGCCACGTACCTCGTGAGCCAAAAGGAAGCCCTGGTATGGCCAAGAGTCGATGGCGACGACACTGGCCCCACGAGCCTCGGCCAAAAAAGTGAAATATCCGTCGGCGCAGCCAACATCCAACACTCGCTTGCCGCACAAATCTTGGGGGATTTGAAGAAAATTTCCACGCGTTTCCTCCGGAATGGTGGGACTGAGGCCCTGGGTCCTTACGCCGGGTAGAAGTTCATAATTGTGAAACCACTGAATTTTACTGACTCGCGCTTGAATCTCCTCCTTTTGCATTTCTCCTCCATATTCTATTTGAGATGCGTCACTTGTGGGTGTTTGATTTGTTCCAATCGGTTTAACCGCTCTCATAATCAGATTACCGCCATTAATGCATAGCGTTAGCCACCCAGCCCATCGAAATGGTGACTTTCGACAAATGCTGAGAATAACCCAGGCTAAGGGTTTGTATCGCGGCTGCACAGTTTCGTAAAGGTATTTCCTGATTCCTGTAATCCAGGTATAAAGTTGGCGCGGTGAAACATTATATGTCTCGATAGAATCAATACGAACATCCCTAAAGCCGACTTTTTTGATTGACAGCCAGAATTCATGCGTTTTGGGGCGCCGCTCTACTATTCCCTCATCTACTTCTTGTAGAGTCGCCTGTACCTCTCTTTCGCTCCTAAAAATTGAGATAGATGGTTCTCCAATCGCGAACAGGCGACCACCGGGCTTCAAAACTTTATATGCTTCCCTAAGAACTCGGTCGAAGTTTTCAAAATGATGGAGCGCCTGAAAGAACCAAACAATATCAAATTGATTAGTGGCAAAGGGCAAGTTTTCACCGTCGGCCAGCATCGGCTCAAAGTAGACCCCCATTTGTTTCATTATAGTCCATGATCGTCCCAGGCCGAACCATTCGTCATCCACAATATCGATAGCAATGACTTTGCAGCCTTTTTGCGCAAAATAGCTAGAAGCCCAACCTAGCCCAGCCCCAAGGTCTAACATAAATTCATTTCCAGTCAGATTTAGCTCCTTCAGCCCTATTTCAAATAAACGTGTGACTTCAGGCCCAGCTACCTGCGGAAACTTAAGACTGTTGTCAAGATGCGGATCTGGATTGTCATAAAAGCCTAATTTCCGCCAGATAGACACCCAACCTTCCATTTCGCGCTTTTTAGTCAGTTCTAATTTCTCCTGAGGCAGCAAATTAGGAATACCTTTGTGAATCGGATACAGCATTTTGCAGCCTTTACATCCCAGCAAACCCTCAATGATGGCGTCATCATGTTGAAGGTCGGTTTTCTGTAACTCAATAGTGCCACCACAAGTCGGGCAGCAAATATCTGTTAATGATTTTCTCTTCACTGGTGAATCCTGTTTATTTTATTTCAGACTTTTTGAAAGCCCCTGGATTTGGAGCAAAAGTCTAACAAGTTAATGATCATAAACCTGGACGACAAATTTTTCCCAACGTGGTCGCACTTGAGTCTCTAGAAAATTTCGGGCGTGTTGGCGTTGCTGCTCCACCAGGCGCGCCCGCCATTGCGTATGGCTGAGTAACAGGTCGATCAACTCGGCAACGGCTTCATAATCTTTATGATGCACCAGGATACCGGCCCCGCCCATTGTATCCGGCACGGCAGCGGCGGCATAGGCTACTACCGGCAGGCCCAGGTACATACTTTCAATCAGCGGTTTGCCAAATCCCTCATGCTCGCTCATGGATATGTATATATCGGCCAGCCGGTAACAGGTGAGCATATCCTGTTGGGACACATGGCCCATAAAAAAAACAGCTTTTTCCAGGCCCAGACCCAGGGCCAAATCGTGCAGCCATAGGTCGTAATCGCGTAACCATCTTTCGCCAGCCAGGATCAGGCAGGCCGAAGGGTTGATGCGTCGATAGAAGTAAAGCAGCTTAATCAAATCTTCTTGCTTTTTATTAGGCACTAACCGCCCCACAAACAGCAGACGTGGCCCCAGACCTTCAAATTGAGTCAGGAGTTTTGGATTAGAGGGCAACTGGTAGCGGTTTTCATCTAACACGATGGGTAAGACAGAAGTGGACTGAAACCCGGCAGTGCACAACTCGGCCTCATTAAAAGCGGAGTCGGCTAACGCCAGTTTGGTTCGGGTGCGTAAGGCCAGCAGTTGTTCTTTCCCCGTGGCTAATTGTTGCGCCAGAGTCGGATCGCTGTTAATGAAAAATTCAGGAGGAGTTACGTTATGATAAATTAGGATAAGTTGTAGCGGCCAACTGAGCAAGCGGTCAACCACTGCCGAACCGATACTATGATGATAAATCAACCATTTTTCCGTCGAATCAGATTGATAAGTGTTTATGGGGTGTATATCTTGGGCCAGAGCCGGATGGATATATTCAGCGAAAATCTCAGAGATAAAACCCATTTCGCGCAGCCAACGCCGCAGTAGGAAAGCCTGGTCGGTAATCGCATCGCCTATGGTAGCGCCGATAATGACCTGGTGCAACATAAGTTGAGTCATGGGTTGGTCCGCGCTGCCAAGGTAAAAGCTAAATCATAAATCATAATTCGCAAATCGTAAATCACAATGTTGCCTACCAGTTTGTCACAATTTGTTCAAACCGGCTGACTACCGCTGACCAGGTGTAATTTTCGCGCACATAGGCGCCCCCATTATGTCCCATCCGGTCGGCCAGATCAGGGTGACTTTGCAACCATTCAACCGCGCTTACAAACTCATCATAGGTGCGAAACCACAAGCCGCCCCGGCTGCGCTGAACATGCCCCCGCGTTACGGCACAATCCTGATGCACCAACACGGGGCGTCCGGCCAGCCAGGATTCCATAATTGTCATAGAAAAACTTTCATTCAGTGAAGGTTGGCATACGGCCAAGGCGGTGACACAAGCGTATGCTTTGGCCTCTTCGGTTACAAAGCCTAGATAATAAAAAGCAGGGTGATGCGGCGGCTTTACCGGGCCGTCACCCAACACCCCCAGTTGAATGTTGCCGCCGCTGTCAGCGTAGCGGCGCACATAATCGTAGAGCAAATACAAATTCTTGCCTTCCTCCAACCGGCCAATATAGAGCAGGGTTTGAGGCTGACGGCGCTCTGGCTGAGTTGTGAGTGAGGGTAGATTAACTCCCGCTCCTAAAACCGCAGAACGATTTGGGCAGATCCCCAGTTGGGTGGTTGTCAACTCCTTCTCTTCGGGGGAGTTAAAGATAACTCCCCGGACTGTTTCTAGCAACAAACGAACCAACGGCAAACGGGCCAGCGGTTCATTATGTAGACAGGGCCACAAAATCAGCCGGTTTGGGGCAACCCAGGCTGCGTAGTGAATCAGCGGCATGGCGTAGGGTAGAGCTATCAACGCCTCAAATTCATCGGCGTGTTTAGCAATATGGGCATACAGCGGGGCGCTGTGCGCGCCACTCTCTAGCCAGGCTTCCTGGTCGGTTTTGTTCAATGTTTTTTGAAAGGCCAGGCGAATACCGGCTTCAAAATGACGGCCAGGTGACCATTCTGTAATCGGAAAGCGGCGGATGACAAGTTGACTGTCTATTCTGTAACCTACCGGGTAGAAATTTTGCCAGGTGTAATGATTGCGGGCGCAAGTAGTCCAAACTTCAACGCTCCAACCTCGGCGAGCCAACTCTTCGGCAAAACCCCGCGCCAGACTTTCAGCCCCTCCAATTACCTCTGAACCGTAGCGTGGCGTAATGATGGCTAGACGCATAAACTAACTTACCGCTGTCCTTGCTGTCGGAGTTTTTCTACTTCAGACTGGAGGGCACTAATAGTTTGCTGTTGGGTTTGATACAGTAGAGTCATTCGATTGAGCACGTTAACCAGATGGCGGTTGACATGGGCCTGATGTATTACTGCCCGATTAACGTAAAAAAGTACCAGGGCATGCACCTGCCCCCTTACTTTTTGCCACAGGCTGCCTATGATGGGTAGGCGGGTGGCGGGGGAGGAAGCTAGGTTAGGCGTGGTTTCAATCTGGGCATATTCTTTGTTGAGCAACCAGAGATGGTGATACAAATCGGCGTCATAGCCCACTTCCCCTGGCTCACCAGGGTAAGCCGCTGCTCCAAAAGTGGGGAAGGCAGGCCGGTCATATCCCATTTCGGTTCGCCGGCGGCGGATGCGCTCTCGAATCTGTCCCATAATTTGCGCCGGATCAATTTCGGGATCGTCAATTTCGATGAGATCATGCAACGGGTCTGTACTCACCGATCATCTCCTTTGAAAAGTTGCTGCTGGATTTGTAGTTTGAGTTTGATGATCTCTCGGGTTAGCAAAGTTTGTTCTTCTACCATTTCCACCAGACGTCGCTCCAGGGCTGTAACATAGTGCAAAAATTGCCGGCTAAGTTGTTGATTGATAGCTCCTTGTTGATGGATCAAGTACCGCACTGCCCAACGAGCTGCTACACTATACCATAGGGAACGGAAGCGGGCAATCAGAACGCCAATTACAGGTGTTTCGGATCGAAACTCAAACTCTTGTAAGGAGGGTAGGGCAGTTGAGTTGTTTGGCGAATAGGCGATCGTTTGGCGTTGATCAACCGGCTTTGGACCGATGGTGGCTATAAAGTCTTCGGTTCTTTTCCAATCTTCTAACCAAGCCTGGTGATGTAAACGTTGTAAGGCAGTCACGATTTCATAAATCATCGGTTCATCCGCCTGCCAGTGTTGATAAAGCAGATCGATCGCTCCGGAGATAGTCTCCACGTAAGCTAAACGCAAGCCGTTACTTTCGTTGCCGTGAATGGCGGGTGGTTGGTAAGCTGCTTCAGCCGGGACAAATTCGGCCAAAAAACGCTGGGGTGGTGTATGTTTTAAGATGAAACGCAGCCGGCCGCGCTGATAAGCCTGGGAAAGAAGCCGTTGATCGGTCAGGGAAGAGCTTTCTTTGTGTTGCAAAACAGCGTTAGGGTTATACCAAATTTCGTAACCCGCTGCCCGCGCTCGCAGGCAAAAATCGGCGTCTTCAAAATATCCCGGCCAGAACTCCTCATCCAACAGGCCAATGCGTTCCATTACCTCGCGGCGAAAAGCTATCGCCGCCCCGGTCACATATTCTACGGCTCGTGGTATGTCCCAGGCAGGTGCATTTTTTTCGTCTTGCCCATAATGATGAGCTAAACCAAGCGGCCATTCAATCCATCCCCCCGCATGTTGGAGGGTCTCACCGTCTGGATAGAAAATTTTGCAGCCCACTACCCCAATATGAGAGTCGCCCAGGCTCTCATTCAGCGCGTGCAGCCAGTCAGGCCGTACCTGGGTGTCCTGATTCAGTAAAACCAGAATATCCCCCCGCGCCGCTTTCAATCCCACGTTGCACCCGCCGGAGAAACCCAAATTACGCTCATTGCAGATCAGCCGTACTTGCGGAAATTTCTCAGCTACCAGTTTATCCGAGCCATCCGTAGAAGCATTGTCAACAACGATGACTTCAAACTCCGGGTAAGTCTGGGCCAAGACGGAGTCCAGGCAAGCTTTGATAAAATTCAGGCCATTCCAGGTCAAAACAATTACCGAGGCTAAAGGTGCTTTTTCACTCATTTTTCTTGACCTGATGGGGTAGATGAATTACCTGTTAGCAGGTGTAATTCGGCTCTTAGTCGCGCATTTTCCGCTACTAATTCATGCAGCGTTGCTTCTACGGCGGCATTAAACTCGTTTTGTTCTTCAATGATAGGGTTAATATACCAGCACAGTAACCGACGGGTCACCTTTTGAGCCAGGGCTACGGCTTTGGGCCACAAACCTTTGGGCCAATGGGGCCAGGCAATCGGCTGATGGGGGTTCACCCAACTGGTTAAGCGAACCTGTTCTAGGGCAGTGGTCAGGGTAGCCGGTTGACCAAGTTGGCCGGGCCGCCGGCGGCTGCGCACTTCTTGCTTGATTTGCTGGAGAATTAAAGCGATTTCTTCAGGGTTATTTGTGGTCACATCAATCTCTCTTGGTCACTTTGCTTTTGAGCAAAAGGCATAACCTACAGTGAGTTGAATCATACTTTTGAAAACAGGCTAGCAATGGCTTTAGCTATGGGGACTAGTAAAACCTCATCATTTTCATTAAGACCCCAACTGGCGGTGATACCTGCGCTTTCTTGAATAAGTTGGCTAACCGGTAAGGGTGAAGTTGAGGCTATGGCCGGGTTGGCGGTCGAACAAGCTACTTGTTCGAAGAAATCCAGGTGTTCGCGGGCAATTTGCGCCACATCGTAATGTTGAAGAATCAACCGGCGGGCGTTCTGGCCCATCTGACGGCGAAAGTCGGGGTGATCTGCCAGGTAATGAAGGGTTTCTACTAGGGTGTCTTCCTCATAGGCATCGGGGGAAATTTTGACACAACAGCCTTCGGGAAATTCTGCTAACGGCTCAATATCAGAAAGAATGGCGGGCTGCCCCAATCCTAACAAACGCAAAGGGGTATAAAGTGTGCCCCCAATGTGGGGATAGCGAAGGTGGATAACGACATCAGGCAGGCATAAATGCTCAGTAAATTCCAGGGCATTCATCCAGCCGGCTAAGAGAACCCGGTTTTCTAGCCCGTAAGAGCGCACCATGGCGGGTATATCATAGCCAGGGGAGGCTTGACCTACCAACAGATAGTGGGCCTCAGGCCGGATTGCCAGAAAGCGTTTGAAGGCGCGTAAACAAACGTCAAGGCGCTTTTCAGAATGAAATAAGCCAAAGGTGCCGATGATAAAAGCCGAATTCAGGTTCCACCGTTTTTTGAGGGCTTGAATATCTGGCTGGATGACAAAGCCCTCAGGCAAATAAAAGTGATATTTTAATTGCCGTACCTGGGCCTGTGGCCGGCGAATCAATACATCGTGATAAGCAAAGGCATTGTAGACAATCGCTCCCCGGCTCCAATCAAGAAGTGGTTCAACAAGAGGATAAGCCCCTTTCAGCCGGTCAAGCTGCCGGGTAAGCGCCAACGATTCGATCCGGCGACTGGCGATTTTACCGTAAATACGCTCTAATTCAGCTCGATATTCGTCCCACTGGCCACTCAACAGCGCCCGTACCATGAAATATTGCTGTAAATCAGTGTCGTGGAGAATGACTACTCCGGGATAGTCACGCATCAGGTAGTGCATATAGCTGTGAAAGTGGGCATTATTACCCATCACATACACCGCTAAATTATAATCAGCCGCCCGTTGAGGAAACTCCCGGTACGAATAGATGTTGAACTGGGTAACAATATTTTGCGTAGTGGGTTGATATCCTTCATCAATAAACAGATCAATATCTGCTCTCTGTTGGAGATAGGGTAAGAGACCTTCGCTATGGTCGGCCAGGGCAGTATGCAGAGGGGCTAAGGGAGTGAAAAAAGCAAGGCGGAGACTCATGGTGAATCACCCAAAAGGTGTGAAAGGGTTGATTCCCAGGTAATAGGACGGACCTGTTCAAAGCCGGCTATTCCAAGTTGTTGACAGAGCGTCGGCGTTTGATACAGTTGATCGAGGCGTTCAGCGAGTTGCCTGGGCTGATCGGGAGATACAACATATCCATTGACCTCATCCTCGACAAATTCCAGGACGCCTCCCGAATCAGAAGCGGTTAGAACCGGCTTTTGAGATTTGAAAGCTTCTACCGTAGCCAAACCATAATCTTCATCCAGGGGGCCATAGAAAACGGCGAAGCAATTGGCGTACAATTCTAGCAACTGATCATCATCCACATAACCCAAAAACTTGACTCGATCTGAAACGCCCCGGCGATGTGCTAACTTTTGTAAATTTTCCCGTTCAGGACCTTCACTCGCAATGAATAAGCGCATCCTGGGGTGGACGTAGGCCATAGCCTCGATTATCAAATTAACTCGTTTGAATCGATTGAGACGGCTAACACTTAGCACATAATCTCCATAACCATCATTGCGATATTTGCCCTCGTGTTGGGGAGGGGGGTACAAAGGGATTGCCTGAAGACCATTATATTGATAAAGTCGCTTGGCTACGTTTTTTGAAATGGCGAACAGGCGTTTTGCCTCGGTTAAAGTATGGATATCAGCTTGTCGGATGAGCTGGCGTAGCCGGGTATCTTCCGGCGAGTCGGTAAAGTGGCTATTGGGGGTGCCAAATAAATCGTATGCTTGTCTAAACTGTTGGACGAGCCAGGTTACTTTGTTGGGGTGACAGGCGGCAAAAGAAGGAAAGCGGGTGGCGATAACCAGATCGATGGGCTGCCCGTCAGCCTCGGTTAGGTCAATCAGCCGCCACATCATATAACTCTTGAGGATTTCCTCTTTGGGATTCCAGCGGAACGGAATTCGAATGACATCTACTACCCAGCCTCGCTTCGATAATTCGTGAGCCAGCGAGTCGGCTAAGATTTCTGAGCCACCCCGGATAAAAGGCGTCTGGGCCGTGCAAACCAAAACTCGTCCGCCCGGAGCGATCAACACTTATCTCCTGACCACTTCAACAGGCGAAATTGTACGAAAGATATCAACCTGCACCTTCTGATATACCTCTCTAAACTTATCCGTCACTATGTCCCAGGTATAATTTTGGCGCATTTTCTCATACCCGGCCTGACCCATCTCGACCCGCTGCGCTGGATTAGCCAGCAAGCGACAAACTGCCTGGGCCAGTTCCTCCGGGCAATTGGGTGTCACCAGTAATCCATCCAAGCCATCACTCACAATCGACGGAATCGCCCCGGCTCGCATCCCGATAACCGGTTTGCGGCAGGCCCACGCTTCTAAAAATACGATCCCAAACGACTCCTCCACTGAAGGAAACACAAACACGTCGCAGGCTGCGAAAATTTCAGCCTTCTCTTTATCTGAGAAATCACGAAGGATGACTACCCGGTTGGGCATATGGGGTGAAAGTTTAGCCGCTTCCTGAACTAGGTGGTTCGTGTCGGCGGTGCTAGCCCCAGCCAACAATAATTTAACCTGTGGGAATGTTGCCCAGACCTGGGGCATAGCCGCCAGGAGGCGCTGCACCCCTTTGCGTCGGTGTAAATGCCCCACGAAGGCGACGACCGGGTCATTACCCCAACCAAAGGTATGCCGTAGGTTTTGGCCGCTGGCTCCGGCAAACTGCTCCGGGTCTACACCCGCACCGATAGTGGTAATTTTAGCCCGGGGTATACCTCGATCAACCAAGTAGTCCCGCTCCAAAGTACTGTAGGCAACATAAGCCTCTGCTTGCCTGATGGCATGATAAATCATGGGCCGGTCAAAACCCCAGGCGTCTGTCAGATGTAATGCTCCATATAAAACGACCGGCTTGCCGCTGTGCTTGCCCCCTGCCAAAGCGTAGTGCATATGTAGAAATGGAAACGAGGAAGCGCCGATGACCTCGGCCGGAAAGCGGGCGATTTCCTGAGTCATCTTAAAAATAATTGGCCCATTAAATAGCGCCCTGAACCAATCTCGCTGAGGAAGTTTGGCCCGATCTGCCAATTTGGAAATTCGATGCCGCGTGCCCCCTAACCAATTGAAGATGGGAAAGCGGCGCACGGTTACGCCGTTGATTTGTTTCGTACTGGCCGGTAAAGTCGGCTCGCTGGGCGACCAAAAGACGGTACAGTTTTTGGCGGCCGTAGTGGTGAATACCGTCACCTCGTCGCCATACTTTTGAGTCAGCCGTTCGGAGATTTGCTGGATTAAAAATTCGGTCCCACCGATGGCCGGGGTATAGCCTTGAACTACATGCAAAATTTTCATAGAACTATGGGTGCAATTAGAGTTATAACTCCTCGGCAAAGCGCCAACTGTAGCGGTTGAATACCGCCCAGCCAATCAGAAAAACCACCCCGGCAGTCACCGCTGTTCTGAGTAAAAAATCCAGGGCTGGCGGCGCGCCGCTGTATAAAATAACCCGGTAATTCGCAATCAGCGAAGCCATTGGATTGAGAATGTAGACCAGCCGCCACATATCAAGAGTAAACCCAAACAATTGGTAATTTCGGGGTAAGATATCAATGGGATAAAAAATGGGGGTTATAAAAAACCAGGCCAGCATCAGCACATCCATAATTTGTTGCATGTCCCGATAAAAAACATTGATAGTAGCCAGGAAAAAGCCGATGCCTAGGGCGAATATAAGCTGGATCAGGATAATCACCGGCAGGTAGAGCAGCCAGATGGTCAGCGGAATATGAAAAATCAAAATCATCCCAAAAAGGACGATCAAGGCGATCAGAAAATTGACTAAATTGGCCAGCACTATTGAAATCGGCAAGACTTCTCGCGGGAAATAAACCTTTTTGATCAACGGGGCGTTGCTGACGATGCTAACGGTCGAACCAATCACCGACGCGGTGAAAAAATTCCAGGGCAGTAGGCCACACAGCATAAACACCGGAAAATTTTGCACCGAGGCCGATCTGACCGGGGCCATAACGGTAAAAACGACCGTAAAGACCATCATCATCAGCAGCGGGTTCATCAACGACCACAGCACCCCCAGCACAGAGTTTTTGTAACGCACCTTCAGATCACGGATCACCAGGTTGCGGATCAGGTCATGATATTGGAGCAGATGGCGCGCTTGCTTTAGTAAATCAGTCAAAAAACTCAGAGGGTGAAGTCGGCTCTTTTCCTCTTCACCAAAAATAACTATTTGTTTCGGTCTGGACTCGTGGAATTGCATGGTTGAATACCTGACGGCTCCTAGAATTAGCAATCTTAGCACAATTTCTGCTGTCGTGAAAATTTGGAGCAAACAGCCACTTGCCCTATTTCTGCAACTTCCAGCGCCAGTATTCTTTGGTTTTGTGGATTAATCCGGCCAATCCAAAGTTTTTTAAGGTTTGAAACGTTTTGCCCGGCAGTGACCACCAGGCTGACACCCCTGGCTCAACTGAGGCGATGTTTCTTAAATAAGGTTTATCGGCAGATCGATAGGGCGCTTCACAGAACTGGATCAGTGGAGCCATCACTGCTTCCCATTCATACCTGGCTCGGACACGGTCAAAGTTAGGCTGGTAATGTTGGCGCAGATTTGGCACGGCCAGCATCTCGAGCAAGACCTGGCTCACCTGGTCAACATTGCCACTCTTGACAACTCGACCCAACTCCCAGCGGACAATCTCTTCGCTTATGAGGTCCCCCTCTGTCGCCAGAATGGGCAACCCGGCCCAGATATAATCCAAAAATCGGGTGCGAAAGGAAAAGCGAGTTTCGATATGATTGAGGTGCAAACTGGCTCCAATATCCGCCTCCAGTAAATAGTTCTGCCGGGCCTGATAAGGCGCCCAGTCATAGAAAAAAACTTGTTTGTCGTACAGGCTCAATTCTTGGCTCAACTTGATAGCTTTAGCCGCAGCTTCCGTCTTGGTTAAGGCCACATTTGGATTATTAACACCCATGAAAAGCAGCTTAATCTCAGGATGCGCCTCTGAAATTAAGGCCACAGCTTTGATCAAGGTAGCTGGATCAAGCCAATACCAGATGCCGCCGCCCCAGAGGACAACCTTATCGGTTGAAGAAATGGTTTCGTAGACCCCTTTGAGAACCCGCTGTTGATGGATCGGCGTTTCAGGGGGCAAACCAAATGGCACAACTTCAATCAATTTGGCCAAGGTTGGGTCATTAGCGTGAGTATAAGGGTTGACTCGTCCCAGCGCGCTCAACCAACCTAGCCAAAAATCTTTTTGCTTCTCACTGGCGCAGATGATAAAATCGGCGGCCCGTATCTGGAGGGTATGGGTGCCCCGGCTGGCCTGGTGCAAAATGTTTTGCTCATTGGCGGAGCGATTTGTATATTTCTGCAAATCCTCGAGCATAAAGGGAATATACATATCAACAACCAACGGCTTGCTCGTCTGAGTTAGAAAAGGGTAAAACGATAAATTGGCCCCAACCGTAATAATCACATCGGTAGTGCGGGTTAGCGCCTGCAAATCTGTCTGGGTTTGGCACAAGTGCACCTCAAAATTAGCGTTTAATTTTTCTGGTGCAGAGGCAGCCTGCACCAGGGGAGGAATAGCCAGAGTAACCGTAAAATATTTATTTAACACCCTGGCAAACTCCCAATAACGAATTGCCGGTCCGGTCATATTCGGACCAATGACATCATTGCAAATTAACAGCACTCGCCGCGATTTGTTAATGAAGCTCAAAAATGATGTTCCCTAGACCTTTCTTAATAGTAAAATTCTTATAGTATTCCAGCCGATAAAATCCCGCAAAAGCCACACAGATTTTTCCTTAAGGATATTTTCCTAGTACTACAAGCCGTAGAGCTGATTTGAGCCTCCTAATCATTCATTAAGATGCAAGTTTTTTAGTATTAATTCCCCACTAAACTACTCAAAACACCATTTTTACTCGCGCTTTGTCCCCACTTAGTTAGTGGAGTGTGATTGTAGTAGTTGGATAAACTTCACAACAAGAAGCATAGGAGAATGAACTGTAGGCACAGCCCTTGAAATCTGGAGAAAATGTGTTGTGGGTCAATTTAGTACGAATATACGATTTATTAAATGTATAAACCCTTTTTATACCGATCATTTATCTATAAATGGGACAAAATTAGAAATCTAATTTGTGAAGAGAATAAAAAGGCAACCCAATCCGAGTTGCCTTTTTCGTAGCCAAACGAGGAGACATATCTCCTCATATGCCATTTTTACAACACCTCTGCGTGCGGACTGCGCCGCAGAAATGTACCGCCCCCTTGTTTACCGTGCCATTCATCGCCCACCACAATGCTTTGCCCCCGCAATAGGGTGCGAACGGGCCAGCCCTTGACCTTCATACCTTCATACACATTATAATCAGTATTCATATGGTGTGTTTCGGCGGAGATGGTGTGCTCTTTCTGCGGGTCCCACAGCACAATATCCGCATCGGAGCCGACGGCGATCGTGCCTTTGCGCGGGTACAGGCCAAATATTTTAGCCGGATTGGTCGAGGTGATCTCCACAAAACGGTTGGCACTGTAGCGTCCGCCATTTACGCCCTGATGCCACATCACCGGCATCCGATCTTCGATGCCGGGCATGCCGTTAGGAATTTTGGCAAAGTTATCCTTGCCCAGTTCTTTACCGGGAATGCGTCCTTTAACCCCGCCCTCAAACCAGAAGGGACAATGATCGGTGGAGACGGCTTGCAGAGTGTTATTAGCCAAAGATTTCCACAACACGACTGCATCTTTGGGCTGGCGCACCGGCGGCGAGCAGACAAATTTCGCGCCCTCGTAACCCGGTCGAGCCAAATCTTCCTCGAAAACGAACATATATTGAGTGCAAGTCTCACCCATTACCGGCAGCCCTTTAGCCCGGCCCAGAGCCATTTGCTCAACCGCTTCCTCGCAGGTCATGTGAACCACATACAGAGGCGCTCCAGCCACTCCGGCCAGAGCGATAGCCCGTCCCGTGGCTTCAGCCTCGATTAAGGCTGGGTGGGCTACGGCGTGATATTGGGGGTCGGTTTTACCTTCGGCTAATAATTTGGGTACCAATTCAGCGATAACGTCGCCATTTTCGGCGTGGACCATAATCAGCATGCCGTTCTCGGCGGCCTTCATCATGGCTCGGAAGAGGGTGGTATCGTCAACTTGAAAGAGACCTTTGTAGGCCATAAACAGTTTCAGGCTGGTAATGCCTTCGTTAATCACGCTAGGGATTTCTTCCATCACCTCCGGCCTCAAGTCGGTGATGGCTACGTGGAAGCCATAATCTATGGCGGCTTTGTGGTCGGCTTTGCCGTGCCATTCGTCAATGCCTTGCTTCAGCGAACCGCCGATGGGCTGAATTACAAAATCAAGGTGGGTTGTCGTGCCGCCAAAGGCCGCTGCCCTTTGCCCGGTGAAAAAATCATCCGAGGCCAGCGTGCCGCCGAAAGGCAGTTCCATATGGGTGTGAACGTCAATCCCACCGGGCAGCAGCAGCAACCCTTCGGCGTCAATCACCTCGTGACCATCGCCGGGCAGATTTTGACCGATAAGTTTAACTTTTTCGCCATCAATAAGGATATCAGCCTTGAACGTGTCCCCGGCTGTAACAACCGTCCCATTTTTAATGAGGGTAGTCATTGCAGTTCCTCCTCTAAATTCATTGGTTAATCGGATTTATCCGTTTTTATTGATGTAGGGAATTATGCGCTTTCCATACGCTTCAATCGTTTCTTCCTCGTCGCCGCTCATCAGGTAGATATTGAACTGCGTCACGCCGGCCACGTCTTGCAACTCTCGCAGGCGGCGCAGATGCTCCTCCGG
Source organism: uncultured Caldilineaceae bacterium (assembly GCA_964604225.1). Lineage (GTDB taxonomy): Bacteria > Chloroflexota > Anaerolineae > 4572-78 > J111 > DSQQ01. The sequence continues at coordinate 17,464 of CAZRYD010000002.1, forward strand.
CGGGCCGATAATGCAGAAGCGATCAATCACCTCCTCCGACACAAAATCCATATATTCGGAGTCTTTATCGGCGTGCTTGCGGTAGTCGTAACCTTTGCGGTCTTTGATGTAGGCGGTCAACTCTTCTGGCAGGGTACCATCATCGTAGCGAGCCACCAGGTCGGCGACGTGGTTGCCGACCATCGCCGGAAACCAGCGAGTCTGCTCGCGGCCTTTCTCAATATCGTCGGACACCCACACCGGCGCCGCGGCCATCACCTCGATTTTGGCCGGATCGCGACCTGCTTCTCTGGCTCCCTGGTGCACGTGACCCATACACCATTTGATCAGATAAGGATCGGCGAATTGCATGATGATTCCGTCGGCGTAGCTCCCGGCAGATTGGAGCACTTTAGGGCCGTAACCGGCCACCCACAACGGCAGGTCACTGCTTCTGATCCATTCAAATCGAGTCGGCACACCCTGGTAATCAACTTGGCGGCCTTCGACCAACTCGCGGATTTGCAACGTCGCTTCTTTCAATTCGCCAATTGTGGTAGGCTTTTGGCCTAGCATCCGGCGCGAGCTGTCGCCCCGCCCAATACCCAGCACCATGCGATTGCCGGAAATTTCGTTCAGGCTGGCCAGCAGGCTGGCGGTTACGGTCACATCGCGCACCGCCGGGTTGGTTACACACGTGCCGAAACGCATCCGCTGGGTATGCCAGGCCAGCAGTGACAGCACCGGATAACAATCTTTCCACAGTACGTGGGAGTCAAAAATCCAGCAGAAGGTAAAGCCCCATCGTTCCGCTGCCTGGGTAATATCAATGCTGCGCTGAACAGACATACTGCCCTTAAGGGTATAGGCAAAATCCATAATTTTATTCTCCTTGACCGTTAAACGTCATGACGCTGCCAAAAATTTTGTCGTACATTTCGGGCCGGCGGTCGCGATAAACCTGCCCGGCATAGCCGATGTGTTTCTCAAGCATTCTGTCCTTATCGCCGGTCCAACTGGCTGGTAACACAACGCCCTTTACCATTTGAGCCATAGTCAGAACCTCCTTGTCTGATTAAAATGTAAATCTGCACAGCAGAAAAATAGGCGCGAGCCTAAAACGTGAAAGGTAAAATGTAAAGCAATCTATCAACTCACTTTACAGCTTACATTTTACGTTTTAACCAAGAAATGAGAGGGTGTTCCAACTCTTTTCTCTTTTAGAATGAGTGGAACACCCTCTATTTATTACGTGTCCCGCGGTCTCCTTAAATCAAAGCGTTAAGGAGAGGCGATTGGCCTTATTCGCCGCCGGGGGTAACTTCGACAGTCTGGGCAGTCCAGCTTTCCCCAGTCACGTCGCCGCTCAGGTATTTATGGGCTGCTTCGGCCAGATCGGTGCGATAAGCGTCGTCGCTGGGCGCTTCTTTGATCACGCCGCCCTCAACCGAAATCGTGGCGGTTTGTTCCCACAAAGCCGGGTCCATAATCCCGATGCCATTGGGGGAGGGCCAGATCAGCTTGTTGATTTCATTCAACTGCCAGGTCATGTGGCCTTGCCCCAGGGTCGGGCCGTTGTCGAGCACAATTTGAACGCACTCGTCAAAGCTGTCGCGACAGAACTGCCAGCCCTTGAAGGCCGCCGCCAGGAACTGGGTGGCGATTTGCTCGTTGCCTTCTTCAGCCAGCCACGCGCCATCCACAAAAACGTGGTCTTGCAGCATAGCCGTGCCAACATCGTTGAAGTTGATGACTACCAGGTCTTCGGGCTGGTATAACTCGCCGGTATCAGGATTTTCGGCTTCCAAAACCTGGGCATATTCGTTGTAGGTCATAGCTTCAGCCGCATCCAGTTCGCGGTTGAGCAATGCCAGCATGTCGAAGCTTTGTTGGACTACGGTTACATCATCCTTGTTATTGGGGTCAATCCCTTCTTTGCGCATGGCCGCGAAAAGTTCGTGCTCATTGCCAAAGCCCCAGGTGCCGATCTTTTTGCCTTTCATATCGGCCACAGTGGCCACAGGGTTGTCGGCCCAGGAGACTTCCAGGGTACCACTGCGCTGGAAGACTTGAGCGATGTTGACCAGATCAGCGCCCTCTTCGCGCGAAGCCAGCACCTTGGGCACCCAGGCAATGCCGAATTGAGCCTGACCGGAGGCCACCACTTGCTGGGGCACGATGTCTACCGCGCCTTCGAGAATGGTTACATCCAGGCAGAATTCTTCAAAGAAGCCTTGAGCCTTGGCGGCATAGTAACCGGCAAACTGCGATTGAGCCACCCACTGTAACTGGAGGTTGACCGGGGTCAATTCGGTGCACTCAGGCGGAGCCATAGCTTCCATTGCTTCACCCTCAGCCGGAGCAGCAGCTTCGCCGCTGCCGGGAAGCCAGAAGGGTTTGGGCGGCCAGGCACCATCCACCACTTCGGCTTCGGTCAACTGGAACACGGCCAATGCTTCGCCGGTGGCGCAGTCGCCATACTCATCACAACTCAACTTCCCGGTCAGGCCCTCGAAATCCTTGATGCCATACATCGCATCCCGCAACGCCTGCCGAGGGATGTGCAACGTGCCGTCATCTTCCATCACCGCGACTTGTTCGATGGCGTTGAAGATCATATTGGCGCCATCATAGGCGTGGGCGTGGAAACCACTGACGGGCTTCTCGCCATACTTCTCTTCGTATTTGGCCACAAAGTCATCATAAGGCTGGCCTTGCACATACGGCCCGGACAGGTACATGCCAATGGCGCACTCGCCCGCCGCTTCGGGGAAGGTGTCAATAGTCAAGCCATCCGCGCCCATCATCAACGTGTCGGCCAGATCGGGCACATCACACTTCTGGGCGGCGATGAAGTCGCCTTCCGGCTCGAAGATGGGGAAGTAGATGATTTCGGGTTTGTCTGCCCCAATCTTGGTCAAGACACCCTTCATATCGGTGTCGCCGACGTTGACGGCCTCCTGACTGGTGATGGTCCCGCCCAGTTCGGTGAACACATCAGCAAAGACCTGCTGCAAGGACTCGGCATAGGGGCTGCCATCGTGAATGGTCGCCGCAGTTTTCAGCCCCAGTTCGTTGAAGGCGAACTCGGCGGCGATGCGTCCCTGGAACAGGTCGTTGTGGGCGGTGCGCAGGTAGCCCGGATGATGATCAGGATGCTCCGGGTTGGTCAGATCGGGGTTGGTGTTGGAGGGCGAGATCATAACCATGCCCGCTTCGGCGATGAGGGGCATGGCTGCGCGGGCTTCGCTGGAGCAGGTGGTACCAATGATGCCGACCACGGTCGGATCGGAGGCAATCTTGGTACCGGCGGTTTGACCGCCTTCAGCGGAGCAGAGGGAGTCCTCGCCGGTCAGTTCAATAGGATGGCCGAGCAGTTCGCCGCCCTTGTCGTCAATGGCGATTTCGACACCGCGGTTGTTGTCGGTGCCCAGCGGGGCGGTTCCACCGGAAACCGTGGCTATCCAGGCAATATGCAGCGGATCGCCCGCGACAATGTCCACACAACCAATCGCGTCTTCACAGGTAAAGCTGCCGGCCGGAATAGTCTGGCCCGCGGCCGGAGCCGCTGCTGCCGGGGCTGCGCCGCCACCCGGTTGCCAGTAGACTTGAGGCGGCCAGGCGCCATCTACCACTTCGGCTTCGGTCAGTTGAAAGACAGCCAGGGCTTCGCCGGTGGCACAGTCGCCATTCGCATCACAGGTCAGCTTGCCGGTCAAACCCTCGAAGTCTTTGGTTCCATACATCGCATCTCGCAACGCCTGCCGGCCAATGCTCAGCGACCCATCCGTATTCTGCACCGCCACTTTTTCGATGGCGGCGAAAATCATATTAGCCCCATCATAGGCGTGGGCGTGAAAGCCGCTGATCGGAGCCTCACCATACTTCTCGGTGTATTTGGCCACAAAGTCATCATAAGGCTGACCCTGTACAAAGGGGCCAGACAGAAACATGTTGATGGCGCACTCGCCGGAGGCTTCGGGGAAGGTGTCACTTAACGAACCATCTGCGCTCATCATGATCGTATCGGCCAGGTCGGGTACATCACATTTCTGGGCGGCGATGAAGTCACTTTCCGGCTCGAAGATGGGGAAGTAGATCAGGCCAGGCTTGTCCGCGCCAATCTTGGTCAGCACGCCCTTCATATCGGTGTCGCCGACGTTGACCGCTTCCTGGCTGGTGATGGTCCCGCCCAGTTCGGTGAAGACATCAGCAAAGACTTGCTGCAACGACTCGGCATAGGGACTACCATCGTGGATGGTCGCCGCCGTCTTGATACCTAACTCATTGAAGGTGAACTCCGCCGCAACCCGGCCCTGGAACAGGTCGTTGTGCGCTGTGCGGAAGTAGCCAGGATAATGGTCAGGATGGTCAGGATTGGTTAGATCAGGGTTGGTGTTGGAGCCTGAGATCATAACCATACCGGCTTCGGAGATGAGGGGCATGGCTGCACGGGCTTCGCTCGAACAGCTCGTCCCCACAATACCGACGATGGTCGGGTCGGCAGCAATCTTGGTCCCGGCCGCCTGGCCACCTTCGGCGCTGCACAGCGAGTCTTCGCCGGTCAGTTCGATAGGATGGCCGAGCAGTTCGCCGCCCTTGTCGTCAACAGCGATTTCCACCCCACGCACTTCGTCAGACCCCAACGGGGCGGTGGCTCCGGAAACGGTTTGGATCCAGGCCATGTGGATCGGATCACCGGCGGCGATTTCGACGCAGCCGATGGCATCGGTGCAGCCTTCGGCTGCGGGCGCTTCAGCCGCCGGTTCTTCGGT
>CAZRYD010000002.1:22317-66753 GCA_964604225.1 uncultured Caldilineaceae bacterium
GCCGCTGCCGGGGCTTCAGTCGCAGCTTCTTTAGCTGGTTGCTCAGGCGCCGGCGTTGCGCCGCCGGTACAGCCAGCTACCAGAGCCAGGGCTACTACTAAAGTTAGTAACCAAATTATTCGTTTGCTCATTTTCATATCTCCTCCTATTAAAATTGAAAATAAATAGTTACCAAACAGTGATTGTTACTTCCTGCTTTTAAGTCCGGCTGAGTTACCACCCCCTTTCCAAAGATAGGAACAGCCAAATTATGATTAATCAACTAACCTTAGCTAGTTTCTAAATGAGACGTGCCAGGGCATTGCCAGCCGTTCGGCGGCCAGAATAATTAGATATAGCCCGATACCCAGAATACAGGCTACAATAATAGCTGCCCAGGCCGAGGAAAAGCGAAAAAGAGCTGCTTCTTGGGTAATAAAAACGCCCAGGGCAATTCGAGGACCGCCAAAATATTCGCCAACTACCGCGCCAATCATGCTCAGCGCGGCAGCCACTTTGAAACCATTAAAGATATAGGGCAAAGAATTTGGAATACGAAGTTTGAATAAAATTTCAAATTCACCGGCGGCGTATGAACGCATCAGTTCCAGGGAGCGAGGATCAACTGAGATTAAACCACGCACAGTATTAATCATCATGGGAAAGAAGATCATAATAGCCACAATGGTCATTTTTGAAAAAGGGTTGTCAAGCCCAAACCAGTTGTTCATAATCGGCGCAAAGGCAATAATTGGGGTTGAATTGGCCGCAATAGCAAAGGGCATCAAGGCTTCGCGGGTCACAGTCCAGCGGGCTGTAGCCAGAGCTACCAAAATGCCGAGTGTGCAACCCAAGACAAAGCCGCCTAAGGCTTCACGTAGGGTAAAAAGGCTGGCCTGAATAATAGGGTCCAAATTTGCCCCCGTAACGATGACCACTTGTCGGCCAAACCAGGCGAATTCTGCAAATTTGCCCGCCAGGAGAGGTTCTAACTTATCGCGGGAGGCATCGGCCGGGACAAAGACCAAAAATTGATCGGTTGTCGGTGAGACGGCAGAGTTAGCGGAACCTTCAGGCTCTAAGATAAAGACCTGAGCGAAATTAGCCAGAATCACCGAGGGCCTGGGCAGAAGAAACTTCTCGATCTGAAAGGCCGCAACCAGACCTTCCCATAGCAACAGAATAACCATTAGGACGATAATCGGGGCCAAATATTTTTGAACGCGATCATTCATTCCCGTTTACTTTCGCTCTTGCGCAAGGCCTCGCGCACCTCAGTTTCCAGTTCAAAGAAGCGCACGCTTTCACGCGTGTCGTTATTGCGAGGATGAGGCAGATCAATCTTTATATCTGTCGTAATACGGCCCGGTCGAGCCGACATAACAATCACGCGGGTTGAAAGGAAGACGGCTTCGGTAATGCTGTGGGTGACAAAGATGACCGTAGTTTGAGTTTTCTGCCAGATACTGAGAAGTTCCAGGTTTAAGCGCTCTCGGGTCATCTCATCTAAGGCCCCAAAGGGTTCATCCATCAACAAAATTGAAGGTTCAAAGGCCAAAGCCCGGGCAATAGCCACACGCTGCTGCATCCCTCCGGAAAGCTGCCAGGGGAAGTGTCTGGCAAAATCACTCAACTCCACCAGCGTCAGCATTTCACGAGTGCGGTGCTCTTTTTTCTCTTTAGAATATTTCATCAACTCCAGCGGGAGCTGAACATTTTTTGCGACAGTTCGCCAGTCGTATAAGGTAGCGGCCTGAAAGACCATACCATAATCTCGATCCAGGCGGGCCTGGTGGGCGCTTTTGTTGTTGATAGTCACCTGGCCGGCGCTGATGTTGGTCAAATCGCCGATAATGCGCAAGAGGGTAGACTTGCCACAGCCAGATGGCCCAATGAACGAAATAAATTCATTGGGCTGAATAACTAGATTGATGTCTTTAAGGGCGTGAACTTGGTTGGTGGTGCCTTCGCCAAAAATTTTGTTGAGGTTCTGAATTGAGACGACCGAATTTTGCATGCAGGATTTTAAGGCTTTGAAAAGTTAGTTATGTGAGTCTTTAACAAAAAATCATCAAACTTAAAACTATCGGGTTACTCCTATATCTCCCCCAGATAAGCCTGTCGTACCATTTGGTTATGGCGTAAATTCTCGGCGCTATCGGCCAAAACAATCTCACCTGTTTGGAGCACGTAGCCTCGATGGGCAATGGCTAAGGCCACGTTGGCGTTTTGCTCCACCAAAAGGATGGTCGTGCCTGTCTTGTTAATTTCACTAATCTTATCAAAAATACTTTCAACCAAAATCGGAGCCAGACCCATCGAAGGCTCATCCATTAATAACACTCGGGGCCGGGCCATCAGGGCCCGAGCGGTGGCTAGCATTTGCTGCTCACCTCCGCTAAGGGTTCCGGCGACTTGCTGGCGGCGCTCTTTGAGACGAGGGAAAAGCGTAAAATTGTGTTCTACATCCTGGGCAATCGCGCGCCGGTCGCGGCGATAGTAGGCGCCCATATCCAAATTCTCAGAAACGGTCAGGCTGGCAAAAATTCCGCGTCCTTCCGGCACCATGGCCAGGCCTTTGTTGACCAATTCATGCGGTTTGTAGTTGCGTAAATCCTCGCCATCAAAATGGATAGAGCCTTGACGTGGCTGAAGCAGTCCGCTGATAGTTTTGAGGGTGGTACTTTTGCCGGCGCCATTGCCGCCGATCAAGGTTACAATTTCACCCTCCTCAACGGTCAGCGAAATGCCTTTCAGAGCGTGGATGTTGCCGTAGTAGGTATGAACGTCTTTGACTTCAAGAAGAGGCATGATTTTATGCTCCGCAAATAGAGGGTAGCTCAGGCGGCTTGTTGCCCATTGGCCACAACCCCACGACCCAGATAGGCTTCAATGACACGCGTATTCCGTTGGATCTCAGCCGGGAGACCTTCGGCAATTTTAACCCCATAATCCAGCACGGTGACGGTTTCTGAAATCCCCATGACGACCCGCATATCATGCTCAATGAGAAGAATGGTGATACCGAGTTCATCCCGCAGATGCTGGATAAAGTGAGTCATTTCTGCCGTTTCGTGCGGGTTCATGCCGGCTGTCGGCTCGTCGAGCAGCAGCACTTTGGGCTTGCTGGCTAAAGCGCGGGCTATTTCCAGGCGGCGCTGGTCACCATAAGGCAGATTCTTGGCCAGCAGGTCGCCTTTACCGGCTAAACCAACAAAACGCAAAAGCTGGCGGGCTTCGTCCAGAGCCTGGCTTTCTTCTTGTTTAACACTGGGAAATCGAAAGATCGCTCCGACTAGATTCGTTTTGAGATGGCTGTGCAGCCCTACCAGCACATTTTCAATGGCCGGCATATTGGCAAACAGGCGAATGTTTTGGTAAGTACGGGCAATGCCTTTGTGGGTAATTTGATCGGGTGACTTGCCTACCAGCGTTTCGCCATTCAGGAGCACCTCACCTTCTTCTGGCTTGTAAAAGCCGGTGATACAATTGAACAGCGTTGTCTTACCTGCGCCGTTGGGGCCGATGACACTATGGATGGCCCGTTCTTTGACGTCGAGGTCCAGATCACCAATAGCGACCAGACCACCAAATCGTTTAACCAGTTTGTTTACTTTGAGCATTGACATTATTGACCACTCGTTGCTGCTGATGTTGCACTTGCTAATTCGACAACTGCTTCATTGGCCGCCTCTTCAGCGTGGAGTTCGCGCTGGCGTGTTTTTTCGGGCCACAGACCCTCAGGCCGGTATAGCATCATGGCTACCAAGACTGCTCCATAAACCATCAAGCGAAACTCGTCAAACTCGCGCAGCAACTCCGGCAGGCCCACCAGGGCCAAAGAACCGACGACTACCCCTGGAATGCTGCCCATTCCGCCCACGATAATCAACGATAAGACGTTGATTGAAATCAACAGGTTAAAACTGTGCGGGTAGATGGTGGCTAACTTACTGGCAAAGATAGCGCCGCTCAACCCGGAGAAGGCCGCACCAGCGCCAAAAGCCATCAATTTGGTGACAACCAAATTAATACCCATAGCTTGGGCTACATCTTCATCCTCACGCATGGCCATCCAGGCCCGGCCCACCCGCGAGTCTTTTAAGCGCAGGGCTACAAAGGCTCCGATCAGACAGGCGATTAAAATAACATAATAAAGTTTCTGGGCAGAATCAATAGTAAGCCCGCCGATTTGCGCTCTGGCCACCTGGACAATGCCCTGTGAGCCGCCAATGTGGGGTTTGAGCATATCAGATAGGGCCAGAATACGGATAATCTCCCCAAAACCGAGGGTGACAATGGCCAGGTAGTCGCCCCGAATATGAAGCACTGGCACCCCCAAAATGACTCCGGCCAGCACTGAAGCCAGCACAGCCACCGGAAGCGCTTCCCAGAAAGTCCACTGGGCTGAAGTGGTCAATTCACCGCCGCTGGTGGTTAAGACACCCATAGTATAGGCGCCGATAGCAAAAAAGGCCACGTACCCGAGGTCAAGCAGCCCGGCAAACCCAACCACAATGTTCAAACCCAGGCCCATCAGGATGTATAAGCCAACAGTTGTAGCCACCTCGCTTAGAAATGGCCCTAGCAAGTTGGGCAAATAGAGCATCAACAGGGCAATGAGTAACAAACTGCCATAACGGACCACATTTTGGCGTGCAGGCGGCATGCCCTGGTAACGGGTCTGAACAGTGGGCTTCCACCCTGACCAGAAATAATTACCGACCGCCACGACGATAAACACCACCACCGCGCCCAGAACGGACAACCCCTTTTGGTTTCTAGTGCCAAACATCCAACTGAGGGCTTTGGTCACCTGTGGCCAAGGGGTCAAGGTGACGCGAATCAAATCTTGGAGCAGGCCAAGCAAAGTAACCCAAATCAAGGCAGCGATAATGGCTCGGCGGATAGGGGCGGGGAGGGTATAGACCAGTCCAGCGATCAAGCCGAACACTGCGCCGCCAGCGGCCAGATAAATAACTGCCAGAGTGGTACTTTTTTGATCAAAGGTTAAAATCTTGAAAAGAGCGGGTGAAGCATTGACCAGCACCGGCCGGAGATTTATCGCCTTGCCTAGCAGCACAAAACCGGCCACAACGCCGCCGACGACCAACCCAGCCAGGAGGCCGCTAACCAGAATTGCTCGCCAATCACGGCCGCCGGCCTGCTTGGCCGCGCTGTAACCAATGGTGAAAGAGATAGTCAAGAGCAAAGTTTGGCCCAGCGATATAACCCCGGCAATGATGTCGCGCTTATCAAAGGCTTCAACCATGCCCACCAGCGAAAGCAGCACGGCGGCAGCTCCGCCAATTAAGCCGATTTGAAAGACTTTCTTCCAATTGAGTTGAAACTTCTCGGTCATAGCTATATACCTCAGGCTTTGGTCTTGCCCAACCGTTCACCCAGAATGCCCTGCGGCCGAAAGATTAGGATTAACACTAACATACTAAAGGCAATAACATCCTTAAGCTGATAGGGCGCCGGAATGCCTAGTCCGTCGAGAAATAGACTTGGCCCAACCGACTCGAATAGTCCCAGAAATAGCCCCCCCAGCATGGCCCCAGGAATGTTGCCAATTCCACCCAACACCGCAGCCGTGAAAGCTTTGATGCCCGGAATAAAGCCCATAAAAAAGCTGACTTGCCGGAACATGAGCGCATACAGCACCCCAGCAGCTCCGGCCATGGCCGCGCCCAGGATAAACGTCTGGACGATGATGGCATCCACGTCAATTCCCATCAGCGCCGCCACATCTTTATTTTCGGAAACGGCGCGCATGGCTTTGCCGGTTTTGGTACGCTGGACAAACATATAAAGCCCAAACATCAACAAGGCTGCGGCCACCACTACCACTACCTGAATCTTTTGGATGGTGAAACCACTGTCACCTAAAGCCCACACGCCGTCAAGGATTTTTACTTCGGGGTAAGCTTTAAATTGAGAACCGTACAGACCGCGAAAGGTATATTGCAAGAAGAAAGAAGCGCCGATAGCGGTAATGAGGGGTACCAGCCGGGGAGCCCGCCGCAGGGGGCGGTAAGCAATGCGCTCTAGCAAGACCGCTACAATGGTCGAGGTCACCATAGCCACCAGAAAAACAGCCAGTAGTCCGAGCAACGGATTTGTATCAAGAACTTTGGCCCGATTCATCGCATCCGCTACAAAATAGCCGGTGAAAGCGCCACTCATGTAGACTTCGCCGTGAGCGAAGTTAATCATGCGCAGTACCCCATAGACCATGGTATAACCTAAGGCAATCAGCGCGTAGATACTACCCTGGGCCAGCCCAAAAACGGCGAAATCGAACCATTGGCGGGTGGTGTAATGTCCGGATTGCAGCGTAGTAAATGAACCAATAACAATGATGGCAACAATAAAAGCGCCTACCAACGCCAGGGACACGTTCACGAAATTCAAATTATCCAAGATGCGTCGCGCCATCTTCTCCTCCGTAATTAATTAAGATATCCCTACCTACTGCCCCGGGTAGCCAGATTCCAGATTGTGGAGTTGAAGTAATAAGTGAAAGAGGGGTCGAATTACCCGACAAAGCCTGGCATGCTGAGAACCAAACCAGCCGCAGAAAAGGGATGACAGACTATGGTTTCCGTCGCATCTGCCCTGGTTTCCTTAGGTGGTATAAACTCTGGGGATCACAAGTCCTAGACCTAAGGGGTAGCTTAGCTAAATAGAACGGAATAATAACTAAAAAGAGCTATCTCCGCAAGTTTTAGCTATATTTCAGCATATCGATGCGGAATAAAGATCTTTTCCAAAATGATAATTACTATGAAGAAGATCATCCCAGCCAGGGATGCGATTAGGATGCTGGCCCACAATTTTTCAGGACCTGTGGCATAATATTGATTGAAATTAAGAATGGCCCGCCCTAACCCATCCGCAATACCCGAAGGCAATTCACCGATGATAGCCCCCACCACGCTGGCTGTGGCTGAAACTTTAAGAGCAGTAAAGATATACGGCAAGGCCGCCGGCACACGCAATTTCCATAATATCTCCCAGGGAGTGGCCGCATAGGAAAGCATTAATTCTACTGCTGTGGGTTGGGGAGAAAGCAGACCGCGCAAGGTATTGATGGTGACCGGAAAAAAGGTAAGATAGGCGGCAATAATGGCAACTGAAAACCAGTTACCTCCCAACCAGATAACCACCATGGGGGCAATTGCCAGCAGGGGTACGGTTTGTGAAGCTACAACATAGGGCAACAAGCCTCGCTCCAATAGAGCCGAGTGGGCAAAAATAACCCCCAAAATAAATCCTAGTATCCCGCCCAGCAAAAAACCGGCCATCGCTTCCTGGAGGGTAAAAAGCGATGCTCGTAGCAGAATGGTGAGCAGTATTTCTTCGCCGCCACGCCGGGGGGGCTCAAAGAGGGTTCCGACAATATCTGCCAGAGGCGGCATAGAACGATCATCGGCGCTGATGGGCATAGCAATCTTACACAGTCCAAAGTTTTGGCATAGAAACCCAGGCACTCGCTCTTGGCCCACCTTAACCTCGGCGGTGCCACGCAAGTATTTACCACCCGGCGCCGCCAGAAGCTTATAACCCTGCCAGGCCAAAGCCAGCAACAGCACGACCAGCAAGAAGTAGAGAACCGCCTTAGTCCAACCGGGCAGTTTAAAGGTAGAGGGAATGCTTCGCCCCTTGGCAACTTCAACTTGCGTAGCGATGGTGGACCTCTCCTGGGAATCTTTTCTAAATCAATGGGTGTGATATTTTAGCACAAGCCCTATAGGGGCGCAACCATTTGAGAATCTGTTCGGTGGCTTAAGGTAGATTCAAGGCTTGTACATTTGGTTTAAGATTTAAATCTTTGACCAGAGCAGAAAGTTCAGCGTCGTTTAGCTCACGACCTTGGCCGGAGTAGGCAATCAAAGCCGCTTCCAAAACATTGGCTCCAAAAGAACGCCCATCTATACGGGGCGTACTGGTTACCAGATAAGATACGCCACGCGATTGCATCAACTCAACGTCGCTGGCGGTGGTGGTATTGGTAATGACAACTTGGCCCTGCATATCCAAGGGCATATGGCGACGAATATATTGAAAATCTCCGGCAATCACTGGTCCGTAGTGAAACCAAATTTCGTATTTTGGTACATTGGCCTCCTGATTTTGACCCGTCGGATAGAGCATGCTGACCGGCATTAGCCCAATAACCGGCATCAGGATGGCTGCTAATGTACGTAACCGAGCCAGCCCATAAATAGGCAGGGGGATACCCAGCCCAAACATCAAATCACAAAACACCAGTTCAAAACCCGCCCGATGCAATGACTCGGCCATGCCGAAGCGATCAGCCGCAACCGGCATCATGCCTTTGCGAAGGGTTATGGGCTGCTGGAATTGGGGCTCGGCCATCTGGAAGATATGTTGCTCCATCGTCAATTTTAGCCCTCGGCCATCTGTAAAAGGAGTTTGTTTGACCTCTTTGACTAGATTAATTCCAGAGCGCAAGGGATAGTTTTTTTCACCAACCCTGACATAAAGCTCGACGCCGCCTACGCCAAAGGCATCAACCTTGCCGTCCAGTTCGGCGAACAAGGCTTTGGCCTTTTTTTCGTCTCCGTCGCAGCCGATTCGTTCAAGAATAAGGGTTTCGTCTCCCAGTTTGAACTCAACTTTCTTATCGCGGCTGGAGCTACCTAAACTGATGCTGACTACATGCTTCATGGTTGCTATCCCGTAGCCGATTGAAAGTAAGTAATCATGATGGTGCCGACCACAATTACTCCAAACATGGCTGCCAATATACCTGTCAAGGAAATAACGATAGCTTGCCACAACGGGATCTCCTGACCGGTTTTGGAAATGTGATAGTTAGCGACAAAAACTATCACAAATACGCCGATGATTTGCCAGAAAACTTGCGGCTGAATCATCAAAAAACCACCTGCGGCTCCGGCAACAGCTCCCCATTTTAATAAATTGCCGCGAGCTGGATTGGACAAGGAAATAGGATTACGGTTTTGTTTCTGATATCTAATTAAACTGAGTTTTTGTTGTTTAGTCAAAATACTGTAAACACCGCTAGAGTGGGTTAATATTTGAAAAATAATTCTGACTGATATGATAACGTCCCTAAATTATGGTAAAAATAAAAATAAAGTGGGACAAAAATACAAAACAAAGTGTACAAAATATTTTTCGATTATGCTGTAAGGATAACCCCATTTGCACCGAAAATTACTGTTTTGGGCAAAATAATTCATAATGGGGAAATAAATTTTTACTTAACTATTAAAAAGCTTTATAAACCCTAAAAAAAGCCAAAAATATACTCTTTGTGGGTAAAAAAATAATTTATTTACGGTTCGATATCAGCTACTGAATTGACAACACGATTAGGACGATAGGGAAAATTGGTGATCATATCCGGTCGAGTTACCCCTGTTAGAACCAAAATGGTTTCCAGGCCGCTCTCTAGCCCTACCTTAATATCGGTATCCATACGATCTCCCACCATGATAGTGTTTTCAGAATGTTCCCCCAGATAGCGCAAGGCTGAACGCATCATCAGCGGATTGGGCTTGCCGACGAAATAGGGAGCAAATCCGGTCGCCTTTTCGATGAGAGCGGCTACAGCCCCGCAGGCCGGCGTTAACCCGTGTTCGGTTGGCCCGGAGGGATCAGGATTGGTCGCAATAAAGGGAGTTCCTGCCCAGATTAACTGCGTGGCACGAATAATTTTATCATAGGGGTAGGATTCGGTTTCGCCCAAAATAACATAATCAGGCTTGTAATCGGTCAGAGTGTAACCTACATCGGTCAAAGCTTGATATAAGCCTATATCTCCCAAGACATAAGCTGAACCATGCGGTTTTTGGGATTGTACAAATGCGGCAGTCGCCATCGCACTGCTAAAAATCTGCTGTATTCCAATGTTAATCCCCGCCGATTGGAGCCGATGCTGTAAATCAGTTGGGGTGTAACGCGAGTTGTTGGTCAAAACAAGATATTTGTGCTCACCCACAATTAGGCGTTCAATAAATTCGGCGGCTCCCGGAACCGGATTTTGACCGTGAACAAGGACTCCATCCATGTCAATCAAATAAGTTTTTTTACTATTCACTGTGCCTACTCCTCAAAAAACATTCGCTGGTTTAAGGAATTGTTTGTTGGACCCACTGTAATGGTTCTACGGCAATGCTGTTCAAGCGTATTTCCCAGTGCAAATGTGGTCCTGTAACCAAACCCGTATCACCAAGAAAACCAATTAAATCCCCCTGTTTCACGTCTTGGCCAACCGTTACGGCCAGTTGGCTTTGATGCCAGTACCCGCTAAATAAGCCCAACCCGTGGTCAATGAGGACCGCATTACCGCGAACGGTGAGTTTTTCGGCTAGAACAACCGTGCCGGCCGCCGGAGCATAAATAGGTGTACCTATCGCACCTCCAAAATCAGTACCGCTGTGGAAACTGGCGACCGAGCTATCGTTATAGCTGCGGCGTGTGCCAAAATTACTGGTAAGGCGCAAGGTATCAACGGCAACTGGATACCAAAATGAACCTTGCCAGCGCGGTCGCGGTAACACCTGAGACCACAGGATGTTTAATTTTTCCTGTTCGGTTCGAATTAACTCTGGGTCAAGCAACTCGTCCCGCTGCTCATCTACCTCAATATTCTCCTGGCTGTAAGGACCTTCAACAACGTTAACATTTTTTATAACAGTCACCTGCGTGCCATCAGCCAGCTTTGCCGTAAGTTTAATCGGGTAAATATTCGGTTCGGTCAATGCATGAATAGCCGTAATTCCCCAAAATTGACCATTACTATTGTCATTGAAAAAGATAGGACGGCCTTCAAAATCGCCGCTCAGGGTAGTCGGGCCGGCCAATGTTATCTTGATAATCAGAGTTCGCCCTTGGATGATGGTTGGCTCAGAAAGTTCAATAGCACTAAAGGGCGTCGGCAGGTTCTCCGGTGTAGATGGGAGACCGCTGGGGATTTGCAGCGTCTGACCCACTTGCAGCAGGTCCGGGTTGTCCAAATGGTTAGCCGAGATAAGGGCTTCCAGAGAAACACCGTAGGTATTGGCAATAATGAAAAGTGTTTCACCCGGCCGAACGATGTGACTTTGGTCAACCGTCCCAGGCAGGGGGTCAGATTGAACTGCGGGTAGCGCAGCAATACTCGGCAGCTCAAGCTTTTGGCCTGGGAAAATGAGATTGTAGTTTGACAGGTGGTTAACCAAGGCAAGATCGGCCAGTGAAAGATTATGGCGCAGGGCAATGGCGATGAGGGTGTCGCCGGGTTGTACAATGTAGATAAATGTCTCTTGCGCCGGCTGACTACCTTCTTGAGCCAGAGTTGGATTAACCGAGACTCTTACCCAAAAGAGCAGCAGAGTCACGGCCATTAATAATTTTATGAACTCCTTGGCTGAAATCATTTCTTAGGTCGTCTGCAAAGCTTGGTTATATTTTAGCCGTAACTGGAAAATCGCGCTAATAAAAAAAAGAAAACCGCCCAAAGGGGCGGCATGATGGATTTGTTTAGCGAATTCGACAAGCCTGATCAAACCCTAAATTGACAAATTGACAGGGCGGATACCATCGTAGACTTGATGTCCACCGATGGTGCGTAAGATAAGGTCAGGTGTTTTTTTCTGTAACTCGGCGTGAATTTCAAGCGGTGTCAAAGGGGCATTATCATTAGCAATAAAGAGACGAAAGATAGCCCGGGTTAAAGGCAAACTTTCATCAATAAATTCGGGTTGCTGACTGCAATGAGTTTGGATGGTATACCAGAGAATATCTAGTCGAAAAACCTCACCTGTTTCAGGGCTGATCCAGTCAAAAGTTTGGTTTTGTCTATCATCAGCAAGGTGCGTTTTGGCTTCTGGGCATAGATGACCCTGAAGGTAAGCGCCGAGACTTTGCCGCTGTTTTTGCCACCAGGCAAAGTCTATATGAAATTTTGTGTCGAGCGTTGGTTTTACGTATTTGGCCATGTTGTTAAGGAAGTTTGCTGTCTGCTAATCTCGCAGATTAGGATCGTAAATCCAGTAACCGTTTTTCATCGGGATAAAGCAGCGATGTTTTATCAGCTCCTGGAAAATTGGGCCAGGTCCGGCCCGATGGATGATATTGACCGCACTATAAAGAGTTTTGGCGTGAACTGTACTCTGTGGATTAAGTTTGGACAATTCTGGAAATACCTGGCAAAGGATATCGAAAATGGAAAGCTTCTTTTCTAAAGCGTTCAGCCAGAGCGAGTCAATTTGGGCTTGATTTGACTCCCCTATAATCATTAACTCATCATATTTGCAACTGATCGCTTCTTTGCTCATCTGAAAGGCCAGTTTGCTGCCGCTTGAGGCGGCAGTCCGCACCCAATCACGTTGAGCACGCATAGCCTGATAATCTACAATGATCTGCATAGGGTTATCAGTGCGCTTGATAGAGATGTAGGCTCCCACTGGCAGTTTATTCTTATTATACCATTCGTCCAACCCAAACACATATTTGTCATTCAGCGCAGTCCAGCCAGGCATCGAATCACCGGTGCGTCCATCGATAAATTCAAAGAGAACCGGGTTATAATTGCTGTTAGGGAAAAAAGATTGCGTTTTGGGTGTAATCGGTAAAGTACCAACGCGCCGATGCGGATAATTGATGGTAATTGTCACACTCTCTTCAGTGGAGTCAACCACAGAAACGTCTTCAGGAGAGGTAGCTTCGTCGTCAATTTCGGTTAATAAGGTCCGTAAATCCTGGTCAAACGAACTCACATCGTAGGCGTGACCAGGGATTATTTGTAGCCGGCGCGGCAGATGATGGGCTTCAGGCGGCTCGATTCGCTCCAGGTACCACAGCACTTGTCCAGTCGGGCCAACATCATCAAAGCGCTCATCATTGGCCAACTGATAACTTAACGAGAAGCGCAGCGTATCGGTAATATCTTTACCTTCAGCCAGCCCCATTTGTTCAATGAGGGCATCAACACTTAAAGGTCCGTTGTTGATATCAATCGCTGCATCAGCAATATTAAAAAGCCCCTCGTGAAAATCTGGCAGTAAATCACGCAGAAAATATTGGTCGTGGAACTTTACAAAATCATTGTTATTAGCCAGGGCGGCTTTAACCTTGGGCCGAATGAAGTCAATATATGAATGATAGATTTCCTCTGGGGACATTAACCCTTGCAAGTTAGCCAGACTCTGACTGCTATCCAGGTTAAGGACATGAGGTCGGTTAAAATTGGCTACAAATTCGCGGGTGGTGTCGCCATTTTCAAAATTCACCTCAATAACCGTGAATTTTCCGTGCGCCGGATGATGGCCCTCACGGGTGGATTTGACAGTGCCCACCGCAAAATCCAGGGCAGGAAAAACGACTTGCTCTTCAAGGGCATAACTTTCTTTGGGTTGGTAAAGTTTACCCTGTTGCAGTTCGCTTCTGGCTGCTATTTCTTCTGCCTGGCATTGGCGGCCCACCAGGGTAAGCGCGATTTCATCTAGGGTAAAGACCCGGTTTTGCTCTAAAATTTGATTATAAATGGGTTCTATATCTTTGTTGCTAATGGTAAACTGGCCTTGCCAATAGGCCGGAGTTTGAGTCTTACGCTGAACCAAGATGAGGTATACCTCTTAAAAATTTGGAGATTTAAGGTTTCTGCCAAACGGCAATACCAAATTATACTATTGTTCAGGAGGCTTGACAAATTGCCAATATTCTTGCTCGGTAAGCTTACCCAAGCTCTATCTTTAGAAATAAAAAAGACACTCACTTGGGAGGTAGTGAGTGTCTTTTCCTCTCAGGGTCGGGTGGGGTTGCTTTCCCTGAGAAATCCTGTTGCATCTGGCAAAAATAAATCTTGGGGAAGATTTTTTCCAGCGTCAGTCAGGCCGATAATTTTTAGAAGAGGCTTTGGCTGTGGGTGCAGCCGCAAATGGGAGGAGTTCGACGCAACAGGTTATGTTAGTACTAATATAGCATGTATCGCAGCCGGAGTCAGTAAATTTCTCGTAAATATTTGGCCAGGTGTTAGCAGCGTCTTCAGCCTATGTTTTGTCCAAATAAATGGGTTTGCTCCCGCCCTCATACCGTGCTACACTGGTTTGTATTAGAGCAAAAAATTTTCCTCCTAACCCCTCAAAACTGGAGTTGAAAGTCCCTCTGAGAAATGTTTAGACCTCGT
This sequence comes from uncultured Caldilineaceae bacterium, assembly GCA_964604225.1. GTDB lineage: Bacteria > Chloroflexota > Anaerolineae > 4572-78 > J111 > DSQQ01. Next base: position 36,464 of record CAZRYD010000002.1, read on the forward strand.
CGTCCTGATATCTCGGCAGAAAATGAGGCGAGTCGCCGGCCTATTACTCGCCAAAGGTTGGGCGGCTACAGGCGGTTGCTGCGGTATGTCGGCCCGTATCGGAGCCGAATGATCCTGGCTATCATCTCCCTGGTAGTGGGAACACTGTTGGGCTTGGTGATGCCGTTGGTGGTCCGCAATATTGTTGATGTGGTTTTTGTAAAGCGGGACTTGGCTCTACTTAACGGCTTTACCGCCTTGCTGGCCCTGGTTTTTCTGGCCCAAGCTTTCTTTAGCTTTGTCAATCGCTATTATACTTCTTTTATCGGTGAGCGGGTGGTGACCGATTTGCGTGAGCAACTTTATAACCATCTGCTAAGCCTCTCGCTCCGTTTCTACGCCGACCGCCGCACGGGTGAACTGGTCTCCCGGGTGACTAACGATGTGACCACTTTGCAAGCGGCGGTGACCGACAACCTGGTTACGCTGCTGCAACAGAGCCTCACCCTGATGGGGGGAGTGATTTTGTTGTTCTGGCTCGATTGGCGGCTGACCAGTGTGATCTTGGGTGGAATTCCTATCGTCACTTTGACGATGGTTTTTCTGGGTCGAAAAATCCGCCGGGCTGCCGCTGAAGTGCAGGACCGCCTGGCCGAGGCGGCGGCGGTGGTGGATGAGACCATTGGTAATGTGCGCATTGTCAAATCGTTTGCCCGCGAAGTTTATGAAATCGCTCGTTTCAGGGCCAAAGTGGAGGAAACATTTATCGCCGCCATCAGGCGGGTCAAAATTTCAGCAACCCTGGGTCCATTCATCGGCTTTATGGCTTTTATCTCCATTACCATTACCCTCTGGTTCGGCGGCTATGAGGTGATTCAGGGGTATCTCTCTCCCGGCGGGTTGGTTGCTTTTCTGATTTACACCCTTCTGGTAGCCGGGCCGATTGCCGCTTTTTCCGGGCTTTACAGTCAATTTCAGGCAGCTCTAGGAGCCACAGAACACATCTTTGAGCTATTGGATTTGCAGTCTGAGTTGGCCGATGCGCCCAAGGCTTACCTCTTGCCGACAATTATTGGCCGGGTTGCGTTTGAAAATGTCAGCTTTGAGTATGATTCAAGTGTGCCGGTGCTGCACAACGTTTCCCTGGAGGTCAAACCCGGGCAGGTGGTAGCGCTGGTTGGACCCAGCGGCGCGGGCAAAACGACGCTGGTCAATCTTATTCCCCGTTTTTATGATGTCACCGCCGGCTGCATCACCATTGACGGCCACGACATTCGGCAGGTCACTCTGCTGAGCCTGCGGGAGCAAATTGGCATGGTTCCTCAGGAAACGGCCATGTTTTCCGATACCATCCGTGAGAATATCCGTTATGGCAAGTTAGAGGCCAGCCAGGCCGAGATTGAAGCGGCCGCCCGAGCCGCCAACGCCCACGACTTTATTGTCAATATGCCTCAGGGCTATGAGACTCGTGTCGGCGAGCGGGGGATCAAATTGAGCGGCGGCCAGCGCCAGCGCATTGCCATTGCCCGGGCAATTCTCAAAAATCCCCGAATTCTCATTTTGGACGAGGCAACGTCCTCACTCGACAGCGAGTCGGAGCAGTTGGTCCAAGAAGCCCTGGAGCGCTTGATGAAATCACGCACCACATTTGTGATTGCTCATCGTTTGAGTACCATTATCAATGCCGACTGGATTTTGGTGCTAGAGGGCGGCCGCATTGTGGAACAGGGTAGCCACGCTGAGTTGGTCAGCCGGGCCGATGGCCTTTACCACAAACTGCATGCTCTCCAATTTAGGTTTGAGTTGGAGGGGGATAGAATTGTCAACAATTAAGTGCCAGTTGTCAATTGTCAACCGATGATAAAAGGCTCGTGGCGCATGGCCCGTTTGGCGGGCGTTAATATTAATGTCCACTGGAGTTTTAGTTTTATTATTGTGTGGATTGTCTTGCAAGGAGCTTTCAGTCACGGCAAGCTTGATGGCATTATTTTTGCTTTGGTGGCTGTGCTGCTGCTGTTTGGCTGTGTGACCCTGCATGAGTTAGGTCATGCGTTGATTGCCCAGTATCTGAATGTGCCGGTGAAAAATATTATTTTGCTGCCCATTGGCGGGCTGGCACAGATGCAATCGCTGCCCGAAAAACCGTTCCACGAAATATTAATTGCCGGGGCCGGGCCGCTGGTCAATCTGTCCATCGCGGTGAGTCTGGTCCCGGTTGCGCTTGTTTTTAGCGAAGAACCCTTATTGTTGGGCTTGCTGACTTCACCGGGTACAGTGCTTAGCGCGGTGATGCAAGCCTTTTTTCAAGAAGGTGCTTTGTTGGGGTTGATCATCTTTCTGCTGCTGTCGAATGTTATTCTGTTTGTGTTTAACCTGATCCCCGCTTTTCCCATGGATGGCGGACGCATCTTGCGGGCTATCCTGGCTCTATTTCTTTCCTATCCTCGCGCCACCCAGATTGCGCTGACGGTGGGACACGCCATCGCGCTTTTGCTGGTCCTCGGCGCGTTTCATTGGAAAAACCCTGGTCTGCTCTTTGTGGCAGTTTTTGTGTTTATCGCCGGACGCCCAATCCGGATGAAACCTGCATCAGCCGATTTATCCTCTTTTGGCAGCAGGGATTGATCTTTACTGTTCCCAAGCTCAACCTCAGCCGTCACCCCCCAGCGATTATTTGCCTCCCTGGTTACGGTCAACTGCCAGCCTTGATACCCCGACCCGTCGCCACGATAGACGTTGACTGTGGCCGCGCTCCCATCCTCGTTGTATTGAATTTCCTGAATATATAAATAACTGGCCTCTTGCGGCCGGGTGGCAAAATACTCCTCGGCCCCGGCGGGGTGGAGCCAGACGGTATGTCCGCCATTTTCACTCTGCCCCGGAAACCTGATGCGCGGCTCATCTAGCCTGAAATGGATGACCAAATCTTTGGCCGGCCCGCGTATCTCTCGCTCATAATTAAAAACAGCCAATCGCACTTCGTTATTGAGCTGATACTCCGGATTGAGCGTGCCACAAGCGACTACAAACAGTAGCAAGCTAAAAAATAGAAGAAAAATGCGATGGCGACTCATACAGTGAGTCTATCCGAAAAAAGAAAGCTGTCTAGGCTGATGAACGGACAAATTCGACAGAATATCTATAATGCTATCTGCTGAAGCGTTAGCCAGCTCATTTGGTTCGATTTTATGTAGCCCACCCCCATACATTCTCGCTTCGCTCAGTAGCGTTTCAAGAGGAATTTTATTTAGAGCTTGCCATACAGATTTCAGTAATTCTGGTTTCTCTTTAAGTGCGTTTGCTAAAGCAGGCTTTGGATATAGCATGAGATATACATTTGGCGCTGTGGCCCTGGAATGATTCAGAATAAAGCGAAATGGATTGCTGCTTCTAGGAGACCGACGTCCCATATAAGTGCAAAGTAGGGGTGAAGCAGGGCGATCTTCCTGGATGTACCAAGGAGATCGATGTCTGGAAAGATAACGCTTATTTATACCAGCTTGTATACCCGCTTGGAGATATTCCCATAACGAAGGGTAATTCGTTTTTACTTCATCTTCTGATAGATTGCAGGCTAATAGGAATAGTTTTTGGTCTAAAATAGGATCCCCATAATGGTCAGCTTCGATTGTATTGACTGATAAATATCGAGGGCTTGGTAGAATAGGAATTAAGAACTCAGTTGGAAGTTGATACTGAAATATTTTTTTCGGCGTAAGTATAAAGAATTTATTGGCTCCTGTTGCGATACCACGTTTAATCTTAAACAGGTCTGACAGCTTCAACTGCATCTGATTGGTTTTTACATTACTACTATTGAGAATGAAAAAATTGGACCATTTACCAGTTTCGTGTAATTCATTCGCTGAAATATGCCTGGAAAATTTTGGCTTTGCTAGTGTGCCTCCATAAGTGAATTCAACAGAGTGAACGGCTGGTGGTTTTGTTTTCTTGAACCAAATGACTGTAGAAGACACAAGTGCATCCTCAAATTGAACCTCATTCGGATCAAAACGGTGAATACGTAGCAGAGTTACACAATTGAGTAAGTATTTTTTTACAGAGAGTCCGTACTTCACATCCATAAATTCGCTTGGAATTAGCCATCCAGCCAAGCCGTCATCAGCCATCCACCTGTGTGAAATTAAAAGAAAATAACAATAAAGTCCAGTCAAACCACCTAATTTCACCCCGGTCATCCGCTGTGCTAGTTTCTGCAACCTTGACTTTTCCACAACTGATAAGTGGTGATGTCTAACATAAGGAGGATTGCAAATGAGTAGATTAGCTTTGGCCTCGTCTGAAGTTGGAGGCTCTATTTGCGTAAAATCTCCTATGTTTAGCTTTAAGGGTGTATTAGCCCAAAGTCTGATAGCTTCGCTCGCATAGCGCGAATCAATTTCATAGCCAGATGCGTTAGCGATCTGATAAGGAGGGAATATTTGTAAAAGCGCGGAATAGAAGGCGCCTGTACCAAAAGCAGGATCAAGAAACTGAATCTGTTGTGTTGGGAGCAGTAGCTTGGCGTACTTGAATATATCAAGGGCTAGGGGAGTCGGTGTAGCAAATTGACCAAGCTTATTGCGTTCGCTTTGCGTCTTTACTGAGTCTAGCTGCCTCTGCAATTCTAGCCGCTGCGACTCGATAAAATCAATAGTTGTAAGCCAATCTTTGACGATCATATCTATATCCCGAATTCTATAAGATCATCTATACGATGTTCCCAAACCCAGTCGATGCCTTCAGCAGCTTCATAGCCCAGGTATCCACTATCAAAGTAACCGCAGAGGAACAAAATAAAGCGTACCTTATCACCATAACTGTTTCGCAATTGGCTGACTTTGATGGCTTCCTCTTTGCGCCGCTTATTGGTGTTGGTGAAGTCACCTGCCGATTTCGCCTCAATTAATAGCGGCAAATCACCACTTTCAGATTGAAAAGGCATAATAACAGCGTCAATTGGAATATTAACTTTTTTAACTCGACCTTCTTGTGTTACGGGCACATTGAGGCGGAATGTAAATGTTCCTGGTTTCATCTCACCGACTTTCAACCCATGACCAGTGTCGATATGTATATAACCCCGCTGTGCTAACCATTGCTTGATGTAGGCAAGTTGTCTTCTTTCTTGAGTATTGCGAATAATTGGATCAGCGACTGCCCCACAGAGACGGTCAGCAATAATCGTTGCAGCCCGATGCGTTTGAGTTTCTGTTGGTTCCTGACCAGTTTCGAGCCAAGAAAGTATATCTTTATCAGCCAATTTGATGATTATTTGGCTAATCTTAATAAGTTCACTATCAACTAGAGCCTCGCTCATGCGGGGTGGGATTCGCTGATTAGCTTCCATCGTTGAAATGAGGTTGGCTGGTACCCTGGCCAGACCAACCAAACGGTCACGGGCTATGGGAGGCGCTGTAGCCATACGAAGTATTGGCAACACAGATGGGTTCTGCCGTAAAATTTCTGGTTCGATGTGAGTCAGATTAACTGTCACCTTTAGTGCGAACTCTACTTGCTTGGTCGTTGCGAGGCGGGTGTCTCGATACGCTTTTGGAGCAAAATTCATAAACCAATCGTTGTAAAGGTCGACTGACTGGGCAATATCTGCTTTCCATCGTTCAGGCTTGTTTGAGTTTACCGACATATTAAAACCTCAGGCATTATCCCTCTAAATTTTTGGCCTCATCCCATAAATTGTCCATCTCTTGTATCGACATCGTAGTTAAGACTTTGCCTTGAGCCGCAGCCAGTGTTTCCAGCCTTTTGAAGCGGCGAGTGAAACGGGCGTTGGTGGCGCGCAAGGCGCTTTCGGGGTCAACCTGGCGCCAGCGAGCCAGATTGACCGCGCTAAAGAGCAAATCCCCAATCTCGGCCTCCAACTCAATCGGGTTGGCGGCCTGGGTGATTTCGCGGGCCTCTTCAATTAGTTTATCCAGGACGCCTTCGATATTGGGCCACTCAAACCCCACCCGCACCGCCCTTTTGGAAATCGCCAGGGCCTGGGCCAGCGCCGGCAAAGCCTCTGGAATGCCATCCAACACCGAAGGCCGCGTTTCACCTTGGCCGTTGGAGCGTTCAAGCCGCTTTATTTCTTCCCAATTTACCATGACCTCCGCCGCCCCATTGACGCTGACATTGCCGAAAACGTGGGGATGCCGTCGCACCAATTTGCGGTTGATCTGCCCGATGACTTCACCCATCTTGAAATCTCCCGCCCCGGTGGCGATTTGAGTGTGCAGCACAATTTGGAGCAGCAAATCACCTAACTCTTCGGCCAGGGCCGTCGGGTCAGCCGCGTCGAGCGCCTCCAGCACCTCGTAGGTTTCTTCCAGCAAAAATGGGCGCAGGCTCTGATGGGTTTGCTCCCGATCCCAGGGACAGCCCTCCGGCGCGCGCAGATGAGCAATCGTCTCCTGAAAGGCCGGCAAGCCGTTGTTGGCCGGGTCGGCGGGCAGGTAGAGGCTGGTTGACTCGTCAAGCTGCGGTTGTTGATCCAGTTCGGCCAGAGGACCCAGCCAGACCTGTTCCGCCCTGTGCACCAGGGTGACCTTGAAATTGTCGGCATAAGCGTTCAGCAACACCTGTTTGACCTGCGCCGCCAGTTGTCGATTGGACAGCCTCGTCACCAGCGCCGGCTGATCTGGAGCCAGCGGTGGATGATGCAGCCGGGCGACCTCGCCGGCGACGGCGATTTGCAGCATGTGCAGGCTTTCCAGGCTCACGGCTGCGGCGGCGGCCTCCAGCAAACTAAGGCCGGGGATAAGCGTCATCGTTACTTGCTGCATTTTGGCTAAAGTGCGGATGAGTGGGACGCTGGCGTCTTCGAGAGGGTGGCCGGGCACGGCATAAATCACGCCTGTCTCTCGTTGACCCAGCCGCACCACGTCCACCGCAATTTGCTGTGGCGCGCTCTCGCCAGAGGGGTACCTCTCCTCAAAAGAGTAGATTTTGGCCGGAATATCCGCCAGGCTGGGCTGACGGGTCGTGCCTACGTAAACTTCGGCGGCTTGTTTGAGAATCGTCTCGGCGGCGCGGGTCCAATGCCGGCTGTCGCCCGGCCCAAGACCAATAACGGTAATGCCAGAGGGCATGCTTTTCTCCATTCACACAGTCAAATTTTACGGGGGACCAAAAATGAACTTTTGGACCCCAGCCATTATACCCACCCCTCATTTTTTTGAAAATGCAGTGTGCTGAGCCGAATTTTCCTCGTTGTAACGATTTTGGTAACGATTGTAAGACGTTCGATCGGTAAACTGTGGACAAATTAAGCAATCATTTTACGGCAGTTCTCAAACTCGGTTTGGGAACCAGCTACAATGTATCCCACACGGAGGAAGATCACTATGAAAAAACTAATTTTTTATCCTTGGTCTGCTGATCTGGATCAGCCTGGCTCAAGTGTAGGGTAGGTCTCAGACTCACCCTTACTTAAACCAAAATAATCGTTGACATTTAGATAGCACCCTTTTATAATTGAACTGCTCATTTGCACTTATTTCCTCAGGAGAAAAGAACTACACCATGAAAAAATCAATCTTTTTCATCTTTATTTTACTCATCTTAACTGCCCTGGCCTGCTCCTTTAACCTCAGCACCGCCAGTATCAGCGAAGCGAAACTGGCTAAAGATCCTGACGGCAACCAACCCACCACCACCTTTGCTCAAGATGAACCCTTCTATTGTGTGGTCGAACTGGCCAACGCCCCCGACGATACCAAGATTAAAGCCTCTTGGACGGTCGTCGAAGCTGAGGGTACCGACCCCAATTTGCTGGTGAATGAAACCGAAATTAACAGCGGCGCGGGCAAAATCCATTTTGATTTGACCAACGATAAACTCTGGCCGGCCGGCAAGTACAAGGTCGACTTGTATCTCAACGACAAACTGGACCGCACCCTGGAATTCCAGGTTGAAGCATCGGCTGTAGCCGCCGAGCCGACCGCCGAACCCACTGCTGAGCCGACCGCTACACCTGAGCCCGAACCAACCTCTGAACCAACGGCTGAACCCACCCAGGAGCCGACCGCCGAGCCGACTCAAGAAAATGTTGCCGGTGACGTGCTGCAACTGCCCACCGCCGAACCCACCGAAGAGTCTCAATACGAACCGCTGCCCTTCAAAGAGGAGCCTTATGTCCATCCTTCTAAAGCCTTCACCTTTGCCCTGCCTGAAAGCTTTGAGGGCCTTGCCGGCGATAAAACCAGCGTCTCTTTTGGCGATGATCGCTCTGTCGTGGCCGTGGAATTTCTAAACGTTGACACGGTCTACAGCAAGAAGGAGATGTCGGATTTTATTGACAAAGCAGTCAAGATTATCATGGATAACTATTCTGCCGATGATTACGAGGTTTTGGAGCAGGAAGTTCAGCCTGATGATAGTATTTATGTCTCCGTGGCTTATAAGTCGGCTAAGAATGGCGATGGTGATGCGGATTTCTTCTTTGAGCAGCGGGATACGATTATTTTCATTCTCTACTTTGTAACTGTGGCCTACGATGAGATGCTGCCAACTTGGGGTAAGATTGTTGAAAGCTATCAGGTTGATCCCCAGGCTGCTCTGGCTGTTGTTCCGGCTGAGGCGCCTGCGCCCAAACCACCCCAGCCGCCCGCGCCGGCAGGGCCATCTGTTCCAGCAGGGAAAGGTCTATTTATCTTCAACAACAATACTGGCGTAGATTTTGTGATTGACGTGATTGGGCCGACGAACGACTCCAAAGTGATACCACCGAAAAATTCTCAGCAGTTTGTTCTGGACCCTGGTCACTACACCATTAATGGACACTCACCCGGAGGCGATTACGTGATTAACGCCTATTCGTTTGATATTGCGGCTGGTCAGGTATTCCCCTTAAACCTGAACTAGACTTCGGGATAGGGTACAATAAGAACTTAAGAAGGGCGACTCAACCCGAGTCGCCCTTTATTTGTATGCTCACGTTTCACCGAAAGGAATAACTATGCCACAATCAGACTCAATGCTCACCCACCTGGAGGCACTTTACCAGGCAGTAGTTCAGGCAGTAACGGCTGGTAGCGCCGCCGAGTGGGGGCAATTGGGCCAAAACGCCAAAGGCGATCAGGTCAAATGGTTTGACCTGGCCGCGGATCGAGCCGTGTGTACCTATCTGGAGCGCCATTTCCCCAGCCCGGTCAAATTGCTCTCAGAAGAAGGTGAGCCGCGCACTTTTGGCCATGGTGAACCCGAGTGGACCATGATCCTCGACCCGGTAGATGGCTCCGACAATTTCTCGCGCGGGCTCGCCCCGGTGGCCATGGCCATCGCGCTTATTCCGGCAGGCGCGCCGGTGGCCGTTGGAACGGTTGAATTGGCCCTGGTGGGTGACCTGTATCAGCGGCGGGTGTGGCAGGCAGTCCGGGGACAGGGGGCCTGGCTCGATGGCCAGCCGCTCCGCCCTAGCTCTGTCACCCAGCTTGAGCAAGCAATTATCAATTGCGATATCAGCCACGCCCCGATTCACCCGGCTTTAGTTAAGGTGCTGGTCCAGGCGCGCAGTGTGCGGTCTTTTGGGGCAGCCACTCAAGTCTTGGTCAATGTCGTGGATGGCTCGTTGGAGGCGCATTTGGACCTGCGCCACCACCTCACCCCGGAGAATTTTCTGGCCCCGGCGCTCATCATCAGCGAAGCTGGCGGCGTAATCACCAGCGCCGACGGCGCGGCCCTACCCCCCATTCAATCTTTGACCGACTGCTACTCGATTATCGCTGCCGCTAACCCGGAATTACACGCCCTCTTGCTGCAACATTTAACGCCCAAAGCATGAAGGTTTTACGTTTTATTTGCCAGCTCTGGGGCGGAATGGTATAATCGAACCTCGTTAAAATTTGTACAATCTGCACCGTTTGGGGAATTTGCCACGAGCTGTAGTTTCTCATTGGAATATGGTGCGGTCAGGAGAAGAAGCTTATGAGCGACCAAGAATTAACTGTAGTGGACCAAGTCTCAACCGACGAAGCCGAGGAAACTGCGGCAGCGCCCGTTGAATCTGTCGCCACTTCAGTTGAAAACCCAGAGACAACCCCGTCGGCTCCCGCTGAAGTATCGGCTGCGTCAGCCGAGTCAACCGAAGACGCTCCGGCCAGTGGGGAGTTGTCTATTCATAATTTAGAAATCGGTCAACGGCTGACCGGCAAAGTAAAAAACATTGCTGAATTCGGGGCCTTTGTGGATATTGGTATCGCCCAAGATGGCTTGGTTCACATTTCTGAATTAGCCAAACAAAAGGTTGAAAAGGTAACCGACGTAGTCAGCCAGGGGCAAGAGGTTGAAGTTTGGGTAAAAAAGGTTGATACCAAACGGGGCCGCATTAGCCTGACGATGGTTAAGCCCATTGCTCTGAAACTTAAGGAAATTGCCGAAGAAGCAGAGTTGGATGGCGTCGTTACCCGTTTGGAAGCCTACGGAGCCTTTGTGGATATTGGCACTGACCGCGATGGCCTGGTGCATATTTCTCAGATTACCTACGATTACATCAAACACCCCGAAGACGTGTTGACCGTAGGCCAAACGGTCAAAGTTAAGGTTTTGAAGGTAAACCGGAAAAAACGCCAGGTTGATTTATCCATCAAAGCGCTCTTACCGCCGCCTCCGCCACCCGAAGAGAAAAGAGTTGAAGAATTTAAACCGCAGCCCCGCCAACAGCAAGTGGCAGAGGCAGAGGTGGTATTTGACGAAGAGCCAATCCCAACGGCGATGGCTGTTGCTTATGCTACTTTGCAGGGCGAATTGGCCTTTGACAAATCGGGCAAAGGCTCCGCCGCCAAAAGCAAAAGCAAGCGGCGCAAGGAGATGGATGACATTGTGGCCCGCACTTTAGCTAACCGCAGTTAGCGATAAGCATTTTGCTATCAAAAACCGACTCCTAGCGAGTCGGTTTTTGATTCTTTTTGCTGCCGGGATTACAAGACTGAGATGGCCAGGGCGAGTTTACGGCGAAAGTTGGGGCGATTGAAGCGAGCCCAGGCTTTGGGGAAAGTGACGATGAAGCGCTGCCGTTCGGCCAGCTTGATATTAAGATAAGTTACCAGGTGAACCGGGCTTTGTCGCTCGGCCAGAGGCAGGTGCAATTGATTCTGATCCCAATTATCCAGGAAATCGCGGAGCAACTCGCTGGCCACCTGGGCGTCATTGAGATCGCCCAGATGATCTTGCAAATTTTTGACCCCCTGAATAACTATTTTTCGTTCTTCACCCAGGATTTCCTCAAAAAACTCAAGGGTGTAACGCAACTGCTTAAAGGCAATCCTGAGCTGGTGGAGGGTGTCCAATCCCGCGTTAGCCAGCACAATCTCGAAAGCGTGGACGGCTTCGTATCGTTCGTAAATGAGATTGGGCACCAGGTGACGTAATTGGTAAGGCACAGGCACCCCGGTGGGAATTGGTTTTGCCCCTAATCCCTCGGTAGTAACGAATTTGTGAAAAGCGCGCTTGAATTTGCGATACTTGGAGCTATTCAGATAGGCCAGCATGTCCAGGCGAGCCTGTTCCCGTTTGCTTGACCAGACATCCAACAGCGGCTGCAAGCCCGGCTGCTCATCTTCTGGTAGTGATTGCTGATAGGCTTGCAATTTTTCCAAAAAAACGTCAAGGTCGCGCACCCGGCCCAGCGCCCGCCCCGTGGTTTTGAGACCGGCCAGCAGGGTTTTGGTGGCTTTTTTGGAGAAGCCGCTGCCAAACACCCGGAAGGCAGCTCGCATCCGCCGGGTGGCGACGCGCATATCGTGCAAGGCTTCAATATCATCGCCCTGGCGTGTACCCGGCTCGTGCTGGAGCATGCGGGCAAAATGAAACCCCAATACTTTCCGTCCGGCTTCTGCCAGAGTGTCGCTTGGCTCCAGTCCAATCTGGTCCCGAACTGGGTAGGTCAGCGCCGGGTCGCCTTCAGGTTGGCTGGTTTTTAGGGGGATCACCTCTTTGTTCTCGATGTCCTCGGGCAGGTCTGAGACACTTGGAGGCGGCAGGGGGTCCCGATCTTTCTGCTCTTCGCCCAAAGCCTCGGCTGGAAAAATTGCCAGGCGGTTTTTTTCAAATTCCTGCTGCCAGTGCCGGACTGTACGGCTGGAGAAGCCAACTTCTCCGGCAATTTCCGCTGTAGATAACTGCCTGCTCTGACTCATCAAAATAATGAGCGCGCGTTTACTCCACGATTCTTTGGCATTGTTAGCCAGGTAGACCAGGGTGGCCTCTTCCTCAGCATTCAACTGGGCTATCATGGCCCGGTCTTTTAACGATAAGGCGGCCAAAGCTCGTTCAAATTTGCTTTGTGTTTCGGCCTGGAGCGGCCAAGTGACCTGCAAAGCCCTCAAAAATCGGGTTAAATCAGCTTCGCTGCCTGGCTCAAGTAATTCGGCTTCAAGCTCACGGTAGTCAACCACTGCCGGGTCGTGCAGCGACACCTCGTCCAGGCTAAATTCAATGACCGGCTGATCCTGCCATAGGGCCTGAAACTGATGCCTGGTTTGATAAAGCGTAACTAGGGTGTGCAAAGGGGCAGGACCGGCAATCTCCACGACCCGCTGTTTGAGCTCACTTTGGTGCCAACTGTGGGGTTGGTCTGCCTGAAAAGCGTCGGCTGTCATCTCCATTTCAATTTCTTGGCGGCGGTGGATGGTGCCCGCAGCCGGGGTGAGGGCTTTGAGGGTGATGATTTGCCGATCCTTGACCCTTCTCAGGCGGCAAGCCAGGCCGGCTCGAAAAAGACTCTGATCGGCCGTATCTAAATAGCGGTCAACCACGGTTTTGGAGTCCAGTGGCCTCAACTCGAAATCGCCCAGTTGATTTAATTGTTGCAAGGCAGAAAAAGTGGCGGAATCAGGAATTAAAAATTTAGCTTCCGTTTCAATTTTAGCCGAAAACATTTTTATTGCTCCATAACGATAGCTTCCGAATTATAACACCAGGAACTGCCTCAGAGAAATCGTGTTCACTAAACGTACTGGGGTGACCCTAAATTTTATCAAAATTCAAGATATGTTATAATCCGCTGCGATTTATTGGAAATTTTGGGAATTTGACCGTTCTCCCCGCGACTAAATCATCATTTGAGGGTTAAATCAGGGGATGTTTTATCTGTCCGAGAATCTGCTCAGCTACACTGAATACCTGTCTCAAGACCGATACTCAATTAAGGAGGAGTGCATGACACTTGACCCGAAAACAAAGCAACTACGCGATTTAAAAGCAAGATCGAAGCTCGGCGGTGGTCCGGCCCGGCTGAAAGCCCAGCGGGAAAAGGGTAAACTGACCGCCCGCGAACGCATCGAGATTTTACTGGACGACGGCTCTTTCCGCGAGATCGCTGCTTTTGTAACCCAACAAGGTCCAGCCGACTCAGGCTTTGATGACTCAAAAGCGCTGGGTGACGGGGTTGTGACAGGCTATGGTACCATAGATCAGCGCCTGGTTTACGTTTTCTCGCAGGATTTTACGGTGTATGGTGGCAGCCTGGGCCGGGCCCATGCCAACAAAATCATCAAACTGCAAGACCTGGCGCTTAAAAATGGCGCCCCCATTATCGGCCTAAACGATTCGGGTGGGGCGCGTATTCAAGAGGGCGTGGTTAGCCTGGGTGGGTACGCCGACATCTTCTTGCGCAATACGCTTAGCAGCGGGGTGATTCCCCAAATCTCGTGTATTCTTGGTCCCAGCGCTGGCGGCGCGGTCTACTCTCCGGCCATCACCGATTTTATCATTATGGTCAAGGGCACCAGTTATATGTTTGTCACCGGGCCGGATGTGGTCAAATCGGTAACGCACGAAGAAGTAACTTTTGAAGAGCTGGGCGGGGCGACTACCCACAATGAAATTAGTGGCGTGGCCCATTTTGCCGCTGAAACTGAAGAACACGCGCTCTTTACCATCCGCACCCTGTTGAGCTATTTGCCGCGCAATAACATGGAGGACCCACCGGCCATTACCTGTCAAGATGACCCGCTGCGGACGGAAGACCTGCTGAATACTATCATTCCCGATAATCCCAACAAACCTTACAATATGCATGAAGTAATAACGGCTATCGTGGATAACGGCCAATTTTTGGAGGTGCAGGAGCATTATGCCCGCAATGTGATTGTTGGTTTTGCCCGTCTCAATGGCCGCAGTGTTGGGATTGTGGCTAATCAACCGGCGGTGTTGGCCGGCGTGTTGGATATTAATGCTTCAACCAAGGCAGCTCGCTTTGTGCGCTTTTGTGATTGCTTTAATATCCCCTTGATTACCCTGGAAGATGTGCCTGGTTTTCTGCCCGGCCTGTCCCAGGAGCATGGCGGCATTATTCGCCACGGGGCTAAATTGCTCTATGCTTTTGCGGAAGCCACCGTGCCCAAAATAACAGTCATTACCCGCAAGGCTTATGGCGGCGCTTATGATGTGATGAGCAGCAAACATCTCCGGGGTGACATCAATCTGGCCTGGCCCACCGCCGAAATTGCGGTAATGGGACCCGAAGGAGCAATTAATATCCTCTATCGCAAAGAGTTGGCCGAAACCACAGATCCGGACGCCCTGCGGACAAAATTGGTCCAGGAGTATCGCGACACCTTTGCCAACCCCTATGTGGCCGCCAGTTGGGGCTACCTGGACGACGTCATTGAACCCACTCAGACTCGCCCTTACCTGATCAATGCTTTAGAGATGCTGCAAAATAAGCGGGATGAGAATCCTCCCAAGAAACACGGGAATATTCCACTGTAAGGTTGAACGCGGAAGGGATTGACGATGCTAAAAAAAATTCTGGTAGCTAATCGCGGAGAGATCGCAGTACGGATTATTCGGGCGTGTCAAGAATTAGGTCTTGACGCAGTCGCCGTGTACTCTGAGGCTGACCGCATGGCTCCTCATGTACGCATGGCCCAGGAAGCCTATGCCATCGGCCCGGCTCAGGCCGCCGAAAGCTATCTCCGGGGCGACAAAATGATTGAGGTGGCTAAAAAATGCGGCGCCGATGGCATTCATCCCGGCTATGGTTTTTTGGCTGAAAACGCTGATTTTGCCGAAGCGGTCATCGCGGCTAACCTGACCTGGATTGGCCCGCCGCCCGAAGCGATCCGGTTGATGGGGGATAAAGTTTCTGCTCGCGAGACGATGGTCAAAGCCGGTGTGCCCCTGGTGCCTGGCACCGGCAAATCGAGCCGCATGAGTGATGGCGAGTTGCTGGCAGCAGCCGAGCAAATTGGCTTTCCTTTGCTGGTCAAAGCGGCCGCTGGCGGCGGCGGCAAAGGGATGCGGAATGTGATCAGGGCGGAGGATTTACCCGAAGCGATTCGCACCGCCCGCCGGGAGGCTCAAGGCGCTTTTGGCGACGACCGGGTTTATCTGGAAAAATTTATCGAAAACGCTCGCCACGTTGAAATTCAGATTCTGGGTGATGAACACGGTAATGTAATCCACCTGGGCGAGCGCGAGTGTTCTATTCAACGCCGCCATCAAAAATTGATCGAAGAAGCGCCTTCGCCGGTGGTGGATGAAGAGTTGCGCCAAAAAATGGGAGCGATTGCCGTGGCGGCGGCCAAGTCGGTCAATTATTGTTCAGCCGGCACCATGGAATTTGTGCTGGACAAAGATCGCCGCTTTTACTTTTTAGAGATGAATACTCGCTTGCAGGTTGAGCATCCGGTTACGGAGATGGTCACCGGGGTGGATATTGTCAAAGAAATGTTGCGTGTTGCTTCCGGGCGCAAGCTGCGCTACGAGCAGGACGACATTCGGGTCAAAGGGTGGGCCATCGAGTGCCGCATTTTGGCCGAAGACCCACGTAACAATTTTATGCCCTCGATCGGCCACATTATCGGCCTGACCAACCCAACCGGGCCGGGGGTGCGCCTTGACAGCGGTATCTATTTTGGCTCAGAAGTGACGCCTTATTACGATTCGATGCTGGCTAAATTGATTGTGTTAGGTGAAACCCGTGGTGAGGCCATCTTGCGCATGCGCCGGGCTTTGGAAGAATTTCGCGTCACTGGACTAGCTACGACCATTCCTTTGCATATTCAACTCATGAACTCGACCCGCTTTCAGGCCGGACAATTTGATACTGGTTTTCTGGAACATCACTTCAGCTTTAATCAGACCGCCAACCCGGCTCTGGCCCGGGTAGCGGCGGTGGCGGCTACTTTGATGGCCCATCAACGCAACCAGCAAGCTATCTTATTACACCAGGGTGGACCGAGTCCCTGGCGTCTTTATGGCCGGCGCGAAGCTCTGGACCGGCGGCTCAGATAAGCAAGGCTTAGCCTCAATATAGGATGAAACCATGAAATACATCACCACGATTGGCACCGAACAGTATACCATTGATATTAACCAGGACGGCCAAGTCACGCTCAATGGTGAAGTCATCAATGCCGAAATGAGGCAGATGTTAGATACCACCATGTACTCGATCCTCATCGATAACGGGTCGTATGATGTCCGTATGAATGAAGGGGATGGAGTGTACGTGGTGCAGCTCAGCGGCGAAATTTTTGAGGTGGTGGTTGAAGATGAACGGACGCGCCGTCTGGCCGGGCTTAAGAGCGGCTCCGCCGCTGTTACAGGCGAGGCTGTAGTTAAAGCGCCGATGCCTGGAGTGGTAGTGGAAATCCCAGTCAAACAAGGACAAGAGGTCAAACGAGGTGATATTGTGGTTATCCTGGAGTCAATGAAGATGCAGAACGAGTTCAAAGCGCCGCGTGATGGCACCGTTCACGCCATTCGGGTTGAACCGGGCGACAAGGTTGACCAAAATGCCATTTTGCTGACCATTGCTTGAAGCTCCCCAAATTTATTCCTCTCAATTTTGTTTTAAACTCCTCTGCAACCTGGGTTTAAGAGAATTACCCAACTGTAAAAAGTTGTGCTATAATTCGATAACCAGCGTTGGCCTGATCAGCCATTTTAAAAAACAATTTTCGGTAAAGCGCCCGGTTACCTATCCTGCCGGGAAAGCTTTTTAGCCAGATAGGTCGCTAAGCCTAGGTTGTGGATAGGCTTTTTTGTTTGCTGTGCCGGAAAGTGGCTAAAGTTATGGATATAATCACTGTATCGCAGCCAAATAATGTCCACCCCAATGCTCTTGGAAACAGCTCAGTCTTACCCGCTGATGAGAGAAACCAGGATAAATTGGGCCACTTGACCAAAGAAATCAAGGAAGTCACCACTCTGTACAACATTGGGGTGGCAGTTGGCTCCAGTTTGGATTTAAAAGAGGTGGTCAAAACCCTCTACAAAGAGAGCAGCCGCCTGATTGACACCTCCAATTTTGCTATTGTGCTCTACGACGAGCCGACCGAGACTTTAAACTTTAGATTGATGGTTGACCAGGGCAAAGCGGCCAAAACTATGTCGGTCAGACTCTCTGAAGACCGAGGACTCACCGGTCGCGTCTTGACGACCCAGGCCCCTCTTTTGATTTCCGATTTTCCCAGAACGAACAACGCCAATTCTGATCCAAATCGCCCGGATAAGCATATCCGTTCCTGGCTGGGCGTGCCTATTTTGAACCCGGTGCTGACCAACGACAGCGCCCAGGGTGTTATTGCTACCTGGAGCTACAAACCGAATGCCTTTAACGATCACGACTTGTGGCTGTTATCGGCCATTGCTACCCAGGCGGCCATTGCCATCCGCAACGCTCGCCTCTTTGAGTCCAGCCAGCGCCGGGCCGCTGAGATGGCTTTGCTAAACAATGTGGCCCGCACCCTTTCTTCCACGCTACAGCTTGTTGAAGTTCTCACCCGGATTATGGAGCAGGTGGAGTCCACCCTCAATGTCGAAGCCGGTTCGCTGCTGTTAACCGACCCGGCCACGGGCGAGCTGGTGTTTCAAATTGCTTTGGGCGACAAAGCGGATGAAGTCAAGCCGTTTCGCATTCCCAAAGGCCAGGGCATCGCCGGCGAAGTGGCCCTGACCGGCAAACCCTTGATGATTGCCGATGTTGACCAGGACAAACGTCACTTCAAAAAGCTGGATCAGACCACCAACTTCCTGACCCGCAATATTCTCTGCGTGCCTCTGGTATTATACGACCAAATCATTGGGGTATTGGAGGTCATGAACAAACGCGAAGGCACCTTTACCCAGACCGACCTCGAATTGCTCAGTTCAATTGCCTCTTATGCGGCTATTGCCATTCAAAACGCTCGTTTACACGAGAACGTGCTGGCCGAGCGAGATAAGGTCATCGAGGCCGAAGAAGAGGCTCGTAAGAAGTTGGCTCGCGACTTGCACGATGGCCCGACTCAACTCGTCGCCGGCATCAAGATGAGCCTTGATTTTTCCAGAAAAGCTCTGGAAAAAGAACCTTCCTTGTTACCCAAGGAGCTGAACTACATGCTGGAATTGGCCGACCGGGCCACCCACCAGATGCGCACCTTGCTTTTTGAGCTGCGCCCGCTGGTGTTGGAAACGCAGGGTCTGGGCGCAGCCTTGCAAGTTTTCATGGACCGGCGGCAAAAAGACATTGCCGGAGAAACGCCCAAGCTGACGCTCAAAATAGAAACCAATAATCCCGGCGGCGATATTTCGCGCCAGGATGGCAAAGTTGAGACGACGATTTTTGCCATTGTCCAGGAAACCGTCAATAATGCTGTCAAGCATGCCCAGGCTCAAAATATTGTGGTCCAACTCACCGAGACAGCCACGGCGATTTACACGGTGATTAAAGACGATGGCGTCGGTTTTGATGTGGATCAGGTGATGAATAACTACGAGCAGCGCGGCAGCCTGGGCATGATCAATCTCAAAGAACGGACCGAGCTGATCGGTGGGGAGTTGAGCATTCGCTCTGCCCCGGGCCAGGGTACTCGGATTACCATTCAAGTTCCTAAAGAGCACTCCGAACGCCTGAAAAAGCGCAATACGACCGGCCAACTGTCACTCTCAAACCGGATAGTGGCCGCCAGCCAGCGCGGCCAATCTTGATGAAAGTTAGCTTGTGACGACTGCTCTCGACAAATTACGCACCTGGATAACCGCCGATGACCCCCGGATTGCCCTATCCGGGGTTATTTTTGTAGCGATCAGCGCTGGAGTTTTGGCGGGGGCGCTATTTGGCGGCCTGGGGCCAATTATGGCCATTGGGTTAATCGGCGCGTTGATTATTGGGGTGCTGATGCTGCGCAGCACCCAGGTGGGACTGTTTGCTTTGGTAGCCCTGATCTGTTTGTTGCCCTACGGTGCGCTGCCTTTCACCCTTGGCTTTCGTCCCACTTTTTTGGATTTAGCTCTGGGGTCACTGTTCTTGGTTTGGGGGTTGCGGCTGATTACCGGCCAGCAGCGCACCTTTATCAGTTCGTCGCTGGGGATGCTCATCTTTGTGTTCCAGGGTTGGGCGCTGTTTATCTTTATCTTTGGGCTGCGCTACGGCGGGCTGAATGTGACTGTGGCCCGCAACTTTTTGGAAGTCCTGCTCTCGGTCAGCCTCTTTTTTCTGGTCATTAACCAGGTCAGAACCATTGACATGCTCGATCAAATATCGCGGGTTCTCATTTGGGCTGGCGGCGCGGCAGCCGCGCTGGGCATCGTTTTTTACTTCATCCCCGGCGATTGGACCATCAGAATTTTGTCGCTGCTGCGGGTGTTTCAATATCCTACGGAAAATATCCTGCGCTACATCGAGGATGACCCGGAGCAGCCCATGCGGGCCATCTCCACCTCGATTGACCCCAATGCGTTGGGGGGACTGCTGGTTTTTCTGACCATTATCAGCGTGGCTCACCTTTTGGCCGCTCAGCCAATTATGCCCCGCCGTTATCTCTGGCTCATCACCGGCATGATGCTGACCGCTCTCTATCTGACCTACTCCCGTGGCTCACTATTGGGGGTGGCCGCCGGCTTGGGCCTGATGAGCTTAATGCGCTACCGCAAACTCATCTGGTTGATGCTGGTAGTAGCGACTTTAGTCGCTATACTGCCCCAAACCCAGTTATACGTGCAGCGTTTTATTGAGGGTATTCAGGGGGAAGATTTGGCCACCCAGATGCGCTTTGGCGAATACAAAGATGCCTTCAATCTAATCGAGCGTTACCCCCTGACCGGCGTCGGCTTTTTTGGCACACCCGATATTGACGTGTACGTCGGCGTCTCCAGCGTGTACTTGCTCCTGGCCCAACAGATGGGGTTGATTGGCGCGGGGCTGTATATTCTAATCGGCCTATCCTACCTGGGAATCATTGTGGTCACGCTGTCTCGCCTGCCCAAAGGCGACTTGCTGGAAGCGCCGCTGCTGGGGTACGGTCTGGCGATTTTAGGGGCGATGGTCGGTGGGGTGTTTGACCACTTTTACTTTAACCTGACCTTTATTCACATTGTTGCACTTTATTGGTTGACGATGGGCTTGGGGATGGTGGCGGTGTTGTTGGAAGAAAATTACAGCAAGGCGAGAAATTCTTCGTCGGTCAGTTGAGCTTGCCGAAGAATGGAACGTAAAACATTCGTGGGTAGATCACCTGGATGCATCGGCACAGTGACCGCCAGATTACCCCGTTTTAGCCGGAGATGACTTCCACGCTGACGCGCCCGCACAAATCCGGCTCGTTCCAAGGCTCGAACCACTTCGGCGGGTTTCAGTGTGGGGAGTTTAGGCATAGGCCTGGACGGCTACATCCACTTTGAAGTGAAAGATTTGTGCTATTGAGTTAGGGGCGCTATAACGGGGGTCAGCCTCCTTTGGTACAGGCCGCAAGTAGGGTACGCCGTCTTCAAAGGCTCCTTCGAGATGCAGTGTTGCCGCCTCTAACAACATCTGCTTCGCTTCTTCGGGGGTATCACCTACCGAAGCCACATCGAGTTCAGGACAAAGGGAACTGTAACCTTGATCTTCTTTAATTAAAATACCAGTGAAGGTAAACATGTTCATGTAGTCAATATATCACAAGATAACGGGATATACAAAAGATACTTTTGGACAATTTGGCCCTCAATCCCCCAAATACGCCACCATCCGAATTTCATTTCGGCCCGGTGCGGCGCTGACTTCCACCTCGTCCATCAAATTTTTGATCAAAAATAGCCCCCAGCCGCGATGGTCCTCCCGTTCTTGACGTTCCAACGGGATCTGGGGAATGGGCCGATAACCCTGATCCACCACGTTCAAGATTAAAGCATTTTCCTCGATAGTTACCCCGATAAGTACCCTGATCTCGGTATTCAATTGATTGCCGTGTTCGATAGCGTTGGTTACCGCTTCGGCGACGGCGGTTTTTAGGCAGTCAACCCGTTCGGCGCTAAAGCCAATTTGTCTGGCTATCGTCTCCACGGCGACCATGGCAAATTTCTCATAACCGAGTTCACTTGGTAAGCAAATCTTCATCACCCTGATGTTCTCCTACAGATACTTATTTATAAATGTGATTTGGTTCACAATTTAACCATAGTATACTGTGTTCTCGTGGCGTTGTGATCAGAGGTGATGTTGATTTAACCTCCACAAAAAAGACCGTCCACAGGACGGCCTTGCTTCCACATTACTATGATAAAGTTCACCCAATTGTTGTAGCTAAAAATCTTCGCTCTTACGCAGAATCAGCAGATCCAAAATTGAGGAGTCAGCACGCTTCGCGTCAGATGCGGCTCTATTCGGCATCTAAGGATGCCTCACTCCTCGAAAATTGGATCTCCTGAGAATTATTAGCAGAAATACTGGCCTGGGAGAGTGCTGTTTACCCAACCGGCAGCTCAACCCAAAAAACGCTGCCCTGGCCGGGCGTACTCTCCACCCAAACTCGCCCGCCGTGCGCCTCGACCACGGCTTTGACCAGAAAAAGTCCCAGACCCGTTCCCGGCGTTTGTCGGGTTAGCCGGTTGTCCACCCGATGAAAGCGCTCAAAAATCCGCTCCTGATCGCCGGGAGAAATCCCGATGCCTTCATCGCTGACGTACAGGCGCACCAGATTATTTTCCCTCACCAGCCCGCCGACTTTAATCTGCCCTCCCTCTGGGCTGTATTTGATGGCGTTGCCGATGAGATTGGTCAGCACTTCCTGGAAGCGCTCATGGTCACCTTGAATCGCGGGGAAATCTTCAGGAAAGTCCAGGGCAAAGGTATGCTTGTCTGTGGTGGTCTGCAATTTTTCTACGGTGATTCTGGCCATATCGGCCAGGTCCACATAAGCCAGCCGCAGTTTCATCCCGCCGGCCTGCAAGCGGCTGGCTTCCAACAAATTGTTAATCAGTTTATCCAGCCGGTCTGCTTCCTCTTCGATGATGACCAGGCCCTCGGCTAGCGTCTGCTTATCCCAATTGGCATCCTCGCGGGCCAGGGTTCCGGCATAACCCTTAATGATGCTGACCGGTGTTTTCAATTCGTGTGAAATTATTGACAGCAGTGTCTGCTTGAGTTCCTCCGCCTCACGCAGCCGGGTCACATCGCGCACATTGGCAATAAACTGGGTGATTTTACCTTCCTCATTGAATTGAGGTGAATAATTATCGGCCAAATCAATCGCCAGACCATCGGCACGCCGGTGGATGCCCTCAGCATAAAGACGCCCATCGGCCGGGGGGTGAACCAGGGGACAAGCCGTGTGACAGACGCTGATGTCCTGGCTGGTCCGCAAATTTAAAACCTCATAGCAGGGGCGGCCAATGGCCTCCACCGCCGAAATGCCGGTCAGGTTGATGAGTGCTTTGTTCCAGGTTTGGATGATGCGATAGGGATTGATCATCATGACCCCATCGCCGCTGTTCTCGATGATGGCGTTGAGGCGCTCTCGTTCGGCGCTGACTTGCTGGTAGAGGCGCGCATTCTGCACGGCGATAGCCGCCTGGTCGGCAAAGGCCCCCAACACCTGGCGGTCGTTGCTGCTAAAGGCAGCTCCACGCGCTCTAAAAATGAAGATGTGCCCAATGGTCTCCTCGCCGATTTCCATCGGTAGGGCGACCACCTGCCGCAAGGGTACACCTGCCGCCTTTGAGGCCAAAGCCAGCCGCAGTGACATATCCGGGATAGCCCCGCGCTTCTCTTCGGATTCCAGGTCGCGCCACAGGGGTTCAAACAAAGGCACTGCTTGAAGGGGCAAGCCAATACTGGCGTGGGGGAAAAACGAACCATCATCCCGGCGCAGGGTAATCAACCCGGTCTGACCGGCTAAAAGTTCAACAGCGCTGCGCAGGGTTAATTCGAGCAGCGCCGATAAATCAAGTCGAGCACTCATGGCTCGGCTGATTTCTAATAAATATTCTCGTTGGCGTAAACGAAAGTCAGGCAACATGAGCGAATAAGCGGATCAGCGAATGGCGCAGGAGAGAGTCAGATTTTCCTCATGCGCCATTCTTCTATTCGCTATTCTTCTATCCACCGGTGAGAGAGGTAATAATATAGAAGGCCAGGCCACCACCAATGGCCATCACCACCACAGACAAGGCCAACCCCACCGCCACCAGGATAAAGATGGGCGTTTCTCTCTCTTCTGCCGGGCTGGTATCCACAGCATGTTCGCTGACCAGCGTCGACTCATCCTCATAATAGCTTGTTTCTTCCGGTGGAGCAGGTGCGGTTTTTTGTTGCAGGGCGGCCACCAAAGGGTCGGCCTGAGGTTCCAGGCTGCGCAGGCCCTCGCGAGCCAGGCGGTTTTGTTTATTGATTTTGAGGACATTTTCATAACAAATTCGTTTGTCCTCAGTATCGGTCAAAACCTCAGCCAGCCCCAGCCAGGCATCCTCTGAGCGAGGATTCTCTTGTAGAATCGCTTCAAAGATGAGCCGAGCCTGTTGTAAATTACCTTGGTTAATGGCATTTCTGCCGTCATCAAGCGTTGGCATATGTGTTCACCCTCTAGAATTTACATAATCTCTATAAATTTTATCACGCCTGACTTGTTTTGTACAGTCGTTGAGGTTTGTTGGGCCGTTAGCAGGGCAAGAAAAGGAGTGGATTGCTTAAACCATTATACCACATTTTGGTAAAATCGTCAGCCTTACAGGGAGGGCAAAACGTGCTTTGCTATTTGGCAAAGTAAGCTTTGCCTTCCCTGAACCATCAGCAATATCACCGCCGCCCGCCCGACATGGAACGCCAGCGGTCGGCCAGGCTGAGCGTTTGGGTAGCCTCGCGCATCAAGGCCTTGGCTGAGGGTTTGGCCCAAGAAGGGGTGGGTACGTTGTAGTCAAAATCCAGCAAGGTTTTGCGTTCAATTTTATAACTCAAGGCGTGCTCGATCCGGTAAATCAGGGCCTCGTCATCCGGTGTGACCAGGGTGATAGCGTCGCCATCGGCCTCGGCTCGAGCGGTGCGGCCAATCCGATGGACGTAATCTTCGGGATGCTCCGGCACGTCGTAATTGATCACGTGCGAAATGCCTTCCACATCCAGGCCCCGCGCGGCAATATTGGTGGCGATCAACACCTGATGCCGCCCGGCCCGAAACCCCTCCAGCGCGGCGATGCGCTCCCGCTGCCGGAAATCGCCGTGAATGCAAGCCACCGCAATTTTAGCCCGGCGTAATTGCCGGGTTACAATATCGGCTTCCTGCTTCGTATCAGTGAAGACGAGCATGCTGTTGACCTCCATGTGCTCTAGCAAGGCCATGAGCAGTTCGGTTTTAAGGTGTTTGGGCACGGGATAGAGTGCCTGCCGAATAGTCTCCGGGGGGCGGGCCAGGCCAATTTCAATCTTGAGGGGGTCTTGTTGAAACTGATGGGTCAGAGCCAAAACCGAGGTGGGCATGGTGGCGGAAAAGAGCATCGTTTGGCGCTGGCGAGGTATACCGTTGATGATCTGGCGGATGTCGGGCAGAAAGCCCATGTCGAGCATGCGGTCAGCCTCATCCAGCACTAAAATCTGGACATCTTTGAAGTTAATATTTTTGCGGCGTACATGATCCAGCAGCCGGCCCGGCGTGGCCACGACCACATCGACACCACGGCGCAGCTTGTCAATTTGTTGGCCCATCCTGGCCCCGCCATAGATGGCCACCACGCGCAGCGGCGTCTGGTCGGCCAATTTCCGGGCTTGCTCAGTTACCTGAATGACCAGTTCGCGGGTGGGAGCCAAAATAACCAGGCGCGGATTTTTGGTTTTGGTCGAGTCCTGGAGCAGACGTTCCAGCGCTGGCAATAAAAAGGCCACGGTTTTGCCGGTGCCGGTCTGGGCACAGCCGATCAAATCGCGGCCCGTTAGACCGGGGGGAATGGCCTCAGCCTGAATGGGGGTCAACTCTGCAAAGCCCAGGGCCATCACGGCCTTCTGTAAAGGCTCACTAATATTTAATTCTTTAAACTGCATAAAACTCCTTTTGGTGTATCATTTATAAAAAACCGCCCCGAAACAACCCATCGGAGCGGTAGACTAGGCCAACCGATCAGCTTACATAAGTAAGTTATACCCGTTATGCCCTTTTGTGTCAAGCATGGGGTTCAACTCTCAAGCAACAAACTTATCAAAATGTCGAAAATACATTGACGATTATTCGATGTGGTATTAAGATAAGAGACATTACCTGAACCTTTGGCTCACAGGAGAAAATTCATGCGATCCAAAATACTATTCTATCTCGTCGCTGTTGTGCTGCTCGTACTTGGCCTCTCTGCGGCTGGACTGGTCTATGCCCAGGCCCCAGAAGGTCAAGAATATACGATCCAGCCCGGCGACCGGCTGACCGAAATTGCCAGGAAATTTTTGGGTAGTGCCGGAGCCTTTCCACAAATCGTAGCGGCGACGAACGCCAAAGCGGCTGAAGATCCAAGTTTTAAAGCCATCATCACCCCTGACCAAATCGCCGTCGGTCAGAAGTTGTGGATTCCGGCCCCGGCTGGTGGGGCGACTGCGGCGGAGTCCGGCTTTGAGGGAGTCTACACGGCCAAGTTGCCCGCTGCCTCCAGCCCCGGCCGGGCTATTACCCTGACCCTCAACGCCAACAGCTCGGCGGAACTCAGCACCGATTATCTGAACGGCGAAGCGCCCATCGTGGAAAACGGCGCCTGGCAGGATAACGGCGATGGCACGGCCACCGTTAGTCTGACCGGCCGCCCGGATGGCCTGCTCTACGAAGCGCCGATTGTGCTCAAATTTAAATTGACCGGGTCTACCCTGACCGCGGTGGAGTACGACCAAAGCCTGTATGGCTCCGAAGGGTTGACCCTGCAAAAACAGGTTCAAGCTGCTGCGCCTGCCTTGCAGCCGGAAGCCGTCGTCGGTATCTACAAAGTGATGCTGCCCGGCGCGTCCAGCCCCGGCCTGGATATAACCCTTTACCTCAATGTGGATAACAGCGTCCGCCAGGTCAGCGATTACCTCAACGGTGAAGCGCCTATTGTCGAGGTGGGGAGCTGGCAGATCGAAGGCAATCAAGTGCTGGTTACGCTGACCGGCCAGGTAGGCAAGCCCTATGACCAGCCCAGTACGGAAACCCTGACCCCCACCAACGGCGGCTTGACCACCGTGCCCACCGGCGAGGGTGTCGGCCGCTGGACCTTTTTGCCCTTTGCTGCTTTGGCGACGGGCGAACAACCTGTGCCTTATGATCCCGCCGAAGCCGGCCAGCTTTTCACCAATGGTTTGACCGGCTATTATAAAGGCTTTTGGCCCGCTGCCACTTGCTGCGGCCAGGACATCACCCTGCTTTTGGGCATCAACGATATGGCTACCTTGACCACCGATTACCTCAATGGCAAAGCGCCCATCGTGCAGACCGGCGTGTGGACGACGACGAGCGATAGTGCCGTAGAGGTCACATTGGCAGGAGTCGAGTCGCCTTTGTCGCTGGTGGCGAGTAACGGCCTGTTGGTGACTGCCCCCGATGAGACCGCTTATGGCTCGGCTGGGCTGTCCCTGTATCGCTTTGAGGTTATCGTCGCCAATACCCTTGAGGTTGGACTCACGGGCACCGTCACCTATCTCCAGCGGATCGCCCTGCCGCCGCAGGCTGTCATCATCGTCCAATTGGTGGATGCCTCCCTGGCCGATGCTCCGGCCCAGGTACTTGACGAGCAGATCATCACTGCTGGCGGACAGCAGCCGCCTTTTAAGTTTGAGTTAAGTTACAAGCCGTTCAAAATCCAACAAAATCATACTTACGCGGTGCAGGCCCGGATTGAGGTAGACGGCGAGTTGAGGTTTATCAGCACGACCCGCTACCCGGTGCTGACTCAAGGCGCGCCGGAAGGTCCGCTGGAAATCATCGTAGAGCCGGCGGGACCGGCCGCAGCCAGTGGTGCAGGGGCGTGTGCGGCGGTTCCGGTCGCCATTTCTCAAGAAGCGCCGCCTGACCGGAGTGATTATCGGGCCTATGAGTCGGGAGGCACGCCCAACTCGAGTATTTTGGGCGCCAGCCTGACGGTTGACCCCCAGCCTGCCGACGCGGCTAATCTGTGGCGCGAGGCCGTTTTAGCAAGCCTAGGCTACTGCACCGAAGGCTATGCCCCGCAAAACGTCACTATCTATCTCACCAGCCCGACCCAAACGAGCGTGCTTGTTTTCACCCAAGTTGTCGGCGATGACTCGGTGGCAGCGCAGGAAGTACGAGTTGACCTGGCGGCCCAGGCTGACAAGCAGTGGCAGGTCGAGTGGGCCGGGGTGCGCTGGCAGTGCGCGCGTGGCGATAATACCACGAACTTGACCAAAGAGTTTTGCCCTTAAAATTCTGATCTAAAAAGTGGAGTCCAAAGTGTAATTTGGACTCCACTTTGAACTCTTTTATCCAATAAGCCAGCTCAAGTTGTCTTGAGGAAGTTGTTCTTAATGGCTCAATATTACGCTGAAGCTCTACAAATTTTGGGATATTTCAGCGGAGCGGTTTCGCTGCTGGCAGCGCTGTATGCGATCAGTGTGGTTGTATTTATGGTGCTGGAAAATCGCAGCCCCCAGATGACCTTTGCCTGGCTGCTGTTATTTTATGCTTTGCCGGTGGTGGGTGTGGTTATTTATTTTATGTTTGGTCGGGATCATTGGGCCTTTAGCCGGCAAAACAAACTGCTGCGGCAGGAGCTGCGCCACATTATTGATAACAACCGGCATCTGGCCGAGGTGGTAGCGTATCAGCAGACGGAGATTGACCAGCTCAGCCAGGGCGGTCCGCCTGTTTACCGGCGGGTGTTGGAGCTACTCCGCCGTACCGCCGTCACGCCCCTCTTCATTCACAATCAGGTGGAAATCTTGCAAAATGCCAGTGAGAAATATCCCCGTCTGATCGAAGACCTGAACGCGGCCCAACACTCGATTCATTTGGAGTATTACGAGTGGGGTTCCGACAAGTTTATGCAAGGCATCAAGCAGATTTTGCTAGCCAAGGTCAAAGCCGGTGTGGAGGTACGGCTGTTATATGACCCGGTGGGCAGCTTTTTTATGCTGAGTCGTAAGTATGTTCAGGAGATGAACGCGGGGGGAGTCAAAATGGTTCCTTACTCGCCGCTATATTACATCCATACCATCAGTTACCGCAATCACCGCAAAATCGCCATCATCGATGGCCAAATTGGCTATATCGGCGGCATCAATATGGCCGAAACGTATCTCAAGGGGCCCGAGCATGGAAATTTTACCGGCTGGCGCGATACCCATGTGCGCTTTACCGGTGAAGCCGTGGGTGGGTTGCAGGGCAGTTTTGTGGTGCAGTGGTATAATGCCACCCAGGAAAAACTGGCTAACCCAACCTATTTCCCACCGCTTACCGAGCAGCCGGGCTATCTGCCGCTGCAAATTGTCAATTCCGGCCCGGACTCGCAGTGGAAGGCTATCCGGCAGCTCTATTTTGCCATGATTACAGCGGCGGAGCAGCACATTTACATCCAGTCCCCCTTCTTTATTCTGGACGAGAGCCTGGCTACAGCCCTCAGCGGCGCGGCCCGAGTCGGGGTTGAGGTCAAGGTAATGCTGGCCCCTACCGGGCCAGATGGGGATTTTGCCTACCGGGCCGGGTATACCTACGCGGAAAATATGGCCGAAGCCGGCGTAGAGCTATTTTATTATTATGGGGATTATTTCCACTGCAAAACCATCACCATCGACTCGACCTTATGCTGTGTGGGTTCGGCCAATATGGATATTCGCAGCTTCGCCATCAATTATGAGTCGAACCTGGTCATTTACGATGAAAAGACGGCGCAAAAACTGGAACAGGATTTTTTTAACGACCTTCGACATTGCCGGAAGTTTAACCTGAAGACGTATCAACGCAGCAACCTGTGGAGTCGCACCAGGGACTCTCTGTTTCGGCTGGCCTCGCCGCTGTTGTAGATAAGAAGTGACAAATAACCTGCCAGAGAGGTGTAAAAATGAGCAAAATCTATCGCCATGTCCCCGGTGGCCCGGATGAAGTAGCCGGCGAGATTGAACCGGTACACGGCTACGTCTACAGTGTCCGCTTTGGGCCGGATCAATATATCGGCTGGGTGGATTATGAAAATGGGCACGTTTACAGTCACCGGCTGGGGCCGGATAAATACCTGGGCTGGGTAGACCCGGCCAACGGCCATATTTATCTCAACCGGTTTGGCCCCGACGAGTACGTCGGCCAAGTCACTGAGGATGGTAAGCTCTACCGGCACAAGTTATTGAGTCCGGATACCTATCTGGGCCAGGTCGTTGAGATGCGTCACCCGGTCGAAGGGGCAGCCGCTCTGCTGTTGGTGTTTAAAGCGGAGATTGATGGTCACGACGACCAACCCAAAGCTCCCGCGTCGAAACCTTAATATTAGCTTTTAAGAACCCGTTTTCTTCAAGAAAGCGGGTTCTTTAGTTACTATACATAACATAAAAATTATATTGACAAAATATTGATAATGGGTTAAACTGGAGCTGTCAGGCTAAACATCTCCCCGGCAAAACCCTCCGTAATGCAAATTGTAAGGAAAAAGATGTAATCTAATCAAGTACCACAACTCAGTTGGCAGCGCCAAGATAATTTGTGAGTTGAACTACCACAAGTGAGTGGCTTCGCACGCACCTGCGTGAAAAAATAAATTTTAGCTCATAAGGAGATACATAATGAACGTTAGTGCAGCCGATATTAGCAAAATGACCGATCAGTTGGTCAAAGCAGTGGCCCAGAAGGCCGGGTTAACCGAAGATCAATCCCGCAAGGCCATTGTGGCCGCCTTTGAAGTGCTCAAAGAGCAATTGCCTGCCTCTGTAGCCGGCGATATTGATACTTTTGTGAAAGGTGGTGGCGATGTCGATGGAGCTATCCAGTGGTTTTTGAACCTGGTGGGTAAGAAATAACTTAGCTTCCATTGGGGTAGAGGTGTAGACCCAGCTTTTATGAAGGTAGTAGTTATTCTGGCTACTGCTCCTCTTAAAAACTAAATCTAAGAGAACTCGTAAGGGCTCCTGGAGTGGCACAATCTGGTGAGTCCCTGCGAGTTCTTAATTTAAGGAG
>CAZRYD010000003.1:0-16496 GCA_964604225.1 uncultured Caldilineaceae bacterium
TCTGGTAATTCGTCATTGCCTTCGTATGTTTTTTTATACAGTCAAGACCCGAGTGATACAGGGGATGGTCGCAGTCCGTTGGAAGTGGACTGGGTGCGGGCAGGTCAGTACAGCACCAATGGTGTTTACACCTCTTGTGTGCAGGATGGAGGGGGTATTGTCAACTGGACGACTTTAGCCTCGGTGCTGAACAATCCGGCGGGCACCTCAACATCATTTGAGAGCCGGACCTCGGTGGATGGGTCAGTTTGGTCGAGTTGGACGGCGGTCAGTGGGGGAAACGTTTCCAATCCGAGCGGTCGTTATTTCCAGTATCGAGCGAACCTGTCCACGACGAATGTAACCCAGTCGCCGGAAGTGCAGCAGGTGAGTGTGAGCTACTTTGGGCCGAACAGTGTGGTGGTGACGCCGAGCCTGGTCGCTCTAAATCCGGGAGGGGTGCAATCGTATACCGCCCAGGCGTATGATCAGAACAATCGCTCCGTAAGCAATCTGAACTACAGTTGGCAGTTGGTCAATGGGGGTGGTACTCTCAATAGTAGTGGGCTGTTTACGGCTGGTAATGTCAGCGCGGGGAATTATGCCAACACAGTACGAGGTAGCACCACGGGGGCGGCAACGGTGAGTGGCTTTGCTACCGTTACGGTGAACAACGTGGCTCCGGTAGCGGAGGCGGGAGGGCCATACTTTGGGGCGGCAAACCAGGCCATCTCGGTGAATGGTTTAGGCAGCAGCGACCCAAACAACGATAGTTTGAGCTATGGTTGGGATTTAGACAACGATGGGCAGTATGATGATGCCTTTACGGCGACGGCGAACTATAGTTGGGGAGCGGTAAACACATATACGGTGAGGCTGCTGGTAACTGATACTTTAGGTTTGACTAGCACTGATACGACCCAGGTGGTAGTGAACACCTCTTACATCTATCTGCCGGTTATCTTGAGATGAGGTAGGCAGAATCAAACTATTTTCATATATAGTTCTAATTATTTGCCTATGAGGTTCACACCGTTTTCAAACCTGGATTTGCTAAAATTGAAGAGTAGATAAATCAATGATGATTGGACATAAAGAAAGAACCCAGGTGAACCTCATGATCCACTTAACTCTCTTCTCAAATCGTACTTGGCGGTGCACTATACGACCACTAACCGCTGTATTTGGCTCATCGTTTTTAGCTATCGCACTGTTGGCCCTGGCACTGGGGGTATTACTGGCCTTGACGGCGAAGTCGCCGTACCTGGCCCAGGCCCAGGGGGGAGCCAACGGAGTCATTACCCGCACCACGGTGGCCGATTTTGAAAACGCCTGTACCGTGCTGGCCGGAACTATTCCTAACCCCACACTGAGCAATATCAGCATTAGTCCGGCCAATGGTGGCGAGATCCGCTTGAGAGCCACTCTGGAGGATTACTTTGATGACACGGTTATAAGCAATTCGCTCTGGTTGCAGACCGATTCTCAACCCCTCGGCCCCAGCGGAAATGCTAGCGAGGGAGGTGGAGTGGTCACGCTTGAAGCGATGGCATTGCGCTCTCAAGCCAGCTTTAACCAGGCTAATCGCTTCTTTGAGGCGCGGGCTTTGATAGTGACTGACCCGTTTACTCAATCCAGCACACCGGACCTCGGTTATTATCGGATAAATCCACCGTTGTATTACACCGAGACGATAATAGAGAACACCGCCTTGCGTGTTTTTGTCTTCCCCCCTGACGACGTCCCCTATGTATTGGCCCGGGATGGCGGTAGCGCCAGCACCCTATTTGAAGATACGATTGCTACACCAGTTTTGACCCAGCCTCACCTCTTTCGGATCGAGTGGGGTTCAAGCGAGACCGATTACTATGTTGACGGCAGCCTGCAGACTACTCTATCTGGTAATTCGTCATTGCCTTCGTATGTTTTTTTATACAGTCAAGACCCGAGTGATACAGGGGATGGTCGCAGTCCGTTGGAAGTGGACTGGGTGCGGGCAGGTCAGTACAGCACCAATGGTGTTTACACCTCTTGTGTGCAGGATGGAGGGGGTATTGTCAACTGGACGACTTTAGCCTCGGTGCTGAACAATCCGGCGGGCACCTCAACATCATTTGAGAGCCGGACCTCGGTGGATGGGTCAGTTTGGTCGAGTTGGACGGCGGTCAGTGGGGGAAACGTTTCCAATCCGAGCGGTCGTTATTTCCAGTATCGAGCGAACCTGTCCACGACGAATGTAACCCAGTCGCCGGAAGTGCAGCAGGTGAGTGTGAGCTACTTTGGGCCGAACAGTGTGGTGGTGACGCCGAGCCTGGTCGCTCTAAATCCGGGAGGGGTGCAATCGTATACCGCCCAGGCGTATGATCAGAACAATCGCTCCGTAAGCAATCTGAACTACAGTTGGCAGTTGGTCAATGGGGGTGGTACTCTCAATAGTAGTGGGCTGTTTACGGCTGGTAATGTCAGCGCGGGGAATTATGCCAACACAGTACGAGGTAGCACCACGGGGGCGGCAACGGTGAGTGGCTTTGCTACCGTTACGGTGAACAACGTGGCTCCGGTAGCGGAGGCGGGAGGGCCATACTTTGGGGCGGCAAACCAGGCCATCTCGGTGAATGGTTTAGGCAGCAGCGACCCAAACAACGATAGTTTGAGCTATGGTTGGGATTTAGACAACGATGGGCAGTATGATGATGCCTTTACGGCGACGGCGAACTATAGTTGGGGAGCGGTGGGGACGTATACGGTGAGGTTGTTAGTGACTGACACGCTTGGCTTGACTGGCACCGATACGGCTCAGGCAGTAGTGAACACCTCTTACATCTATCTGCCCATAATCATTAGATAAGACAACGTAGCACCTGGATGTTCTGATATCAGAACGCTTTCGAATAGGCGGGGGGCCACAACTGACCCCAATTTCACCAGAAATTGGGGTCTTTATTTGATAACCTCACCACAGTTTAACTCTAACTTTTTTCTAAGCATATTCACACAACTTTATCATTAAATATTGTTAGACTGTGGTCATAAATGAAGGTGATCTGAAACGTATCACCAGCGATAAAAGTGGAAGGTAGAAACTTATGGAGCAAGTAAGAGTAGGTGTGATTGGTATAGGCGCGATGGGGCAGCGACACTGCCGGATTTATTCAAACCTGCGCCGGGTCCAACTGGCCGGTATCTGCGATGCACTTCCAGAGGCAGGTTACCGGGTTGCTCAACAATATGATGTACCCTTTTACGAAAAGGTTGATGATCTTCTAAAACATGTAGACGCTGTGAGTCTGGTTGTCCCCACTCCTTTACACTTCGACCTGGCTATGCATTGTTTGGCTCAAGGCGTTCATGTCCTCGTTGAAAAACCAATTACTGAAACGTTGGAACAGGCTGAAAACCTAACCCAGATGGCTGAAGCCAGTGGTTTGGTGGTTCAAGTAGGCCATATTGAACGCTTTAATCCAGCTTATGTGGAACTAAAAAATGTTGTGGAAGATATGCCGGTTTTGGCGGTTAACTTACGCCGGCTCAGCGCCTACGAAGGTAGTAATACGGACGTGGATGTGGTTTTAGACTTAATGATCCACGATCTTGATTTGGTGCTGGATTTGATTGGCCAGGAGCCTGCCGCAGTCAATGCTTATGGATTGACCGCGTTTAGTGGAGCGATTGATTATGCTGTGGCTCATCTGAGCTTCGATACGGGGCCTCTAGTAACTGTGACGGCCTCACGGGTGACCGAACAAAAAGTTAGATCTATCGAAGTGACGGCTCTACAGTCCTATGTGGAAAGTGATTTGCTGAATAAAAGTATCTCTGTCCATCGTCGCACCATTGGCGAATATCTGAATAGCAATAAATATCGGCAAGAAAGCATTGTTGAACGCATTCATGTACCCATTGTCGAGCCGCTTTTTGCCGAATTGCAACATTTTATCAGTTGCATTTTAGAAGATAAATATCCTCTGGTATCCACTCGAGATGGTCTTAAAGCACTACGCCTGTCTACAGTCATCCGCAACACCATTCATGAACGCTTGATCAATATAAATGTAGTCAAAGAATTAAATCAACCTCACCTGGCCTCGTTGAGCTTACTTTAATCTTAATTAAAATTGAGAGGAGACCAACAACATGGATCTGTCTATAATTATTCCCTGCTATAATGAAGAGGAAAATGTGCCAAAAATTCAGCGCGAACTCCTCCCGGTGGTGAGAGCCTTAGCTGAAACTCGCTTGGTCGAAATTGTTTTTGTGGATGATGGTAGTAGTGATCAGACCTGGCAAACTCTGGTGGATACCTTTACCAAAGACCAGGAACCAGGAATATCGGTACGATTCGAGCGTCATGAGGTCAATCGGGGCCTGGGAGCAGCTATTCGAACCGGTTTTGCCGCTGCCCAAGGCAATGTGATTGTAACCACCGACAGTGATGGGACTTATAAATTTGAAACTATCCCTGACCTGCTCGCGCATTTAACCCCAGATATTGATATAGTGACCGCTTCACCCTACCACCCGGCGGGTGCAATAGCTAATGTGCCTGCTTATAGAATTATTCTGAGCCGGGGATCGTCCACGATTTACCAGATATTGGTCAATCGGCACATTCACACCTACACTTGCTTATTCCGGGCCTATCGCCGGAAAGTGATCGAAACCGTACCGTTTGAGTCTGATGGTTACCTGGCTGGTACGGAGTTGATGGTCAATGGTATGCTTATGGGCTACAGAGTAGCCGAATATCCCGCCGTACTGTATTCACGCGTGCTGGGCGCCTCAAAAGCCAAATTGGCCCGCACCGTCATAGCCCACCTGAGTTTTCAGGCACGCGTTCTGTTACATCAATTAAGGGTCATGCCTTTTGTTAATCTGACTAAAGTGACGGGGGGCCAAAAGTGGGCGTAATCAGTACTTTTATTAACGGGAGAAAATCGCAAATGACCATTGCCATAGTTTATATTTTGATTAGTGTCATTTCTGGAGCTACGGGGCAAATTCTGCTCAAAAAGGGCATGACGAGCATGGGGCCATTGACCTTGAGCCTGGATCAGATCGTTAACATTTTGTGGCGTATCGGCACCAACCCTTATGTGGTTATTGGGCTGGCTATCTATGTGGGCGGTACGGTTTTTTGGTTGGCGGCTCTCTCCCGGGTAGATTTGAGCTATGCTTATCCCTTTGCCAGCTTGAGTTATGTGGTCATGTTGACGGCTTCCTGGCAGTTATTTGATGAAAACATTACTCCCTTGCGTTTGATGGGTTCTTTGATCGTCTGCCTGGGGGTGTTCCTCATTTCACGTAGTTGACCAGCACCATAAAATCCACTATGTCTTTTTAAACTTCCGAAGTTTTACCCCGAGGAAAAACTTCGGAAGCCTCTGATAGTGAACCACTGATGAGGTAAGAAACCGTGAAAATCGTATCTGTTGTTGGAGCGCGTCCCGAATTTATCCAGGCTACCCCGGTTAGCCGCGCCCTACGCCAGGCGGGTCATCACGAATTGCTGATGCACACCGGCCAGCACTATGATTACCTGATGTCACAGACTTTTTTTGACGACCTGGGTATTCCGGCCCCGGATTACAACTTAGAAGTTGGTTCGGGTAGCCATGGTCGGCAAACCGCTGAAATCCTCACTCGGATGGAGGAAATTCTCCTCACAGAACAGCCAGACCTGGTGATTGTGCGCGGGGATACCAACTCCACCCTGGCAGGGGCTCTGGCGGCCAGCAAGTTGCATATCCCTGTCGCTCACGTTGAAGCGGGTGAACGTAGCTTTGACCGGCGCATGCCCGAAGAGATCAATCGCCTCGTGTCCGATGGCCTGGCCGATATCCACTTCTGCGTCAGCCACGCCGCCGTGCATCATCTGGCCGCCGAAGGAATTACCGGCTCGGTGCATTGGGTGGGGGATGTGATGCTGGATGCAATGCTGCAAAACAAACCCATTGCTCGCCGCAAATCCGATGTGCGGGTGCGACTTGAGCTAGACCCCAAAACTTATACCCTGGTCACCATCCATCGCGCCGCCAACACCGACGACCCGGTGCGGCTGGGGCAAATTGTGGAAGCGTTGAATAATGTCTCTGAAACGATAGTTTTTCCGGCTCATCCCCGCACTCGAAAAGCCCTGATGCAACTCGACGTCCGCTTTGCGCCTCACGTCAAGTTGATTGACCCGGTTGGTTACTTTGACATGATGATGCTCGAAGATAATGCTCGCCTCATTGCTACCGATTCCGGCGGCGTGCAGCGCGAGGCTTATTTTCTGGGTATTCCATGCTTAACCTTGCGCGATGAAACCGAGTGGGTCGAGACGGTTGAGGCCGGTTGGAATAAGCTGGTTGGCGTCGAACCGGCGCAAATTGTTGAGGCCTGGTTCGGCTTTGTTCCCCCGGTAGCGCAGCCGCCCATCTTCGGCGATGGCACGGCCGGACAACGTATCGCCCAAATTTTGGAGAACGGGGTAACTTTTGGTGTACCACGTAGTTATAACAGAACCCGGCAACACAGCCTGGAAATATTAACCAATGGAGTAACACTGTGAACGTTGCTATTATCGGCGGGGGGATTATGGGCATTACCTTGGGCTATTTCCTCTCGCGGCAGGGAGTAAAGGTTGAAATTTTTGAAGCTTCGCCCGTATTGGGGGGGCTGGCTGGCCCGTTGAGCCTGGAAGATGGCACGGAGGTAGATCGCTTTTACCACGCTATTTTATCCAGTGATAGCCACTTGAGCCAGCTTTGCGCGGAGCTCGGTCTTCAGGATAAATTGCGCTTCCGGGAAACCCGGATGGGCTTTTACCATCAGGGCCAGATTCACTCCATGAACAATGTGGTTGAGTTTCTACGTTTTCCCCCTCTGGGTTGGATTGATCGTTTCCGCCTGGGCTTGACAGTGCTGTATGCCCAGTTTGTGCGTGACTGGCACAAGTTGGAAGGCATTCCGGTTGACCAATGGCTCACCCGCTTAAGCGGGCGGCGTACTTTTGAAAATATCTGGCGACCTATGCTCAAAGCCAAGTTCGACGGTAATTTTAGCGATACGCCGGCTACCTATATGTGGGCGCGGCTGGTACGTACCAAATCAACCCGAGGCGGGGCCAATCAAAAGGAAGAGTCGGGTCACCTCATCGGCGGCTACATCACCCTGATCAAGGCGATGGCGGAGCAGATAGAGGCAGCCGGGGGTAAAATTCACCTGCGCTGCCCGGTGCAAGAAGTAGTGATCGAACAAGGTCGAGCGCGCGGCATCCAACTCAAGGATGAGTTCCAGCCTTTTAGCTCGGTCGTCGTGACCATGCAAACGCCGATCTTTCGTCGCCTCATCCCTGGGGCCGACCCGCAGTATCAAGAGTTTTTGAGCCAGACCGATTACCTGGGCATTGTTTGTCCCCTCTTGGTGCTGGACCGGCCCTTAACAGGCTACTGGACACTCAACATCACCGATGACCAGGTTCCCTTCACCGGCGTCATCGAAACCACCACCTATATTGATCCGCAGTACGTGGGCGGCCATCACCTGGTTTATCTCCCCAAATATACCGCTCCCGGCAGCCAATGGCAGCAGATGTCGGATGACGAAATTCGGGAAATTTGGCTGACCAACCTGGAGAAGATGTTCCCCCAGTTCAAGCGCGAGTGGGTGCGTTACTTCCTGGTTCATCGTGAGCGTTACGTCGAGCCTTTACACAATCTGAACTCGAATCACTTAATTCCTGAGATAAAGACGCCGATTCAAAACTTATACCTGGCCACAACCGCCCAAATTTACCCGGCGCTGACCAATGGCGAGTCGGTCAGCCGACACGCCGGCCAGGCCGCCCAGATCATTCTTGAAGGCTTCCCGACCGTGACCCCGGAACCGGTCAGAAGTGTGGGACGTGTCGTTGTTACGGATAGCGCCCTAACCTGACTCGTAATCACCTAACGGGATAAAAAATTAACCAGTTATCTTTCAGTAGCTAATCCTCAACCTTGATATAGAAAGTAGGGAGGCGAAATGTCTAATATTACGGTAGTGATACCAACCTATAACGAAGCTAATAATTTACCAGTGATGGCGGCTGAATTGTTAGCCCTTGAATTGGATGACCTCCAAATTTTGGTAGTTGACGACGCTTCCCCTGACAACACCGGCCAGATTGCCGAGGAGTTGGCCAAACGCTATCCCGGTCGCATTCAGGTGATGCACCGCCAGGGCAAGTTAGGGTTGGGAACAGCCTATGTGCAAGGGTTCACCTGGGCCTTGGAGCATGGGGCCGATTATATCATCCAGATGGATGCTGATTTTTCCCACTCTCCCAGTTATATTCCGCAGTTTATTGAGTTGATTAAGCATTATGATGTCGTCGTTGGCTCTCGTTATGTGGCGGGGGGGCAACTGGATGAACGCTGGAGTCGGGGCCGCTGGTTTCTAAGTTGGTGGGCCAATTCGGTCTGGGTTAGATTAATCTTGGGTCTCAAAACGAAAGACGCTACGGCCGGCTTCAAATGCTGGCGGCGGAGCGCTCTGGAACGCATTGGCCTGGAACGAATCCGCTCTAATGGTTATATCTTCCAGGTTGAAATGTGTTATGTGGCCGAAAAACTGGGATTTCGGATTAAAGAA
The DNA here is from genome assembly GCA_964604225.1 of uncultured Caldilineaceae bacterium. Classification (GTDB taxonomy): domain Bacteria; phylum Chloroflexota; class Anaerolineae; order 4572-78; family J111; genus DSQQ01. The sequence continues at coordinate 8,593 of CAZRYD010000003.1, forward strand.
ATCCCCATCTATTTTGAAGATCGGCGCATTGGTCAGAGCAAAATGTCCGTGCCGGTCAAACTTGAGGCGGCGCTGCGAGTGTTTGAGTTGCTGTGGCGTCATCGCCCCGGACAACTGACGGCGCGTCCGGTAAAAGCTCACTAAAAGTAGGAGACAATCATGCAGCGAGAGGCCGATACCTTGGCGCAATCGTTTACAACTCAGACCCAGGTCGGACAGCGGTCATGGATCGTTTGGCAAACTGTAGCTAAAATCGTCGGAATTGCTGTCATCCTGTTTTTGGCTTTGTATAATTTGACGAATTATCCGCTCCCTTGGTTTGACGAAGGCTCTCATCTTCACGTTCCTAAAACATTAGTCCGCTTTGGGGTATACGCCGATTATAGCAGTGAGGGGTTTCGCCATTATGGGCCGACCATCGGCGTTGGCCCAACCGTGATGTTACCTATTGCGGCGTCCTTTGAGTTATTGGGGATTGGCTTATGGCAGGCTCGCCTGGTGATGGTCGTTTACCTCCTGGCGACTATCTATCTCTTTCACCGTCTTGGGGGGTACCTGGGTGGGCTGAAACTGGCCTGGGTGGCTACAGCGTTCCTGGTAACCTCGCAAGGCATTGCCCTGATTGAATATGGCCGCCAGGTTTTAGGTGAAGTGCCCGGTCTCTTTTTTGTAGTCGCCGGCATCCTGTTGTGGTTTACGGCCTGGGAAAAGGCCAGTTGGCGTCGGCTGGGGCTGGTTGGGCTGTTGCTAGGCTTGGCCATGGTCACCAAGCACCAATATTTGTTGCTCCTGGGACCAACCCTGGGTTTGGGCTGGCTGGCTAATCTGATTTATTATCGTTGCGCTCCGCAACGAGTGTTTATTGTGCCGGGTATTGTTGCCGTTATTTGTTTTGCCATGTGGCAAACTTATCTCATTCTATACTTAGGCCCGGCCACAGCCAGTGAGAATCTGGCCATGTTCCGCCAATTTACCTCTGGCGCGGCCTTGGTTCTATCGCCAGAATTGATGGCACGGGGCGTCCGTGAGTTGTTGAGTCTCAAGGTTTATCTGGGCTGGCTGGCGCCGGTGTTGATTTATGGCTTCATTCTGGCTTTACCGCGCCAAAAAGAGGGGCAGCAGTGGGGGATCTTGTTGATCCTGGTTACGTTTAACCTGGTTTGGTATGTCGTGGCCTCGATCAGTTGGCTGCGCTATGCTTTCCCTGGTCTGGTCTTCGCCAGCCTGTTTATGGCTCGCTTCTTCTACGACCTGACCGATGGTTTTCAGGTGAGTATTACCGCTCTACGTGATGCGCTGCGCGAGGGAGGGGCGGCTCTGATTAAACAGGCCCCTCGTTGGGGCTTGTTGGTTTGGCTGGCAGCCATGATTATTGTGCCTTTGGGGCAGACCTTACGAAATGTAGTCGCGCCTGGTTTCAATGGGCCTGCTGCTATGGCCACTTATATGAATGACCACGTCCCCAGTGATGCCCTGGTAGAAACCTGGGAGCCGGAGATGGGTTTTTTGACCGATCATAATTATCATTTTCCACCCCCCCTGTTGCTGAATAACGCGGTGGCCCATATCTGGCTAGAAGGCCCTTCACCGGCAGATAAGTATGATTTTGTCCAGACGGAGCATCCTCAGTACGTTTTGGTCGGCGCATTTTCGCGCTGGGTCAACCTCTATCCGGCTGATGTGCTGTCAAACCAGTACGAGCTGGTGACCAACATTGGCCAATATGATTTATACACCCTTAAAAATTCAAAATTCGAATAGGAGTACCAACCATGAACAATTATCGTGATGGAACCAGTCTTAATCATCAGGAAATTGCCCAAATGATTATTGCTAGCCTGCAAGATGTGCTGGCTATGGATAATAGCAACGGGGGTAACCCGAAAATGATTACTCCAGAAACCCGGTTGATTGGCCGTGAGGCGGTGCTTGATTCGATGGGCCTGGTCAATCTGATTGTTGAGGTAGAGCAGCGCTTGGAAGAGGAATATGATCTGGCCGTTGTTCTGGCCGACGAGCGGGCCATGTCGCAAAAGAATAGCCCCTTCCGCACAGTTCAGTCGTTGGCCGATTATATTTGCCAATCAGTAGAAGCGTAGAACGAACGTGTCGAATGCTGAAGTTGTTTTGATTACAGGAACGCGCAAAGGCATCGGTCGCTATCTGGCCGAACATTTTGTGCGTAAAGGTGCTTTGGTTGAAGGGTGCAGTCGGGAAATGCCGGATTGGGAACTGCCCAATTACACCCACCATTGCCTGGATGTGGCCGACGAGGCCCAGGTTAAGGCGCTCTTTTCTTCTATCCACAAGCAGCATGGCCGCCTGGACATCCTGATTAACAACGCAGGTATCGCCTCGATGAACCACATCTTGCTCACCCCAGTGGCCACCATTGACCGTTTGATGGCGACCAATTTTCGGGGCACCTTCCTGTTTTGCCGGGAAGCAGCCAAGTTGATGCGCCGCCGCCGTTATGGGCGCATCGTCAACCTGAGCACTGTGGCTGTGCCGTTGCGGTTAGAGGGCGAGGCCATCTATGCGGCTTCCAAAAATGCTGTTCTGACCTTCAGTCAGGTGTTGGCTCGTGAACTGGCCGAATTTGGCATCACCTGCAATGTCGTCGGTCCCACCCCCATCGAAACCGATCTGATCCGCGGCGTGCCTAAAGAAAAAATTGATTTGATTATCAACCAACTGGCCGTCAAGCGCTTGGGTCGTTTTGAAGATGTAGCCAATGTCGTTGATTTCTTTGTCAAACCTGAAAGTGATTACATTACAGGCCAAGTGATTTATCTAGGAGGTGTCTGATGGCTATCGAATGGCTTTTGGAGCGAATGGCGCAGTGGCAGGCCGAGCCTGCCCTCATCCGGTCAGATCAAGTGACGACTTATGGCCAATTATTGGAGTTGGTGGCCTTATGGCAAGCCCATCTCGATGAACACGGCGTGGAGACCGGGCAGGTGGTGGCGCTGCGGGGAGATTACACCCCCAAAGCCGTCGCCCTCATGCTGGCTCTGATTGACCGTGGAACGATTATTGTGCCGCTAACCGAAGCGGCGGAAGTGCATCGCCCGGAATTCTTGGATATTGCCGAGGTGGAGATAGAAATCTCCTTTGACGAGGCCGATGGCTGGGCTATCCATAATCGTAATAAAGTGGCTGCTAACCCTCTCACGCTCAAGCTGCGGGCGGAGAGCGCGCCGGGTCTGGTGCTGTTCTCCTCCGGCTCGACCGGCAAAAGTAAGGCCGCGCTGCACAACTTTACACCTCTGCTGGAAAAGTTCAAAATTTCGCGCCAACGTATGTGTACGCTGACCTTCCTATTGCTGGATCATATTGGCGGAATTAATACCTTGTTTTACACCCTATCCAACGGCGGCACGGTGGTTTCAGTACGTAGCCGCGATCCCGAAGTTGTCTGCCAGGCGATTGCCAACCATCGGGTGGAGATGCTGCCCACTTCTCCCACGTTTCTCAACCTGCTGTTGATTTCCGAGGCATACAAACGCTACGATCTGTCGTCGCTTAAACTGGTTACCTACGGTACAGAGGTGATGCCGGAAAGTACCCTCCAACGCCTTCACCAAATATTTCCCAATCTCCGTCTCCAACAAACCTACGGCTTGTCCGAGCTGGGTATTTTGCGCTCCAAGTCGAAAGACTCCGGCTCACTCTGGGTCAAAGTGGGCGGGGAAGGATTTGAGACCAAGATAGTTGACGGTATTCTCTGGATTCGGGCGCAATCAGCGATGTTGGGCTACCTGAATGCCCCCAGCCCCTTTGATGAGGAAGGCTGGATGAACACCGGCGATATGGTTGAGGTAGAGGGCGAGTACGTGCGCATCCTGGGCCGCAAGTCGGAAATCATCAATGTTGGCGGCCAGAAAGTCTATCCGGCGGAAGTGGAAAGTGTGCTACTGCAAATGGACAATGTCAGGGATGCAGTCGTAATTGGCGAAAAGAATCCCATCACTGGCAACATTGTCACTGCCCGAGTCAATTTGTTTGAGCCAGAGGACTCCAAAGCTTTCAAGCAGCGCCTGCGTGTTTTTTGTCGGGATAAGCTGGCTTCATTCAAAATTCCGGTTAAGGTGGAAATCAGTGGACAGGAACAGTATAACGCCCGTTACAAGCGTATGCGGCGACCGGAAGTGGTTTCATAAGCTTGATTGGTTTTTGAAACCGCAATTCAAACCCTTTTCATAGACTTTTCTTGTCTTTTTTACATTATTAATCAATAGAATGGACCTGTCTAAAACTTTAACGGGGACCTGATTACAAACTGAATTTTACTCTGTTTTGCACGTAGTGAGGAGTCCCCCCCAACTTATTAGGGACTCCTTGTTTTTTTTCTGACTTAGCCTAACCAAAAATACTCAAATTACTCAAAAGTTGCTAGTGGTCAGTCAAAAGATTTTTGACGAGTAAAAGTACCTTATATTACCTGTCAAAAGTTCGTTGACTAACCTCTAGTAACATGTTCTTGGTCATGGAGGAGATACGGTAATGAGTGAGCACTATTGGCATTTCCGCGGGCGTTACACCTGGTTGTATATTTCAAAGTGGTTTAATCCGATTCTCGGTTCGTTGCCATTCGTCCTGATTTTGTTAACCTTAGCCATACTATCTTTGTTAATCTTGTTGGTGGCTCCTCCCCAGCCTGCCCTGGCTCAAGGAGGAGGCACAATTACCCACACGACCGTAGCTGACTTTGGGGCGGCATGTGGGGTTTTGAGCAACGTCAGTGTCAGCAGCGCCAATGGAGGTGAGATCAGATTAGCGGCCACTGTAGAAGATTACTTTGATGGGAATAGTATTGATAACGGCCGCTGGTTAACCGGTACCGTATATGATTGGTATACCGTCCCCCCGTCAGTTTCAGGAGGGGTGGTAACGCTTGACAGTGCTTATCTGCGTTCGCAGGTTAGTTTTAATCAAAATACGCCGGTACGTTTTTTTGAGACACGTGCCTTACAGCGAATCAATAGCAACAACGCCTCTTGGCCCGACCTGGGCTTTTACCGGGAATTGCCGCCGTTGGCCTACGGCAGCGGCCCTTATCCCAATGATAGTTCTTTGCGTATATTCGTTACCCGCGATACCAATACCACTTTCATTCGTGGGCGCGACGGCGATGGTTCTGCTCCTCTCATTGACGTTGATATTCCAACCCTCGACTTAACTCAATACCATAATTTTAGAATTGAGTGGGATGCCAGCGAAACCCGCTTCTATGTAGATGGTGTTTTTCGAGGCACAATACCCGGTGTTTCCACTTTGAACACCTGGGTGTTTTTGTATAGTCAGGACCCAGCCACATCTAGTGGTGGTAGAAGCCCCATGCAGGTAGATTGGGTGCGAGCAGGAGCTTACCCCACGAGCGGTACTTATACCTCTTGTGCTCAAGATGCAGGCCAGGTGGTCAATTGGACGAGCTTAACCCCGGCCGTAAATCAACCGGCCAATACAGCAGTAACTTTCAGCACGCGTACTTCGGCGGATGGGGTGAATTGGAGTTCGTGGGTTGGCACGAGCGGCAGCGCCATCAGTAGTCCAGCAGGCCGGTATTTGCAGTATCGGGCCACATTGGGGACGTCGAATGTGATGACCTCACCGGAAGTGCAGCAGGTGAGCCTGAGCTATGGACCACTAACTGGTCCAACTAACACGCCGACGGCAACTAACACCCCCGCCCCACCGACGAATACACCAACGCCCACCAACACCCCTATCCCACCGACGAATACACCAACGCCCACTGACACCCCGACGAATACGCCCACGTTTACTCCCACTTTCACACCTACACCCCTACCTGATCTCCTCTTTAGCGATAGCTTTGAGTCGGGTAATCTGTCGGCCTGGTCGGCCAGCACCACCGATGGCGGCGACCTGAGCGTAACTGCGGCGGCGGCTCTAGTGGGAACTAACGGCTTGCAGGGCGTACTAGATAACAATACAAGCATCTATGTGACTGACGATAGACCACTCGCCGAATCTCGCTATCGGGCGCGATTCTACTTTGATCCGAATACGATTACGATGACGAATGGCAATGCTCATTACTTATTCTATGGTTACTCAGGTACATCTACCGTGGTGACGCGGGTTGAGTTCCGCCGGTCTAGCGGTGCTTACCAACTCCGGGCCGCGTTGAGAAACGATGGTAGTACCTTTACCAACACCAGTTGGTTCACCCTCAGCGACGCGCCACACTATATCGAGCTAGATTGGCGAGCAGCTACAGGAGCGGGCGCAAACAACGGTGGTTTGACCCTGTGGATAGACGGAACCCAGCAGGCCAACCTAACCAGCATAGACAACGATACTCGACGGATTGATCGGGTGCGGCTGGGCGCTGTCGCCGGAGTCGATTCTGGCACACGAGGCACCTATTACTTTGACGCCTTCGAAGCGCGCCGCCAGAGTTACATTGGGCCAGACACCGGCGCAACGCCGACGCCGACCAACACCCCGATACCGCCGACAAGTACACCAACCAATACACCTGCGCCGCCGACCAACACGCCGACCAACACGCCTGTGCCACCGACAGCCACAAACACGCCGGTGTCGCCGACGAACACGCCGACCAATACGCCGGTGCCGCCGACGGCGACGAACACGCCGGTGTCGCCGACGAACACGCCGACGCCTATTCCGACGAATACGGCAGTACCGGCCAGTAATTTTGCGTTGTCGTTTGATGGTTTGAATGATGTGGTGCAAGCCGGGCAGATACCCAATAGCAGTGCGCTGACGATAGAAGCCTGGGTACGGCCAGGGGTGAACAATGCGAATAGTCTGCTGGTAGTGCAAGGGGATGATAACACGGGCTGGTCATTAGAGTTGAACAGCGGACAGGCGACGCTGTGGCTTTTGACGAACCAGGGCTGGCAGTCGGCGCAGCACAGCACGGTGTTGCAGTCTGGGCAGTGGTATCACGTGGCAGCGACGTATGACAGTGGAAGCGCCCGCGTTTTTGTGAATGGGGTAAGTTCAACGGCAGTGAGCGTCGGGACACTGACCCAGGGGCCAGCTTTGCAGCTAGGCGGGCTGGCGGGGTATTCATATTTCAATGGGGCGTTGGATGAGGTGCGAGTATCGAACGTGATCCGGTATAGCGCCAACTTCAGTGTACCGACAGTACCCTATACAGTGGACGGGAATACGCTGGGGTTGTGGCGGTTTAATGAAGGGAGTGGACAGGTCGCAGCGGATAGTTCGGGTTTGAGTAACAATGGGACCTTGGGCACGGGCAGCGGCACTGACACGGCTGACCCCACCTGGGTAGCCGGCTATCCCTTCGGCTCGCTGGGGCTGCAGAGCGTCTTGGTCGAACCGCAGAGTACCAACTACTCGCTTCGCTTTTATGGGCATGGAGTCAACGATATTGATCGGGTCAAGATACCGATTGACCCGCATGTTCCGGCGGATGTGGGAGGAAGTTTTACCCTGGAATTCTGGATGAAAGCCGCTTCCGGCAATAATAGCGGCAGTTGCAATACCGGCAATGATAACTGGATCACCGGCAATACCATCTTCGACCGTGATGTTTTCAACGCCGGTGATCATGGGGATTATGGGCTTTCATTACACAGCGGAAAAATCGCCTTTGGGGTTAATAACGGCAGTTCAGGTGCAGGTATCTGTAGTACGATCACGGTGGATGATGGGCAGTGGCATCACATCGCCGTCACTCGCAATGGTAGTACAGGCGAACTGCGCATCTATGCGGATGGGACGCAACGAGGTCAACAAGGGTCCGGTCCAACCGGTGACCTGAGTTATCGGGATGGACGGTCAACTAATGACAATGAGGATGATCCCTTCCTGGTCATTGGGGCTGAGAAACATGATGCAGGTTCAGGGTATCCCTCGTTCAAGGGTTGGATTGATGAAGT
>CAZRYD010000003.1:16596-58607 GCA_964604225.1 uncultured Caldilineaceae bacterium
TCATCACTAATATTTCAGCCGGATCCTTAGATACAGTGGCCATCATTAGTTGGACGACGGATGACCCCGCCACCAGCCGGGTTGAATATGGAAAAGGCAGCCTGACTGAGAGCACGGAAACAACAGAGTTGGTTACCTCACATCAGGTTGTGCTGACTGGCTTGAGTCCGCAAACAACTTACGATTTTCGGGTTCGCTCCAGGAATGAAGCTAACCTTGAGACAATTGACCCGGCCGGCCCTAGCTCGCATAGTTTTTCAACCCTGGCTGAGGGGGATATTGAGAAGATATATCTACCCCTTATCACTAAAGAACAATGATACAGTTTCTGCTAAAAATGCATCAACTTTTACAAACTCCACCCAGCGTTGAGCAAGCGCGGCAGCGCGCCCTTCTCCTGGGTGGAGTAGGTGTTTGGTTAATGGTTGGCTGTGCGGATACACGACTTCCAATCGCTTTATCTACCCCACCTATCGAAACACCTACGGTAGAGTCAGTACTAACGCTTGAACCAATTTCTAGCCCTGAAGCGTTGCCGGTGGTAGCGGCAACTCCTGCGCTTGAAATACCGATTGAGACAGAAGCCCTCACCGCTATGCCTGAAACACCTGGCCTGGAAACACTCACGCCTGAGTCCGAAGTAGGAGCGAATACCTCCGAAGCGCCGGTGAATACCCCAGAGGCCACTCTAGGCCAAGCCGGGTATGCTTTACGCTTCTTTGGCGCCGGCAGTGGTGATATTGATCGGGTAAAAATCTCTCTAGATGACCCTGCTACCAACACCCCCGCCCTCCCGCCGATATTGGCGCGGCCGATTTTACAATAGAGTGGTGGCTGCGGGCTGAACTAGCCGAGAATCAAGCCCCCCCGGTTGAATGTGGACCTGACAATGTCAATTGGATCAACGGCAACATCATTTTTGATCGTGACCGTTACAACCAGGATCGAAAATTTGGTCTTTCCCTGGCAGGGGGACGCCTTGTATTTGGGATCAGTGGAGAGGGTACGGGTGATTACACCATCTGTGGAACGAGCAAAATTGCTGATGGACAATGGCATCATGTGGCCATCCAACGCCGCCGGGCTGATGGTAACTTATGGATTTTTGTAGACGGTCGCCTGGAGGCCGAAGACCTGGGGCCTGGGGGCGATGTGAGTTACCCCGACGATGGTCAACCCGGTGATTTTTGTGATGGACCTTGTGTTAATAGCGATCCTTTCCTGGTCATCGGCGCGGAAAAGCACGACGCTGGGCCGGAATATCCCTCGTTCAGTGGCTGGATTGACGAGGTTCGTCTGTCAACTGTGTTGCGCTATAATAGTAACTTTATCCGTCCGGCAGCGCCATTTCAACCCGACGCTGATACCGCAGCTCTCTGGCATTTTGATGAAGGTGCCGGCGAGATGGTCAATGATGCTGCACCTGGCGGATTGAGTCCCGGCCTTCTTCGCGTTGGCGGACCTCATCAGGGACCTAAGTGGGTCATCTCTGATGGACCATTAGGGCAATAAAAACTTCTCACAATTCTAACTTTTTTCTAAGTAATTTCACACGGCTTTATCATTGAATGTTGCTAAACTCTTAACCGTTAAGGATAAAGCTGTGAACAAATTACGTATTTTTATTGATCCACAATTAGCTGTTACCCACGGCCCGGAAATTCACTGGACCTGGCGACTTTTGCTTGCTGGCATCGGTTGGGCCTGGGAAGAAGTATCCCCCGATAGCCCGTGTGATATTGCTTATGTCAGCGAGCTGGAAAAGGCGCCATTGGCACGCCTTTGTATTCGAGCTAACCCAAACTCCTGGAAACAACCTTCTGAATATCGTTTCGGGCAGATGGGCAGCTACAATGGCCTCTCACATCCCATTTTTACAGGCGAGAATCCTGCTGCCTACCTCGTCGAAGTCAGCGCTGACCGGGTGATTTGCCAGCGTGACCTCATCTTTGATGTATTTTGGTTAGCGACCGGGCAGGAAGAGCGTTATTGGCCAAAGGATAAGCATGGTTTTTTTGATTTAACCGGGACAGCCCTGCTGCAAGAGCAGGTATTACGGCGGGCCTTGGCCTCACAGATTAGCATCTGGCTTGAAAAAAGTCTGTGCAATTTGGGTTACCCCCCACCCAGGCCGCGCTGGCCCCATGGCAAACGTGCTGCGGCCGGAGTGGGCCATGATGTGGATTATCCTGAAGTCAAACGCTGGCTCGAACCTTTGCGGATTGTGCTCCGCCAGGGTAGTCGGGGAGTCGGTCTGGGCTTGGCTGTATTCACCGGGCAGCGCCATCACTGGCAATTCGAAGCCTGGGTTGAGTTGGAGAAGCGCCTGCAGACCCGCTCAGCGTTTTACTTTGTGCCGCGCCAGGGTTCGTTGCTGGAATATGCTGCCGGCACCCCCGATTCTTTTTATGACATCACCTCGCCTCGTTTTCGGCAATTGTTCCGTCACCTGGCCGATGAAGGTTTTGAGGTGGGCTTACATGCCAGTTATCTGGCTTTTCAGAGTCGAGAAAAATTTGCAGCCGAGAAGCACAAGTTAGAAGAGGCTAGTGGTCAGCCGGTGGTGGGTAATCGGCATCATTACTGGCATCTTAACCCCGATAATGTCGAAGAGACCTTGTTGATCCACGAACAGGTTGGCTTTAAATATGATACCTCGCTGATTCATAATCGTTACGTCGGTTGGCGGCGTGGCTTGTCGCAGCCTTTCTTCCCCTTCCACCAAGCCTTGCGGCGCGAGTTGAAGACTCTGCAAATACCAACGGCCTGGATGGATGACCAGTTATTTGGTCAGCGGGCTGACAATCCCGGTGATCGCCTGAAAATCTTGTGTGATCTGGCTGACCGCGCCTGCGATCAGCAAGGCTGCCTGCTGATTGATATTCACGATTACGTCTTTGACGAGGCTCTGTTCCCTGGCTGGACCCAAACTTATGCCCAATTGTGGGAGTATCTGCTATCGCGGCAGGATTTTTGGTTAGCCACACCTGCCCAAATTGCCGAGCATTGGACCACTCGTCATGAAACCATCGTGCAAGCGAGTCTTGGGCTCAATCAAGGGGTGGGCCAGTAGCCTGGGTCGGTTTGACCAGAGCTGGTAGTGGGTAATTTTAGTTAGAGGAGAGAATAATGGCTATTAAGGTTTCGTCTCTGACCGGAGCCGTGGCAGTACCACAAGTTACCGCCAAGGTGCGCCTAATTGCGCTGGATGCGCTTCGTGGGGTAGCCATGATCGCCATGGCCCTTGACCACGCTGCTGCTTCGGTGAGGACCAGCTTACAAGCGGAAAGTTATGGTGGGCAGCCCGCTATCCTCGAAAATTGGAGCCATTGGGTTTTTGGATTATTCACCAATCTGGCTGGGCCGACCTTCTGGCTTCTTAGTGGAGTCAGTATCGCTCTTTTTGAAGCCTCCCGCCGGAAGCGTGGGATGTCGGAGTGGGCCATTACCCGCTTTTTTTTGACTCGAGCCGCCGTGCTCGTCTTACTCGATCTGACTATCTGCCAATTGGCCTGGGCAGGTCAAGGGCCTTATTTGCATGTTCTATTAAGTATCGGTGTTAGCCTGGCTCTAATGAGTGTTTTGCGGCTTTTGCCTACGCCGATATTTATAACCCTTATACTTGGCTTATTGTTTGGCTATCAATGGTTTTTGCCAGCCATAGCGCCAGCATTTAGCCAAACCGACAACTTCTGGCTGGCCTTATTTTTAACCTACAGCACCGAAATCTACCTGGCGGTGGAGTACTCGATTTTGGGCTGGCTACCACTAATGGGCTTGGGTATAATATTGGGGCGGAGAATTTCTTCGCCAAAGTTACGGCAAGCGGAAACTTGGGCTATAATTGGGGGGATGTTACTTTGTGGCTGGCTGGTATTGCGGTTAATCGGTGGCTTTGGTGATCTTACTCCCTATACTGCGTATAGTGATGCTCAATGGCATCATTGGCTGATAATGAGCAAAACGCCGCCAAGCCTAACTTATCTTCTGTTTAATCTAGGATTGGCCGCTTTAATATTGGCTGTGTTTTATACCTTGAATTACTGGTTGGAACATCCTTTGGGGCAATGGTTAGTTTGGATTGGCCAGGTCTCGCTATTTTTCTTCGTGGCTCACATTGTAGTCTATGGCATTCTAGGTCGAACCATCATGGCTCTGGATTTGCCGATTCCAAGCATGGTTCGTACTTTTATGGTGTGGCCTGTTGGGCTGATAATGCTTGTGCCCTTGGCTCAAGGTTATCGGTCGCTACGACAGCGCTACCCCAATAGCCTTCTGCGTTATCTGTAATTGTCAAAATAATATGCGCGTCTTGCTGTTTGGCTTAGTCTTCATCAGTCCACCCTTCCTCAAAAATTTAATCCTCAAATGGTTCTATGGCGCTAAAATTGGCCATCGAGCGCACATCGGCTGGTTTTCGGCAGTGATGGGACGCCAGATTGAGTTGGGAGACCATTGTATCATTCGCCCTTTCACCTTGATTCGTTTGGATGGCGAGCTACGATTGGGCCATTACGCCGAAATCAGCAGTTTTACCTTAGTTTATGGCTCGTCCGGTCTGATGGTTGGTGACGGTAGCTACATTGGTCCGCAATGCCTCATCAACGCCGATGAGATGGTGCGCTTGGGTCGTGGGTCAGCGTTGGGGCCACGCAGTATGATTTTTACTCATGGCTCCTTCTTGCCTTTTACCGAGGGTTATTGGGTTAAATTGGGCGGAGTTACCATTGGCGACAAGGTCTGGTGTGCTGCAGGCGTTTTTATCCATCCTGGCATCGAAATCGGCGACGATTCCTTTGTCAATTCCAGGTCTGTAGTGACGCAGAGTATTCCACCCGGCTCGGTAGTGGAAGGTAACCCGGCCAGGGTCATCTATCCGATGGAGCGAGTTAAGCGTAAAATGTCGCCCCGGCGGGTCGATGCGGCTATTGAACAAATATTACGCGACTTTGCCGAAATTGGATTGCGCCGGGAATTGGGTGTAGAAGGTATCGAGGAAACAAAGGCTCAACTTCACTTTAAATGGCGAGGGCAGAAGTATTATATCTGGCTTGTACCCTCAACTGGAGAGTTGGTGAATGTTGCCGTACCAGCCAGTAATACATGCCATATATTTATTGTCAATTATCTTGGTTGGTCCCCCCCAGTAGGGGCGATGATTTTTGATCTGGCCACTATGCAGACGCCTTTCTTGTCGGATCCTATTCATGAAGCATTGAGGCTTTTTATGCAACGCTATTATGGCCTCAAATTTGGCGACCAAAAATCTTCCCTGAAACCTTAAAGATAACGAACCTCGACCTGGTCAGTATTTCCTCCTTTGCGTGCTTCTATCCTAAAGGGTAAATTGTCCCAATGAAATACCTTAGCGATAAAGCGTTGAACCGGTTGCGTGTGATCCCCCTTTGAGGATAGCTTGATAGGGCGATCTGCCTCATCGTATAAGGTGCAATTTTTGATAGGAACTTTACCTAAATCTCCTAACATCTGGCTCAAATAAGTAGGCAAACCTACGCGTAAAATATAATGATCCCGAATCTCGTTGAGCGTAATGATAATAAGGTGGTTGGAAGGGAAGCCGGCGCGCAAACAATGAGCCCGGCTTTTTAGAACATCTCGAATTTCTCTTGCGCCAAAAACTTCAAAATCTACTTCAGCTTTTGGAGTAGATGTCTGGTTTGTAAGTTTTTCGCCTTGGGTAATAGAGCGATATATCGCCATATTTTCTAGGCTACTTGACATAGAATTACCTCCGCATTTTGACGGGGTCTGAGTTAGACTTAAAGGAGAAAGGGCTTGAGGGGTGACAGTACACCGATTTTGGTTATTAAGGTGCGCCTTGGTAACGGGTATTTCCCGTAAAACAAAAACCGAAACCATGATACCATATAAACCCAACATCGGACAATGCTTTAGTTGGTACTTAGTGACTATTGTTAGGGAGAGGCTTTTTGGATATAATAACGCCATTGTTATTGGTTTTGCGAGACTAAAATAGAATGAGTTGTCCCAAAATATCACCCGGGCGGCTCGGTTTCGATAAAAACCAAAGGTTATTTAAAAACCTGGTGGGTCAAACTAAAAACTTCCTTACCCTTTGACGAGGTTAGCGAAGTAATAGTAAAAGGCCCAGTTTCCATCCTATAGGATGGAAACTGGGCCTTTTGTTTTTTACACTTCTACCCAAACCCATGAGCTGGCCTACAAACCCAGGGCGTGAATTTAAAATTGGATAAAAAGGAGGTGAAATACCATAGAACCTTACTCTTTGCCTGATAACCAGTGTTCAGCTACTTGAGTTTCAAACGATTAATAATCAAACAACAAGTTTAAGAAGGGAGCAAGTCTGATGCACAAGCGTGTCGTTATTCTAATAACAGTGTTAATAGCCGTATTTGGTTTGTCTATGACGGCGTTAGCCCAGGTCATGATCGTGAACCTACAAAGTGGTGATATTGCTGAAATTAATTGTAATGGCCGACAGCTAAACTTGGTTCGAGAAAACAAAACCAAAGTCAAAGCTGAATGTAAAGGAGGGGGCTCAAATCCGACAAACACGCCTGTACCTCCAACTAACCCGACAAACACGCCTGTACCTCCAACTAACCCGACAAACACGCCTGTACCTCCCCCGACAAACACACCCGTACCCCCCCCGACAAATACCCCACCGGATGGTGATTTAGCGGGTAAGGAGTGTCCTGCTTGGGTGCACGATCGCCATGTAGCCCAAGGGCCGGATGGGAACATGTATCCCACCTGGCATCCCCAAGTTGACCCTGAATACAGGTGTTATTTCACCCACGATCACGGTGATGACCCTAGAACCAGTATTGCCAATCCTACATTGCCGCCATTTGGTTATATTGGGGCTGTGGCCGGCTTTGACGAACCGCATGAAGGTTTCAAGGTTTTTGTCACCAATGCTGGTTTTAGAAATGAAGAGGGACGTACAGCTTTAGATAGTAGTCGGATCGTCGTGCACATGGGCACAGGGGGCACGGGGCGTTATAGTCAGCAATTCCACTCGCTGATGGCGGATTTGGTCGGACGGGGTCGCGAGTTTCACATTCAGCAGATGTCCGATACCGGCACACCGGGTTCAGTCTGTAATCGGGCCGGCCGTGACTTTGTAACCCTGGGCTGTAACATTGACTCTTCATACGAGATTTGGGGCTTCAATATCTCCGTTGGGGATAAACTAGGAGGTATTGTTTCACCGGCGGTGTTCGACCCCATTCTGGTACGCGACCCGAACGACCACAACCGCAAAGTCTACATGACTGAAGTGTTTGGAGATCGGTTTTTTGGCGGAGAATATCATGGCTGCTATCGGGAGAGTTATCATGGACCCTTCTATTGGTATAATAGCAACGGCCCCACCACATTCAGAACCGATGGCTTTGGTAGGTTTGATCCAAATGGACCGCTAGAGCAAATGGTTTCGGCGCATTCGTTCGTAAACTATAACGGTAGCTCCGACGGCAACACGACCTTTAAGCGCAAGAACGACTACTGCGCGCGGGGGTTGGGTCTGGTCAACTAAATAGCTCATCTCTGAGAATCAGGGCTAGTGCATTTTAATAATCTGATTGTGCAAGGCTTGAACGCTATGAAGCAACATTTTTGTACGTTGGCCTGGTTAAAGATGCATTAGTTTACCCAAATGAACTAAGGGGTAGCAAAGAAGCTACCCTTTTTTATGCTTCTGTTGGGGAAGAAATTGATAAGGATTAAGCATAACTGACAACTGACTGTGTCTCTGCCATTACCTCACGATAAACTGTCTCCAGCTTGGCAGTAACCAATTTCCAATCATGATAAGTTTCAACGTAATGCCGGCCCGCCTGGCCAAGTCGCTGCTGGAGGGTATCATCGGTTAGCGCCTTTATCACCGCTTGGGCCATTGCTTCGGGTGTATCGCCAACCAACACCTCTCGATCCGCCTCCACTTGTAGCGCGGAAATCGCTTGAGGAGTACTGATAACCGGTGTGGCCATCGCCATCGCTTCCAAAACCTTATTCTGGATGCCGACGCCGTAACGCATGGGCGAGATAGCGACAGTTGCTTGAGCCAGGTACGGGCGTATATCCGGCACAGTACCCGTGACGGTGATCCGTGGGTCGGCGGTCAGGGCTAACAGAGGAGCAGTAGGGTCTTTACCAACAATCGCCAGCCGGGCCTCAGGCAACTGCTGCCAGACCTGTGGCATTACGCGGGTAGCCAAATCCAACGCGGCAGCTACATTAGCGTGATAGCTCATTTTCCCGGTAAAAACCAGTGTGGCCGGATCCCGCCGCACCGCCATAGGCTTGAAATAGTCCAGATCAACGCCATTAGGGAGTACGATCAGGCGCTGTTGTTGTGCTGGCGTGGTGGTCAGCTCGGCCAGAGTATCTTTATCACGCGGAGAGGTTACCAAAACACGCTGAAAACGCTCCAAGAATCGACCCTCGTAGTGGCGTGTGCGCTCCAGATCCAGCCGAGCCAGCATACGACTGCGAAAAGTCGGCCCGGATTGGAGGACTCGCTCAAATAGTAGGGTAATCGAATCAACCGAGTCAAAAACAATAGGTGTCCCATTGACGGCTCCACTCAGTTCAGCGCCTCGTAGGTGTTCAATGTGGACAATGTCGAAGGTTTTAGCAGCCTGTGTTCGTCTGATCAACTCAGCCATCTCCGGCGAGCGAGAGTAGGCTGCCTGAAAGGGGACTTGGCCAGGAATAACTTGTAAACCGTTCCACAAAGTGCGCCAGCGTGGCAATGGCACTGTTTCAACCCGTTGGCACCATTGGCGTAAGGTGCTGAGGCTACTGGTATCTTCCTTTGGCGGTTCCAGCGCTAACAGGGTAAGGTTGTGACCACGCTCAGCCAACGCTTTAATAAAATTATAGGGACGTACCCGGATGAGAGAGGGTATATACGGGCTGATAAAGAGTATGTTTAATGAGTTCATGTGCGCTCCTACATCATAATTAAACTCTAAAAAAATTTGAATCCGGTAAGGGAAATACATGAAAAAAGTTAGAAAGGCTCAACTTGACCTGGATAGAACAAAAAAATGCTTGACAAGAATTTGGCTCTGTGATACCGTGCTGGCATAACATTTCGTTCTTATTCTAGGAGTTTAAGCTCTATGCTCAACCAGACGCGCTATCGTTATCGGTTAACCCCTCTCATTCAGTTTGCCAATCAAATCATCACTTTGGAATTACTTTGGCCGTTTCCTTTAATAGGGGTAGGCATATTGGGGATTGTGCACCCAGTATTGATTGGGCTGGTACTGGGGTTGGCTTTGTTACCGTGGTTAGCTCGCTGGCTGATGTTTGGTCAGTTAACGCGTCGAGCTTTTATCAGTACAGCCCTGGTACTGTTGGCTATCAGCGCCCCGCTTGGCGTTTGGGCCTCTTATGATCCAGCATCGAGTTGGCCTCTCATGTTGACGCTCCTGGGCAGTATTAGCTTCTTTTTTGCTATGGTTAATACCCACATTTCACCACGTTGGGGAGCAGGTGGGTTAGTAGTAGCGGCAGTCTTGCTGGCCTTTTATTTTGTTGGGCAATATGGTCACTTCTATTATCCTGATGAGGTGGGGCGGTTGGCCAATCTGGGCCGGTTCACTGGCTCGCTGTTGCCCAACTTTGTTTTTTTTACGCCTCATCCTAATGCCGCCGCTGGTTTTCTGGAAAGCACGTTGTTTTTGAGTGTTGCCCTGGCTTGGCGAGCACGAGACGGCGAGCGGATGGCCTGGAGTGTGGCTGCGGTCTTGATTGCCTATGGGCTGCTTATCTCAGGATCGCGAGGTGCTTGGGTTGGCTTGATGGTGGCAGCGGTTCTCTGGGTATTGTCACTAATCCCCAACCGGGGTTTACGGTGGGCACTGGTCGGCGTCGGATTGATAGGAGGACTCTTTGGCATTTATATCTTAGTTCAAATGGTACTGGCAGGTTCGCAATTACCTGGCCTCAACTCAACTTTAGAAACTGCCTCTAGCCGCCTCATCCTCTATCGCAACAGCCTATATCTCTTAGGCGATTATCCTTTCACCGGCATCGGTTTGGGTGACACTTTTGGAATGGTTTACTCTCGCTATCAATTGCTTATCCAAGTGCCGTTTTTGACTTACTCTCATAATTTATTCTTATCGGTAGCATTAGGCTTGGGCCTATTAGGCTTTGTTGCGTTGGTATGGCTATTGGTTAGTTTCTACGTCTTTGTTATTCGCGTAGAGACAATCGGCCTCAATCTGCGAGTCTTGCCGCTCTTTCGAGCTGCTTGGCTGGGAGCGACGGCTACCTTTGTTCACGGTTTAACGGATGCACCTCAATTCGCCGGGGTAGGATGGACTATGCCCATGCTGTTTGGGGTATTGGGCGTGGCGATTGTGATGGGGCGCTCAGCCTTGGGCGAGGATGAAGAAGAACAATATGAAGCCCCGCCAGCTCTTTATCGTCGTCGAAGCTGGCAGGCTGGGGGTATTGCCGTTGTGGCCCTCATTATCGTGGCTGTCATTTTCTGGCGACCTCTGGCGAGCGCATGGTATGCTAATCTTGGGGCGATCCAGCAGACGCAGGCGGAACTGTCACCTAACCTGGATGACTCCGAGCGTGAGGTTGCCACCCGACGGGCTGTGGAAGACTTTGCCCGTGCTCTCCATGTAAATCCCGTTCAGCCGGCGGCCAACCGGCGATTGGGTTTAATGGCCTTAGATCGGGAAAATTTTGAAACGGCGGCGGTGTATTTGGACCAAGCCTACCACCAGGAACCAGGCAATCAAGCTACCTTGAAGGCATTGGGGTATGCCTATCTCTGGGCCGGCCAATTGGACCTAGCCGAGGTACCGTTGCGACAGCGTGATGATCAGAGTGAACTGGTTGAGGAATTAAGCAACTGGAATTCCTGGTGGGCCAGCCAGGGACGGTCAGATTTAGCCAGGTATGCCGGCGAAATGGCTCAGCGATTATCGACAGAGCCGTAACACGCTTAATTTTTTATCCGTTACCCGGCCAGTCAGGGTCGAGGAAATGCTGAATTTCCAGGAGATAGTTTTGGGGTTTTAGTTCGATAGGGGGTAGGGCCTCGCCGGGTTGCTGGTCACGATAGCTGCACCCGGTGCAACTCATCCTCCAGCCGTAGCCGGAAACGCTGCTTGGCCGGGATAGGGACGATAAGGTTAAAAGTGTCAATCTTGCGATTTAATTTGGCCACTGCCTCTTCAAAGCGGGTCACGGCGATTTGCCAGGTGGCCTCGCTCCCCGGATTGGCCTGATAGTCTTGCCAGGCCAGCCGCAGTTGCTCGCGCAACGCCACCAGTTCCTGGCGGATTTCCTTGTCTCGCTCGATCCAGTCGGGGGCCAGGCCGTTGTTTTGCAGCAGCCCAAAGGCCAATTCCTGGGCCGGGTCCAGGTACGGATTGGTATTGAATAGCAGCGGCTTGCCGTGTCCCCGTAGGTTGTCGAACTCGCCGTTGGCCATGGCTTCCTGAATCCGCCGCTCGACCAAATCAGCCCGCTCCTGCTCGCGCCGGGCGCGGGCAGCCTCGTTTGACTCCTCTGCCGGTAGCTGCCGCTCCTCCAAATCCCACTTCAGGCGACTCAATCGCTCCTTTTGATGTTGGCTACGTTTTCTTGAAGGACTCATCTTCTTGCGACTCCATCTATGTTAGCCCGTTTCGATCAAAGGAAAAGGGTCTTTGCCCGTAATCAGGCGAGCACCCCGTTTGCGGGTAAAATAATTCCAGGCCCACTGAAACATCACCATCACCCGGTTGTCGAATTCGATCAAATAGAAAATGTGGATAAAAATCCAGATGAGCCAGGCCAGAAAACCGCCAAACTTTAAAGGTCCTACCTCAGCTATGGCAGCGTTGCGACCGATCACCGCCAGGCTGCCCCGGTCTTGATAATGAAACGGCGGCAGCGTCTCGCCTTTGAGCCGGCGCTGGATTAGTTTGGCTGCATATTCGCCCTGCTGCATGGCCACCTGGGCCACACCCGGCAGTGGTTTTTTGCCTTGGTGCGAAAAGTTGGCCAAGTCGCCAATAACAAAAATATCAGATCGACCGGCAATCGTCAAATCCGGCTCGACCATCACCCGCCCAGCTCGATCCAAAGCCGCTCCGGCGCGTTGAGCCAAAACCTGCCCCAAAACCGAAGCTTTCATGCCTGCGGCCCACAAAACAGTGTGGGTTTGTAGCTGCTCCGCTTGACCCTCACCTCGCCGTAGGGTGATAACCCCCTCCTGGATGTCGGTTACGATCGTTTGGGTTTGCACCACTACCCCCAGGCGTTCTAGCGACCGCTCGGCTTTGGCCGATAACTCTGCCGGATAAGGCGGTAGAACCCGCTCAACCCCTTCCAAAAGCAAAATCCTAGCCTCGCTGGGGTCAATATTTCTAAAATCATGTTTGAGGGTCTTGTGAGCCAGTTCGGCCAGCGCACCAGCCAACTCTACCCCGGTAGGGCCGCCACCGACAATAACAAAGGTGAGCCAGGCCTGACGTTTGACCGGGTCCGGCTCACGTTCAGCCGCTTCAAAAGCCAACAAGATGCGCCGGCGAATTTCGGTGGCATCCTCGATGGTTTTCAGGCCGGGCGCCCACTGCGCCCACTCCTCGCGGCCAAAATAATGGTGGCTCACCCCGGTGGCCACAATCAAACTGTCATAACTTAACTCACCATCGCGGAGAATAACTTTGTGCTGGCTTGGCACAAGATCGACCACCTCACCCACCAGGACGTGGGTATTTTTATTGCCGCTCAACACCGCCCGCAGCGGCGAAGCAATATCGCCAGGAGAGAGTCCGCCGGTGGCCACCTGGTACAGCAGCGGCTGGAAAAGGTGAAAATTTCGCTTGTCTACCAAGGTGACCCGCACCGGCGCGCGTCCCAACGCCTTGGCGGCGTATAATCCACCGAAGCCACCGCCGATAATGACGACGTGATGGGGCTGAGAATCATTGAGGCCGGTCATAAAAAAATCTCATTTGAGGCATTGATTTAGTTTACCCCTGTTCCGGTTGAAACAACTCTGAGCAAAATATCCCACACGATTGGATTACGTTCTGCCGCCGTAGTAATATCGTCCCACAACTGGGGCGGCTGCAACAAGGTGTCGTGGGCGATGATCTCGGCCCAATTAAGCCGATTTGGGTCGGCGTCGGCTACACCTGACGCCTGCATGACCCGCAAAAACTCTTCTGCGATCAGCCCATAGCCGATGGTGGAAGGATGGAAGCAATCCAGGCTAAACAATCCCCCCTTCACCCGGTGTCCACCATTTTCGGTGGTTAATCGCAGCACGTTGGGTACGGGATCGAGTTGGAGCAAAGGATGGTCGGGCCGGTCTCGCTCGGTAAAAAAATCACGCAGGGGGCGGTCAGGAGTATCTTGCATGTTATTTCGCTTCACGGCCAGCTTGTTGAGCATCTCCCCTGTTTCGACAATGTGCCACTTTGGCTCTCGTTGTTGTACCAGCTCTTTAATGGTCGCGTTGAACGAGTCAATTCGCTGGTCAATATATTGGGCCTGGTCCTTTAGCAGCCAGCGCTGAGGCCAACCGCTATTTTCCTGGGTGGCAAAAAAGCTGCCGTAACGCTCAAAATATTTCCCGTCAAATTCGCCTACACCCTGCGTCACCGGTGGAATGGTCACCTTGGCAATAGTGCCGACGAAAACCTGGGTATGGCTCGGAATTACGGCGGCGACTTGGTTAACCAACTGTTCAAAATCTGCTCGAAAGACTTGGGGATGGGTCAAGTTCCAGGCTCTGCGTTTTTGAGGGTCAGCCGACACATTGGTCCGATCCATATCCTGGATACTCAAGGTGGTGACCGTAGCCAAACAGTCATTCGAACCAAGCCAGATAATCAAGTTTTCCAATTGATCACCATCTTGCTCGACGATATGTTGCAGGTTATGAAGCTGCGTCCAGGTTTTTCGCTCCGGTATTTGTCTGGGATTTAACACCCGTTGAGCCGCTCGATACATTGGGGCCGAGGGCAGCCCTACAATATCATCCAGGACTGAGCCGGGCGCATTGATAACTTTCTGACAATATTCAGAAGAAACGGTGAAGCTATCGAGAACCCGAAAACCCCAAATGGCTAAATTGTGGTAGATGCCGTCGAAAGCCACCGGTTGAATTCCAGCGCCATTTTCATATTCCTGTTTGACGCCGTTGGCAAATTCCCTCAAGCGCAGCGGAAATTCGAGCCACCATTCAAAAAAGCCATCAATATCCGGTCCAAGCTGATCCTGCTGCTCCATCCGGCGCAGCATCGCTTCAAAATTGAGCGGCAGGCCATTGGCGGGAAACGATGGCCCCTGAAAGCGGACGCCAATTTCGAGGCCCATAGCCCGGGCGATCATCGCCGGGTAAGACCAATCTGTTTCAAAGGCCGCACCGCTCAAAAACCCTTGAGTCAAACTATCGCCAATTGCTACTAATTTAGCCATGTTGGTGCTCCTTTAGGCTGTGAATGGATTTTTTGGTTAAGCTTGTCCCAGTTTACCCCTCATCGCTCAATTTTTGCTCAAAGGGTCAGCAACATCACTTTTCAGAGCCAACTTGCTGCGTGACCAACTGCCACAACCGCTGGGGGCTGAGCGGCATCTCTAAAATCTCCAAGTCTGGTAAGCCGAGCGCATCCTCCAACGCCTGGGCAAACAGGGGGCCGACCGGAATCGCCCCGGCCTCGCCCGCGCCCTTGATGCCCAGCGGGTTGAGCGGCGACGGCGTTTCCTCGTGGCCTAAATCCATTTTAGGAACATCCAGCGCCGTGGGCAGGAGGTAATCCATAAACGAAGCGTTGAGCAGTTGGCCGTTTTCGTCGTAGACCAGATGCTCATAAAAGGCGTTGCCGATCCCCTGAGCTACCCCGCCGTGCACCTGCCCCTCGACAATCATCGGGTTGATCAGCCGGCCACAGTCGTGCACGACCACGTACTTGAGGATTTTCAGATTAAAGGTCTCTGGGTCCACCTCGACAATCATGGCATGCGCGCCGTTGGCCGTGGTGCCCATTTTGGGGCCGAAGTAGGCCGTGGCTTCCAGGCCCGGCTCCGTGCCCGGTTCAACCGCGCCGCGCAGGGGATTGGCTTTGGCCGCCAGCGTGGCCAGGCTGACCCGCGAATCCGGCACGCCGGCTACCTGGGCAAAACCGTCCACCAGCTCGATATCGGCCTCGCTGGCCTCCAGATGCTCCGCCGCCAGTTTGATGGCCTTCTGCCGCACCCTCTGCGCCGCCGCATTCACCGCCGACCCGGCCACTACCGCCCCACGGCTGGCGAACGTGCCGGTGCCCCAATTGAACTGGGCGCTGTCGCCGGTGGAGACGTAGACATCTCGCACCGACACGCCCAGCGTGTCGGCGGCAATCTGGGCAAAAGAGGTGTAATGGCCCTGGCCCTGCGTGCCCACGCCCGTCACCACCGTGGTTTTGCCGGTCGCTTCGACCTGCACCCGCGCCCCCTCATACGGTCCAATCCCCGTCCCTTCCACGTACATTACCAGCCCAATCCCTACCAAATTTGGATTTTGGACATTGTGCCCTTTGGGTATTTTGGATTTTAGATTTTGGCCTATTCCCGTGCTCCACTGCTCCTCCTCGCCTCCCTGCCTCCTCGCCTCACGAAACTTCTCCCAACCAATCATCTCCTTCGCCTTATTCAGCACCGCTTCATAATTGCCGCTGTCGTATCTCAAGGGAGCGAAATCCTGGTAGATAATTTCGTTGTTCCAGGGGAACTGGTCGGGCGGGATCAGATTGCGGCGGCGGATTTCCACCGGATCCAGTTCCAGTTCCTTGGCCGCCAAGTCGAGCAGCCGCTCCATCACAAAGACGCCGTGCTGTCGCCCCGCCCCGCGATAGGGTGCGACGATGGTTTTGTTGGTGAAGACGACCTTGAACTCGGTGGTGTAATTGGGCACGACATAAGGACCGAGCAGGGTACACTGAGTGTTGAGCGGCAGGGTCAGGCCGTAGGGGTCATACGCGCCGGTATCGTGCAGGAAAAAATCCTTCACCCCCAGGATTTGGCCTGCTTTGGTCAGGGCCATCTCCGAGTCGTGCACCTGGGCCCGGTCGTGCGAGGTGGCGTAAAAATGCTCCTGCCGATCCTCGATCCACTTGACCGGACGCTTCAACTGCATGGCCGCCCAGGGAATGAGCGTCTCTTCAGGGTAGAACATCATCACCTTGGGGCCAAAGCCACCGCCGACGAAGGGGGCGATGACCTGCACCTGCCGCTCCGACAGGTCCAGCATGCGGGCCAGGCCATTGCGAATGGGCAGCGGGGCCTGGGTCGAGTCCCACACAGTCAATTTCTGGGCCAGCGGGTCGTATTGCGCGACTACCCCCCGGCCCTCCATCGGTGCAGCGATGCCGCGATCATAGTGGAAGCGGCGAGAAATGACTAGATCGGCTTTGGCCTTAGCCGTCTCGTAGTCGCCCTTGTGCTGGATCACGTGGGCGGCCATATTGTGGCCCAAATCTTCGTGAATGGCGGCTGCCTGCTCGGTCAGAGCCGCTTCGAGCTCCAGCACCGGGTCGAGCGGATCGTAGTCAACGCTGATGGTCTCGACGGCGTCTTCGGCCAGGTAGCGGCTTTCGGCCACCACCATGACGATGGCCTCGCCGACGTGACGTACTTTATCCTTAGCCAATTGGCCGCCGGTGCGCTGGTGAAAGACCACATGCTCGGCGGGCGGCGGGGGGACCAGCAGCGGCGACGGCTGCCAGAAATCGCCCAGATCGGCGGCGGTGTAGACCGCCGCCACGCCGGGCATGCTTTTGGCCGTTTCCGCGTCAAGGCCGACGATACGGGCGTGGGCGTAGTCGCTGCGCTTGAAGGCAACGTGGAGCGTGCCGGGGATGTCAATATCATCCACAAAGAGCGCTCGCCCGGTCAATAGTTGCGGGTCTTCGTTGCGCGTTATGCGTGCACCGAAATTTTGAGTGGTCATCGCGTTGTCTCCTTCATTTTCTCCGCCGCCAACTTGACTGCCTCCACAATGTTCTGATAGCCGGTGCAGCGGCACAAATTGCCCGAAATCGCCTCGCGGATTTCCTCTTCCGTCGGGTTGGGGTTTTCTTGCAGAAAGGGCACAAGGGTCATCAAAAAGCCGGGGGTGCAGTAGCCGCATTGTAGGCCGTGGGCGTCCCAAAAGCTTTGCTGCAAGGGATGGAGGTTCTGTGGGTCACGGGCCAGCCCTTCGACGGTCATCAGCTCGTGGCCGTTAGCCTGCACGGCGAACATGATGCAGGACCGCACCGGCTGCCCGTCGAATAGGATGGTGCAGGCTCCGCAGACGCCATGCTCGCAGCCCACATGCGTGCCGGTCAGACCCAGCTCGTGGCGCAGAAAATCGCTCAGCAGCAGCCGGGGTTCGATGGTGCGTTGGTAGCGAGCGCCGTTGACGGCGACATTTAGGGTGAATAGATTGGTCATGCGATGCTCCTAGCAGCGATTAATTTCACCGCTGAGGGCGCAGAAAACGCTGAGTTTTCTTGTTTTCTCTGTGCTCTCGGCGTCCTCTGAGTTGGGTTGAAATAAGTTTTCATTGTGTCTCTCTGGCCCGTTTAAGCGCCTGGGTTAAAACGCGTTGGACCAGTACGCGGGCCAGGTGACGCCGAAACTCAGTCGAGGCGTGGATGTCACTGTTGGGGCTGATGTCGGCCTGCGCGGCGGTTTCGGCGGCGGCGCGGATGGCCTCGGCGGTGGGCGTCTGCCCGGTGAGCAGCGCCGTAGCTTGATGCGCCTCAACCGGCCCATCGCCGACGCTCAAAAAGACCAGCCTGGCCTGCTGGCACCGGTCACGCTCGTCCAGGGTTACCACAGCAGCGACCCCGACGAGAGCGTAGTCACCGTGGCGGCGGGCCATTTCGGTGAAGGCGTAGCCGCTGCGCGGTGGCAGGGGCGGCAGGGCAATTTCGACCAGCAATTCGTCGGGTTCCAGGGCGGTGGTAAACAGGCTGACAAAAAAGTCGTTGGCCGGAACCCAGCGCTCCCCGGATTGGCGGCGCAGGCGAAAGCGTGCACCAAGAGCTGTGGTCACGGCAGGTAACTCGGCGGCGGGATCAGCATGGGCTAAGCTGCCGCCAAAAGTGCCCCGATTGCGGATTTGGGAGTGGGCGATGTAGGGCATGGTTTCGTGGATGAGCGGTGCACGCTCGGCCACCAGGGGGTTGCGTTCGACTTGACGTTGGCGGGTCATGGCCCCGATACGCAGGCCCCCGTCGTCGCCGGGGCGGATGTAGGCCAGTTCAGAAATGGGATTCAGGTCAATCAAAACGCCAGGTTGGGCCAGCCGGAAATTCATGGTCGGGATGAGGCTTTGCCCGCCGGCCAGAGGTTTGGCCTCGTAGCCGTGTTGATTTAACTGGGCCAAAGCTTCGGCAGTGCTGGTCGGGGCGTAGTACTCAAAAGGCGGTGGTTTCATACAACTTTGTCGTTCCTCCAAAATATGAGCGCCGTCGGCTGACCTGAGCCTGAGCTGAAGGCTCCCTAATGAGTTTTGACAATCGAAATCGGTCATCGTAGCGGCGACCCTTGCGGCCGCCCTGAGCGGAGGCAAGCCCTGCCGTTACAGCCGCCTATTGCCGGATTTGAAAATCAAAATTCATTAGGCAGAACGAAGTCGCCAAGCGTCGTAAAGATAAGATGATGCAACTTTACCACCCTGGTATCGGTTATCTTTTGATCCGAGGTGGCATGTCGCAGATTAGATTATGGCTAAAAAGCAGCAAAGGCGCAAGAGCAAAAAAGGGCCAAGCTATCAGGCCCTCTTTTTGATTGGTGGCGTGAATATTTTAAACTCGGACCAGATCCACAATGTGGGGCAGCACCTCGGCCACATCGGCTCGAATAACCATGTCGGCTCGGGAGTCCAGATAGGTGGGCTGGTAGTTGATGATGATGAGTTTGGCCCCATTTTCCAGGGCCAGATCCGGCAAATCGGAGGCTGGGGCTACTTCAAGCGATGATCCGGCTACCAGCATCAAATCGGCTTCTTTGGTGACCAATTGGGCCAGCACAAATTCGCGCATGGGGAGTTGCTCGCCAAAGAGAATGACGTTGGGTTTGAGCACGCCCCCGCAGTGATGCCGGGGCACCTGACCATCGGCGATAAATTTGGCAAAAGCCAGCGCCGAGTCTTGCACAGCGTAACATTTGGTGCAGGTTACTTCACGCAGGTGGCCGTGCAATTCATAAACAGTTTTGGAACCGGCTTTACGATGCAGGTCGTCAATATTTTGGGTGATGACGGCCTTTAATTTGCCTGCTTGTTCCAAAGCAGCCAAAGCATAATGGGCGGGATTGGGTCGGGCTTCTAACAACAGCAAGGAGAGAGGCCGGACCCAATTGTAAAAACGCTGCGGGTTGTGGCGAAATACAAAAATGGAAGCCACTTCCAGCGGGTCGTGGTGATCCCATAGGCCGGAAGAGGGGCTTCTAAAGTCGGGGATACCGGAAGGAGTACTGATGCCGGCCCCGGTCATAGCCACAATGTGCCTGGCCTGAGCAATCAAATCCGCTGCTTTTTTAAGGTGCTGGTCTAACTGCATCGCCTTACTGCCATTCTTCCACCCACTCCTATTTTGCCTCTACACTCGCCAACGGCAGGGTAAAGCAGAAAGTACTGCCCTGCCCAGCCGAGCTTTCGGCCCAGATTCGCCCACCATGGGCTTTGACGATTTTTTGGGCAATATGCAGCCCCAGGCCGCTGCCTCTGGCCGAGCGCTCGCTTTTATCCTCGACTTGATAAAATCTGGAAAAAACCCGATCGAGCGCCTCGGCGGGAATGCCAATTCCATTATCTTTGACCTCGACCCGTACTTCGTTATCATTCGTCTGGGCAGTGACCAAGACTTCCCCATCCGCTTTGCTAAATTTAATGGCGTTGCCGATCAAATTGGTTAGCACCTGCTCCAGTCGCTGGGTGTCGCCGGTGACGGTAGGCAGCAGTCCCGGCAGTTTGGGCGTCAGTTTAACTTTTTGCTGGTGGGCAAACCCCTGAAGTTTGAGCATAGTTTGATGAATTACATCCAGCAAAGCCACCGGCTCGCGCTCGAGTTCCAGTTTGCCTTCATCGAATTTGGAGAGGTCGAGCAAGTTGTTAACCATCTCGCCCAACTGAACGGCCTGGGTTTGGATGATGGTCAGGAATTCTTTGCGGGTTGCCGGTTCCAGATTGTCATCGTCTTGCATTAATTGTACAAAGCCCTGGATGGAAAATAACGGCGTACGCAGTTCGTGCGAGATCGTGGACATGAAGTCGTCTTTAAGCTGCTCCAATTCGCGTTCACGGGTGATGTCGTGAACTACCCTCACTTCGCCCACGGAGGCGCCGCTATCGTCGACCACAGTTGTGGAAAAAATTTGCAGGGTACGGGGGCGCGGTGTTTCAATGGTGACTTCTTTGGATAATACGCCAGTGCGGGCCCGGTGGGTGGTGGTGGCGGTAATCTCGGCCAGGCGCGGAGGTAGATTGGGGTCGTGGATGTTTTGCCCCACAATCTGTCCAGGGTGCATGCTCAACATCATCGCCAGAGCCGGATTACAGGTGACGATAACACCCTGGCCATCAATCAGGAGTAAACCGTCGGCCATGTATTGGATAATGGCCTGGGTTTGTTGTTGCTCTTTGGAGACATTAGCAAAGAGGCGCGCATTTTCGACGGCAATGCCGGCCTGGGCGGCGATAATGGTCAACAATCGCTCCTGAGCCGGGCCAAAGGCGTTGGGCTGAGCGTCATCTACATTGATGGCTCCAATTACCCCACCGTGCGCCAGTAGCGGAGCGACCAATAAAGAGCGTACTTCCTCATCGAAAAAAATAAAGCCCGGCTCTTGGGTGGTATCGGGTAAATAAATGGTTTTTGCTTCGGCCACCGAGCGGCCGGCCACCCCTTCGCCAACACGTAATTTGGCCGCTTTGCGCCAGTGCGGTTTTAGGCCCGAAGCGGCTTTGATTTCTAGGCTCTCGCCACTTTGGTCAAGCAGAAAAATGCAACAGCCGCGGCAACCCAAAACGTGCCTCAAGGAGTCGACAATTGTATCCAGAACCATCTGGAGATCAAGATTGCCGGCAATCTGCTGGGCCAGAGTATAGAGGGTGGCCACTTCGCCGAGCCGCTGGCGGGTTTCATCAAACAGGTTAGCCCGTTCCAAAGCCAGGGTGGTTTGAGTGCCCAAGATACGGCAGAGTTGAATGTCGTCGGGTGAAAAAGTGCGATTGGGATTTTTGTCGTATATTTCGAGCAGACTGGTGACCCGCTTTTCGGTTTCCAGGGGAACCGCCAGTACCACGCCCCAACTTGCTTTGTTTTCGGGGCTGCCTGGCGGAGTTTGCCAGACCAGTTCGCCGGTGGATTTGGTGGAATCGGCCCGGCCAATAATAGGGCGATTAGCTTTTAAGAGTTGCTGGCCGATGGGGTCTTTGGAAAAATGAATCGGTACATTCAATTTGCGCCAGGTGTGAGCCGGATTACCGGGATAACGGATAACGTATTCAGCCAAGGCGGTTGTGGTCAGCGCTTTTTCGTCAACCTGGCAGATGACACAGGCGCCGGCATCCATCGCTTCGGCAATTTTCTGGGTCATCAGCTTTAAAACGTGGTCGCTATCTAGGTTGGTGCCCAGAACGGCGTTGCTCTCGTAAATGAGGGTTTGTTCGCGCAGACGCCGTTGGAGGGCGGTTTGCAGCCGCGTATTTTCAATGGCTACGGCGACATGGTCTGCCAGGGCGACCAAAATTTGAAGATCAACCTCGGTAAAGGCGTTAACCAGGTTGCTTTCAATATCTAATACCCCCACCAGACTATTGCTCACCAGCAGCGGAGCAGCGAGTTGAGCTTTGACTTGGGGTAGTGCGGGGTGAAACTGTAAATGAGGATTTTGGGACAGATCGTTGAGTAACAGGGGTTGTCCGGTGGCAGCAACCCGTCCAACCACGCTGTCCTCACCGAGATTGAATTCAATCAGGTCTGTGAGTTTTAAGGATTCGTCTTTCCAGGCAGCATTTTGCAGTTCAAGCTTTTGTTTGCCTGGATTTAAGAGGAACAAGTTGACGTATTCGTAATTAAAATTTCGCTGAATAAGGGTCACAATCTCGTTTAAAAGCTCACCAGACTGCGGCCGCTCAACAATCTTTTTATTAAGGTCAATTACTGTTTGCAAATAGAGTGCCCGGCGGCTTAAAATGGCCGTATCGGGACGATTTTCGCGTATCAGCGCAAAGTTAGCTGCTGCTTTGAGGATACGGTTTTGCATTTTGGTCAGGCTTTGCCAGGCGGCCGCATCCAGGCGCTCAGCTTCGGCCTGGGCTGCTTGAAAGGTTAGCCCAAATAAATGGGTCAGGGTGAGCCAGCTATTTTGTAATTCGGCGCTGCTTTTGGGCGGGTCAAGCAACTGGTTGAGAAAGCGGGGTATCTTCCAGGGGGTCACCGCAGCGGCGTGTAACAAGGCCAACCAATCCCCCAATTCTGGGGCAGGGTGATGAGGCGGTAAATCGGCCAGAAAATGGCTCCAGCGTGCTTTTAAACCGGGAACAATGATGGCCAACCAAGCCTTAAGATGCGCTTCGTCAACCACTTCTGTCGAATTTTGTTTTAGCTCTTTTGTCGTCATAAACTAAGCGCAGGGAGCGTCAGACTTTCCGGCCGGGGCCTATAGGTAAGTACAGGAATTTTACCATATCACGCTTGATTAGACAATGCTCCTGATAGTGTGCCGAATATTTTGACAAAGTTGCGCGCTTTGGACGAACCGACCTAACCTGTGCTATAATCAGCCGAATTAAAAATAAGAGGTTTTTGTTTTGATGAGAAGGTTAATTCTGTTTCTACCGGGCGCTCTCATTGTCTTAGCGCCCATCTTGGCCTGTGGCCCAGGGTCGGTGGGGCGGGTGACCCCAACCCCAACCAAAACGCCGAAACGCGTGATAGTGGAGTTGCCTACGGTGACACCGACTCCGACGGTGACCGATACTCCAACACCACTGCCGCCCACCGACACCCCAACCCCGTTACCACCGACCGACACCCCAACCCCGGAACCCCCCACTGATACACCGCCGCCACCGCCCACCAACACACCTGTACCGCCACCCCCAACCGATACACCGGTCCCACCGCCCACGCAACCCCCGGCTACGCCAGCCCCAACCCAACCCCCGGCTAGTCAAACGGTAGTTACAGTTGAACTGCCGGATGGCAACAAGTTTGATACCGACGAAGAGGTAAAGGTTGTGTTTGTAGTGCGGGATCCTTCTGGGGTCAAAGAATTCACCTGGGGTATTTTCACCCAAAACCAAACCGGCCTCAAAGGCGGTAAACATGAGTGTGGGGGGGCAACGGAGTGCCGGCTGGAGGTCAAAGAGAATGCTCCGCCGATTGAGGGAACCTATATTGTGGGTGCAGACGCCTTAAACGTTAACGGAAAAATAACTCGGGGCATTGGGGAAATTTACGTGCGCTAAACTTGATGAATCTCACCTACCTGCTTTATCGCTTGGGCGGCGTGATTGTGCCGAAAATGCCACCTACCCTGGGCTATGCGCTGTGTCGTTGGCTGGGAGGGATTGTTTATCGATTTAATAAACAAGGCCGGGCAAATATCCAGCTAAATTTGCAGCGGATTTTGGGACCGCAAACCGATCAGACCGAAATCAACCGCCGGGCCAGGGCCACATTTAATTATATTCTGTATAACTATTTTGACCTTTTCCGCTTGCCGGCCCTGGATCAACAAAGCGTGGCGCGATTGGTGACGGTCAGCGGCTGGGAACATGTCGAGGCAGCTCTAGCTAAAGGGCGCGGTCTGGTGATGACTTCAGCGCATCTGGGTAATATCGAGATGGTGCTTTATGCCATGCTGTCGCGGGGGCTGGCCATTACTATCCCGGTCGAACGTCTGGAGCCGCCTGAACTTTTTGAGTATATCTGTGCGCTGCGCACTCGTCAAGGTCTGAAACTCATCCCGGTTGATGGGTCGCTCTTGGATTTGATCCGCACCTTGAAAAAGGGTGGGGTCGCTGGTGTAGCCGGGGATAGAGATATTACCCAAACCGGGCAGGTAGTGAATTTTTTCGGCCAGCCAACCCAGTTGCCCGATGGCCACGTCCGGCTGGCTTTGAAAACCGGCGCGCCGCTGGTGCTCGGTTTTAGCCGCCGTAACCCCGACCATACTTATGAAGCATATTTTCTGCCGGCCTTCGAGCCGCCACGGGAAGGTACGGATGACGAGCGGGTGGCCGCCGGGATGAAGTTTGTCATTTCCGCAATGGAAAAAGCCATTGCCCAAAATCCGGAACAATGGACCGTAACGGTGTCCATTTGGGCGGATCGGCCGGCACTATTTCCCGACTCTTAGTCGGGGTTTGCCCGATAGTTTGATTTGGCTGCCAATGACTTATGCCAACCAGAACTAAAGGTCCTGCTAGGCTGGCAACTGACGACTGACTCATGAAAATTGCGCTCATCTCACCCTATGATTTTCCTTATCCGGGCGGCGTTACTGAGCATATTATCGCTTTAGCCAGGGGGGCACGGCAGCGCGGGCACGAAGTCCATATATTAGCGCCCTGTTCCGGCTACCAGGGAGAAATCTTTCCCCAAACCAAACCGGTAACGCGCCGGGTAATGTCGATCCCGATTGCTGGGGCTGTGGCTCGGGTGGGTTTGTCGCCCCTGAGTTATATTAGAGTTAAACGTATTCTGGAGCACGAGGCTTTTGACGTGCTGCATCTGCACGAGCCGCTGACGCCCAGTATCACCTGGTGGGCGCTGCTGCATGCCTGCAAGCTGCCTCAAACGGTGACCATCGGCACTTTTCATGCTTACCACGAACGGCCTAATTGGTTGTATGCCCGGGGCCGGCCCATTTTTGGCAAACTCTTTGGCCGGCTCGACAGCCTGATTGCCGTCTCCGGGGCAGCGTATGATTTTGCCTACCGGATGTTTCCCGGTGATTACAAAGTTATTCCCAACGGCGTTGATCTGAGCCGTTTTGGCTGGGCTAACCGAACTTGTACTAATGCCCCGTCCCGTCCCGTGACTATCTTGTTTGTGGGCCGGCCGGACAAACGCAAGGGATTCCTTAACTTATTAGAAGCCTTTATTAAGCTTAAACCAGATTGCCCTAACTTGCGCTTGCAGGTGGTTGGCCCTTTTACCTCCAAAGAAAGCGAAATCTACCAAAAAATTGCTCGGCACGTAACGGGGATCGACTTTGTGGGTTATGTCTCTCCAGAGAGATTGCCCGATTTTTACCATCAGGCCGATATTTTTTGTGCCCCCTCGATTGGCTTTGAGAGTTTTGGGATTGTGCTACTGGAGGCGATGGCGGCTGGATTACCGATTGTGGCTTCAAATATCGCCGGTTACCGCACCCTGCTGACCGATGGGCAGGAGGGTTTGTTGATTCCGCCTGGGCAGCCGGACCTGCTGGCGGCAGCGCTGCACCAGTTGCTTGATCAACCCCAACAACGTCGAAACATGGGGCGGCTGGGCCAGCTAAAAGCGAGCCAGTACAGTTGGGAGCAAATTGTAGATAAAATTTTAGAGGTCTATCGGGAAACCATCGAGCTAAAAACGAGAGCACGGCGCAAAAGTCCCAGCCAGATTGAGCCGGGCCTCGGTTCACCTTGTATTACTTCTGGTTGAAAGGGTAAGTTATGTTTACTGAAGCAGCACGCAAATATTTTCGTATCCTTTATGAACCGCCGGCGCGATTCTTTAGCACCTTGGGCATTTCGCCCAATGTGGTCACCGTAATTGGATTCTTTTTGATGGTTGGTATCGCCATTGTCCTGGCTCAAGGATACCTTTTCTGGGGCGGCCTATTGATCATTGCCGCGGCCCTGTTCGATGCGGTGGATGGTTCCCTGGCCCGTATGATGGGCCGAACCAGCCGTTTTGGCGCTTTTCTCGACTCAACCCTGGACCGCTATTCTGAAGCGATGACCTTTTTGGGGTTGTTTATTTTTCTGAGTGGGCAAAATCAAAGAGTGGAACTAATGTTAATCTATGCTACGGTTGTCGGTTCGCTAATGGTCAGTTATGTCCGTGCCCGCGCCGAAGGTCTTGGCATTGCCCTTAAAGATGGTCTTTTTACCCGCTTCGAACGGGTTTTTTTGCTGGTGGTTGGCTTGCTGTTTAACCAACTGACGATTGTACTCTGGATTCTGGCCATTTTTACCAACTTTACCGCCATCCAGCGGATGTATTTGGTCTGGCGGATTACCGGCGGCGAAAAAGGTGGCTGATATTGATTGGGCGGCCATTGAAGTGGAAGCGGCCCACCTGTTGAGCCGTTACCTTCAATTTGACACCACCAATCCACCCGGCAATGAAGCCGCCGCCATCGAGTTTTTAGCCGAAATTCTGCGCGAGCGAGAGTTTGCTCCCCAAATTATCGAGTCTGCGCCGGGCCGAGCCAATCTCATTGCCCGTTTGCCGGTCCACCGTGGCGCTGCTGCTCCTCCTTGCCTCCTTTATGCCCATGCCGACGTTGTCCCGGCCGACCCCGCTGGCTGGTCAGTGCCTCCGTTTAGTGGTCAAATCAAAGATGGCTTTGTCTGGGGGCGCGGCGCGCTGGATGATAAAGGACTGGGCATCATCTTTTTGCAGGCCCTAACCCTGCTCAAAAATTGTGCTCCCTCGTTGAACCGTGATCTTATTCTGCTAATTGCCGCCGATGAGGAAGCTTGTGGTCGCTATGGCGTAGCCTGGCTGCTGGATCACCACCCGGATTTGATTCAGGCCGAGTACGTGTGGGATGAAGGCGGCATGGGCCTGAGGCAATCGGCCGGCGGTAATCACTATATTTATAGCATTGCCGTTGCTGAAAAAGGCGCGTTGACGGTGCGCCTGACCGCCCACGGTGCGCCGGGCCACGCCTCTATCCCCCATCGAAATAATGCCTCCGACCGGCTGGTGCGGGCCCTCACCCGGCTCTCGGAGTGGCACCGGCCTATTCGGTTGACCCAGCCGGTGATTGAGATGCTGCACAGCCTGGCTTCAAACCAGTCATTTCCTCGCTCGTTCCTGTTTGCCCACGCCAATAACAGGCTGACCTGGCCGCTTCTTTTGCCCTTACTCGACCGGGATGGTTTTTTTGCCCCGCTTATCCGCAATACCGCCAGCCTGACTGTCCTGCGGAGCGGTCAAAAAAGTAACGTGATTCCGGCTGAGGCCGAAGCCAAACTGGACATTCGGTTGCTGCCCGGTGAAGACCCGGCGCTAGTTTTGGGCGATCTACAAGCTATGGTTAAGGGCATGAACGTGTCGGTAGAGGCCGAGGATAGGCCCATTGCTCATTTACCCAGCGACTCCGCCAGTGAGTTTTATCGGGCCCTGGCCGACACCCTGCGCGTCCTTGGCCCGCCGGGGTTAGTTACACCTTATCTCACCCCCGGCGCAACCGACTCCCGCTTCTTCCGCCGGGCCGGGATGAAGGCGTATGGTTTTATGCCCATGCTGCTAGACAACCACGAACTCAGCCGCGTTCACGGCCTTGACGAGCGCATCTCGACGGCCAATTTGCGTTTCGGAGTCCAGGTGGTGTACGAAACGCTGCGGAAATTGTAGCTCCTTGCCCCCTGCTCAAGATAGACTGACCCGGTTCACCTTAGCCAAGTTTTGTGGTAAAATAGAGTTATTCCTACTCTAAGGAGGTTCATGCACTTTTCCAAAAAATATTTCTTTGGGCTGAGTATTTGAGCCAAAACACGCGGAGAAAATTTAGAGCCAAACCAAAATAACAGCGGATGAAAAAGAATCCTGGTTTTCCTGTTCACACGAAGGGAGTAAACTATGAAATCAAGAGCCTTGTTCCAGACCTTGTTCATCGCTTTGGGGTTACTGCTGTTGACCCTGCTGAGCCTGGCCCAGGTCCAACAGATCAGCCTGGCCCAAGGAAGCGGTCCGATTTTACTCACTAAAACGCTCAATCGATCTTCTAATGTGGTTCGCGTGGGTGAGGTACTCAGTTTTACGATTGTCTTGACGAATAACAGCGCCTTTACCTTGACGGGCGTGACTCTGATTGATAATTATGATAATACCACCCTGGCTTTTGCCAATGCTAGCCCCGCCGAGAGTGTCGTTTTTCCGGGGACGGGGGTGATTAGCTGGAGTAACGTCGCCGTTCCATCCATTCCCCCTGGTCAGAGAATTGTTGTGACCGTTGTCTTTACCGCCGAGCATCCTAAAACAACAGTGGTTAATGCGGTTAGGGCCCAAGACATCATTCACGAGTCTGGTCAACTGACCGAAACGGCCGAGACCAGCCGGACGAACGAGGCTATTGGCGGCAATGCACCGGTGGTGAAATTTCTCGCGCCGGGGGCGACACCGCAGGCCGGCCTGCCGGTGACCTTTACCCACATCATCACCAACGATGGCGCAGCCTTGATGACTTTTCTGCCCCTAACTGATACCTACGATCCGGCATTTCTTGATTTTATGTTTGCCATTCCTACGCCGACCATCACCAGCCCGCCCGGTCTTCTGGTCTGGGACGATTTGACCAACTATTTTGGCGATATTCAGCCTTTTGCTACGGTGGTGATCACCACCGTGTTTAGTGCCACTACCCAGGTTTTGAACACGGTCAACCAGGCCAGCACCGAAGGCGCTCGTGACCAATACAACAATGACCTGACGGCGGGATTGGCTCTAGTGCCCATTACCATCATTGACAACACTCCCACTCCTACCTCGACCCCGCAGAACAACTCCGACGATGATGATGATCAGGAAAAGGAGAAAGTGGCTACCCCGACTTTGAACACGGCCACCCCTGCCCCGACCGCCACTGCCGGGCAAATCATTACCAGCACGGCCCAGGTGACCGATACCTCGACCCCCAGATTCCTGCCCGAAACCGGCTACAGAGGTGTTGGGGTATGGCTTGCGCTTGGGGTGGGAGTCAGTTTGCTAGCGTTGGGCTGGTATCTTACTAAAAAATTGACTGTTGACAATTGATAATTTGCTATTGACAATTGTCAATTAAAAACAAGAAGCGAGCTAAAAAATGATAGCTTCAACAATTACCATCCAATTATACCCTGCCGAAGGCCGGCAGTGGGCGACGGTGGTGGTGGAAGGTTCTGACGACCCCAATTTGGCCCTGGCTGAAGCGGTTAAAGCCCTGGGTGCGGAAATGTCGCGTTTTTATAGCAGCGCTACCCCGCCCGGCGCGCCGTTGGATTTGGGCAGTTTAGAGTCTCCCATTTTTACGGCTCAGGTCAGCCCTACGTCTGTCAGCAATTTGTTGGGCTTATCTGAGACTGCCCCATGGGAGATACGAGCAGGTGACGCGGATGCCCTGGACCTGCCGCCGGTGGAGCTTAGTAGTGGGGACCGGCAGCAGCAATATGAGTTGGTCAAAGCCTGGAAAGTTGCCGGTGGCCGGACCTCGCTGCGGGGCTTTGATTTGTCGCACCAGGATTTGAGCGGTGTTGATCTGGCGGGTGCGGATTTGAGCCAATCAAATTTGGAGGGGGCAAAATTAACCCAGGCTAATCTGGATGAAGCCAATTTGAGTGACGCGATTTTAAGCGTAGCTACTTTAACCGGGGCCAGCCTGAAGCGGGTCAATTTGAGTGGGGCTAATTTGATTGAGGTAGATTTGAGCAAGGTCAATCTCGAAGGGGCTGATCTGAGCGGGGCGAATCTAACCGAGGCGACCCTACGCCAGACCAATTTGAGCCAGGCGGTACTGACTAAAGCTGTCTTGAGCCAGGCTAACCTGGTGCGAGTCAACTTAAACCGGGCTAATCTGGTAGAAGCTAATCTGGCCGAGGTCAATCTATCCCAGGCCGACTTGACCGAAGCCGACTTGACCCAGGCTTTTATGTATGAAGCGATTCTGTCTCGGACTAACCTGTCTCGCGCAAATTTAGAACGGGCCAATCTCAGCCGGGCCAACCTGGCCCAGGCCGACCTGAGCCATACCAACCTGGCTTATGCCGACTTGAGCCTGGCCAACCTGAGCGAAGCTAACCTAAATGGGGCAACCCTGCTTGACACCGATTTTGAGGGCGCTATCATGCCCAACGACGCTGCCTCATAGACCGATATCGGTCTTGCGTCTGGCGTATGCTTATTACGGGCCTTGCGCGACGCAAACGATTAACTTCCATGAATTTTCAAATGACTCATTCCCAACCGACTTTTACTATCCGTCACATTCCTGTCTACGGCGATCTGGTTCTGTCGCCGATGGCCGGCTTTTCTGATAAGCCTTTCCGGCTCATCTGCCGCGAGTATGGCTCGGCCATGAGCTACAGTGAGTTTGTGTCGGTGGATGGAATTTTGCACGGCAACGAGCGCACAGGGCAGATGCTGGAGTTTGATCCGGCGGAACGCCCGATGACTTTCCAAATTTTTGGCAGCGACGAGAACAAGATCGAGGAAGCCGCTCGCCGGATTGAACAGCTTGGCCCAGATATCATCGACTTGAATATGGGCTGTTCTGTGCCCAAGGTGTCGGGGCGGGGGGCCGGTGCAGCCCTGCTGCGCGAACCGGCTAAAATTGGGCGCATCTTTGCCCGGCTGACCCGGGTGCTCTCTGTGCCGGTGACGGGTAAAATCCGGCTGGGTTGGGATAGCCAATCGCTCAATTATCTGGAAGTGGCCAGGGTGTTGGAAGATAACGGCGCGGCGCTGATTGCCGTACATGGCCGCACCAAGGCCCAGGCCTATAACGGCCAGGCCAATTGGGACGCTATCGCCGAAATCAAACAGGCGGTCAGGATTCCGGTCATCGGCAACGGGGATGTGGCCGGCGTGGCCGACATCGAGCGGATCAAGGGCCACACCGGCTGCGATGGGGTGATGATTGCCCGCGCGGCCATCGGCAACCCCTGGATTTTCCAGCGCAAGGATACTCACGAAGTGACCCTGGCCGAAAAGTCCAAACTGATCCACCGCCATCTGAATTTGATGCTGGATTTTTATGGCCAAGAGCGCGGGCTGATTCTGTTCCGCAAGCACGTGGTCAAATATGTGCGCGGCCTGGCTCACATTGCCCAGGTGAAGGCCAAACTGGTCACCTGTACTTACCCGGAAGAGTTCATCGAGTTGATGAATCAGTATGAAGCCGAAACTGAGGAACGGGCAGCCAGAGGGCTATTTGAGGCTGAGCCGGCTTTGCTGGAGCCGGAATATGGCTGCGAGTTGGCCTGAGCCGACATTTCCCACAAAAACACCTCATCCGCTTTAGACAGCGTTCTAATCGTATAGTCGTCCAATCCGGTCTTTCCTGGGTTTTATTAGAGATCGACGCATAGCTGCTTTATGGCTCAGCCAGCGTCTCAGCTTTATTCCGCTCAACTGAGAGCTTGTCTTCGCTAAAATCGGCCATCCGTTGCAGGTAAAATTGAGCGGCCTTGTCGGTGGGGTAGCGTTGGAGGACTTGCTCGAAGTGGGTTTTGGCTTCGAGAAATTGCCAATCGTGGTAGAGACTCAGACCTTTTTCAAACTCTGACTTGGTCTCTAACTTGAGGGTGCTTATCTCCGGCGGGTCGCCGTCAAAAACCTCAAAGACTGCCAGCAGTTCTTGTCTACCCTTCAAAGGTGTTTTGCCCAGAAATCTAATCTGGTATTGGCCTGGGTCGGCCAGCCGCTTGAGCACCTCGGTGCTGATGACCAGCGGCACCCCATATAGTTTGGTCAATCCTTCCAGCCGGGTGGTGACATTGACGGCATCGGACAGCAGGTCAAGC
Organism: uncultured Caldilineaceae bacterium; assembly: GCA_964604225.1. Classification (GTDB taxonomy): domain Bacteria; phylum Chloroflexota; class Anaerolineae; order 4572-78; family J111; genus DSQQ01. The sequence continues at coordinate 48,332 of CAZRYD010000003.1, forward strand.
TGCATGCGTTCCACCTCACCCACGGTGCCCAGCATGACCGGCCCGGCATGGATGCCGAGGCCGATCTGAAGCGGCGTCTCGCCGCGCTGCTGCCGCTCGCTATTATAGCGAGCTACTTCGCCCAGTTGGGCGATGGCGGCATCGAGCGCATCTTCCACGCGCCCGGGAAAGACGGCCATGAGACCATCCCCCATGTATTTGGCAATAAAGCCGTGATGCTGCCGGATGATCGGGCTGACCCGGCTCAAATAGGCATTGACAAAATCGAAATTCTCCTGGGGGGTCATCATCTCCGACAGGGTGGTGAAAGAGCGAATATCCGAAACCAGGATGGTCATATTTTGTTGGAATTGATCACCCAGATTGATCTTAACGATACTTTCTTTTTGCAGAATTTGTAAGAATTCATGGGGCACAAAGCGGCTGGCGGCATTAGTCATTTGAACCTGGTGAGTGTAAAGGCGGGCGTTTTCAATAGAGATAGCGGCCTGAGCCGAGAGTATATTCAAAACTTCGAGCCGGTTGGGGGTAAAAGCGCCGGTAGTGAGATTATTTTCCAGGTAGAGGAGGCCGGTCAGTTTGCCTTGATTAATCAGTGGCGAGCATAGAATGGATTTGGGTTGGTTCTGGGTAATGTAAGGGTCTTTGGTAAACATACCTTCGTGATTAGCATTACTTAAAACGACATTTTCCCCGGTTCTGGCGACATAATTGATGATGGCTAGCGGCAGTTTCTCACTCCTCTCGATCGGCACGGACTGTAGCGCTTTTACCTCAGCCTCAGCCTTAGCCTCAGCCTCAATCACCCAGCGCCCCTCTTCCTCCAAAATGAGATAACCTCGCTGCGCTCCGGCGTTCTCGATGACAATCTTCATTAAGGTCGCCAACAGCTTGTGCAGCAAAATTTCGCCGGAGATCGCTTGCGAGGCTTTGAGGACGCTGGCTAAATCTAAGATACTGGAAGCCGTCTCACCCGTATCGGTCGTGGGGGTGGTTGAGATGGGTAACTCGCGTGAGCGGACCTCAGCCTGAGCCATAAATTGGGGGTAGTGCGCCTCTAAATCTTTAACTTTAGCCAGCGCGCCCCAGCGCAGATAGGTGTAGTGGGCCTCGCGGAGGTAGTGTCCGGCCAGCCGGGTTTGACCCCTGGCTAGATAAAATCTGCCGGCCAGTTCATTGGCCAGGGCTTCCTCGTTGAGATATTCGTTTGCCTGGGCCAAGTTGATGGCTTTGTCATAATACTCGCGTGCATCTTTATCTTTGTTAGCCACCCGAGCGCGTTCGGCCTCGACGAGATAAAACTTGTGCAAATAGTTCATGGGGGCGTGCTTGGCCCATTTTGTCAATTTCTTCTGGTTGGCGGCAACCCGGCGGAGGATGCGCTTTTGCTCAGATAGGGGAGTTTCGGAAAATACGGCCAGGTGGGCGAGCGACTCGTAGAAACGGAATACGGCGGTGAAGAATAAGCCTGTGAACATTTCCAGATATTTTTCCATCTCGGTGGCGCTTTTGATGGCTTGAGGGTATTGCTGGAATAGATAAAAGAGGATCAGTTTATGGAGGTAAAAATAAGAGAGCACGGTGAGATCATTTGTTTCAAGATGAAGCGGCAACATTTGTTCTTCATCATAAGCAGCTCCCTTTAAATGGTACGGATGTTCACCTGGCTCTATCAAATTCAAAACGACCTGATGGTTGATATCAGGCGCGTATTGGCTTTCTTGCTTCAACTTGGCAATTATTGCTTCACCGTATAAACGCATTTCTCGTTCAAGAGGGGGGAGTTCTTTACCGATGATATAGGCAAACGTACAGTAGGCAGTTATCAAATAGCCCGCATATTCGGTATCACCCGTTTCCAGGCCGCTCTGATAGCCTTCTAAAAAGGGTTTGAATGTTTCTCTGACATGCTCTTTCCAGGGCCTGGCGAAATAATTAACAAAAAATAAGGTTTTAGCTTTGAGTTCCCAGGCGTTGAACTGCTCTAACAAATCTAAAGCAAGTTTGGCAAAGCGAAAACCGCCCTCAATATCTCCCAAAACGCCGCAGAGAATGACCGCGTAATTGGCATAGGCTACGGCAGATTCGGGAGTATTGCCGTGCTTGACCGATAAATTGACCTGTTTAAACACAATCAGGGGAAACAGTTCGGGTGTAGTTCTGAAAACAGCGGCATTAATTGTTTTTAAGATGCGAATCGCGGCCAGTTTAGTGGGATCACTCATTTTGGGTAGACAGCTTAAATCCTCGATGCGTTTCCCGGCCAAAGTTAGCTTAGTCTTTACCAGATCCTGCCCAATCTGCGCTTTGTTCGGTTTCTCTGGGAACTCCACCCCCAACAATTTAAGAACTGATAGTCCGGTCTTCGCCGCTTCGGGCAATTTATTCTGGGCCATATGGGCCTGGATCTTCACTTCATAAACCTTTAGTTTATCCAACAGAACCCTGGCCCGTTGCAGCACTGCCTCGACGTACCGCTCCATCTGTTCAAAGTCACCGTTTACATAGGCAGCTTCGGCTGCCCCTTCATGCAAGGCCAGGGTCAGGTTATATTGTCTCTCCCAGCTAGCCTTATCTGCACTTTCACCACTGAGGAGAGAGGGGTGAGGCTGGGTCAGCAGTTCCAAACCTATCTGAAAGTAATTAAACGCCGCTTGGTAGGCCGCTGATGCCTTTGCCCTCTTTCCAGCCGATAGATTTAGTTCCGCCAAGCTATGTCGTTCGCTTTGTTCACTTATCAACTCCCGACCCAGATTCAGTTGGTTAACGATGTCAAAGACTTTCTGTTCCTGCTCTTCTGGCTGGGTCTTCAGTGCCTGCAAAAGTAATTGCCCCACTTGGCGATGGACCGCCTGCTTCTCCGCTTCAGGAATAAGAGAGTAAACGGCTTGCCGAATTTGGTCATGGGCAAACTTGTATTCAACCATTACCGTTTCTGCCAATCCCTGAACATCCAGGCTCATCAACTGGTAGGTATCTCCCAGCGGCACAATCAGGCCCTCAGTCATTGCTTCCCAGAGCGAGGCTGACGTTTCCTGGGGAGATTTTTGATAAACAATGGCCAAGGTCTGCAAATCAAATTGATTACCGACGCAGGCAGCCAACTTTAGAACCTGTTGCGTATTGTCGCCCAGCCTTCGCACTTTGTGACTCATCAAGTCGGCCACATTATCGGTCATGCCTCGCGCTCGAATTTGCCCTAAATCCCATTGCCAGCGGCCGCGCTGAAAGTCAAATGAGATCAATGCTTCAATATAGAGTGATTTCAAGAACTCATTAATGAAGAAGGGGTTGCCCTCAGTTTTGGCCAGGATCAATTCCGCCAGGGGTTTAGCCTGAGTTGGGGGGCAATGGAGTGTATCAGCGACTAACTGCACCAGGTGGGGTAAGGTCAAGGCCGCAAGGAAGATATGGTTAACGGTTGTTCCAGCTTTCTGAATCTCAGCCAGAGTCAACGGCAGCGGATGAGTCTCGTTGACTTCGTTATCTCGATACGCTCCTATTAAAAATAGATACTCCCCCTCGCTCGCAGTCATTAACACTTCAAGTAACTTCAGGGAAGCGCCATCCGCCCATTGTAAATCATCCAGAAAAATGACCAACGGATGTTCTGGGCGAGTAAAGACCTTAATAAAGTTTTGAAAGACCAGGTTAAACCGATTTTGGGCTTCCAGCGGCGGCAAATCAGGCACGGCCGGTTGGGGACCGATAATAAGTTCTACCTCAGGGATTACCGCGCTGACAACTTGCCCGTTTGGCCCTAAAGCTCGTAACAGTTTCTCCCGCCATGCGCTTATCTCTGCCTCAGTTTCGGTTAGCAGTTGGCGCACCAGCGACCGAAAAGCTTGCAAAAGTGAGACGTAGGGAGTAGCTCGTTGAAATGGATCAAATTTACCGGTAATGAAATAACCTCGCTGGCGGGTAATCGGTTTATAAACTTCCTGGATCAGCGTAGATTTCCCGATGCCGGTATACCCAGAAACTAACATCATTTCGACTCCGGCTATCCGTTCAAACGCTGCCAGCAACAACTCTATCTCCCGTTCGCGCCCATAGAGCTTTTGGGGAATTTGAAATTGACTTGAGACATCAGCTTGCCGGAGCGGAAAAGAGTCTACTCGCCCCATTGTCTGCCACTGATACAAACACATCTCTAAATCGGCCTTAAGACTAAACGCCGATTGATAGCGATCTTCGGCATTTTTGGCCATAAGTTTCAGGACAATATCAGAGAGGGGTTGGGGAATACCGGGGTTGAGTGTGCTGGGTGCACTGGGTTCTTTAGCAATGTGATAATGCACTAACTCCAGGGCATCAGTTGATGGGAAAGGTAACTGCCCGGTTAGCAGTTCATAGAAGGTTACTCCCAGTGAGTAAAAGTCGGTCCGGTAATCGATTTCCCGGTTCATACGGCCCGTTTGTTCGGGTGAGATATAGGCCAACGTTCCTTCCAGTACATTTGGATTGCGGAGAGTCGGTCTCTCTCTGGGTAAAAGCGTCGAAATGCCAAAGTCAATCAGTTTGAGTTGGCCCGTCGCCGGATTCATTACAATATTGGATGGATTGATATCTTTGTGGATAACGTGCCCTTGATGCACCTGATCCAAAACGGCAACGATTTGAATCGCGCTCATTAAAAATTGAGTCAGGGTGAATGGCCGGCGCTTCATTAACTGAGCCAACGCTTCCCCACCAAAATCTTCCAGCACCATCAGCCAGCGGTGTTGATCGTTTACCAGGCTATAAGCCTTGACCACGCCCGGCGATGCCTCGGCTGAGGCTGAAGGAACTGAAGCCAGGTTCAAGTTGCGGATGATCTCGTATTCCAGATTAAAACGGGCTACTTTTTCCGGCGATGGATAGGCTGAACTGAGCATTTTAAGGATAACCGGCTGTTTGTCCGTCTCTCTATAAGCCCGATAAACCAGTGAGTTAGAACCTCTATACAATTCTTCAGTGATTTTGTAATCCGAGAGCGTAGTCATAGCTTTCTCCACTTGACTCCGATACTTAAGAACATGCAGCCGGAGGATTGACCATCTGGAGCAAGGAATCCGATTTCAAAAATCTTTATTCTAATTTTACCGAGCTTCAATCGAGAGCAACCAACTGAAATCAGCCGATCCTGGTGGGCCAGGGTCTTTTGGATTAAGGGTAGTGGCCAGGTAGGCCCCGGAATGGCAGCCCATGCAACTCGACGTTCCAAACACGGGGGTTGTGTCACTGCCGCCCAGCCCGGTTAAGTTTTTGGCCGGCTGGTTGCCTTGTTGTAGATAAGTTTCGATGACCGAATTTACTAGGTACACGGGTATTGGATTGCCATTCGATTCCCCGGTAATCATACCCGGTACTTTTGAGGTATCCGCAACGGCTGAATAGCCCTTGGTAGGCCATTGGGTGCCGATAAGTTCATAGTACTGCCACACCGATCCTTCGTCTTTGAGACGCTGCTGCACCTGCCGGTTCAATTCGGCAGTGGCCTCGGCAATCGGCATTACGCGCACCACTTGCGTTTTTCTAAGGCCGTTGGCATCAGGGGTGGGGGGAACATTCACCGGGCAGGTGGGACAGGTGGGATCATAAAAGGATGGCTTCAGAGGCTGTGTTTGCCCGTTGTTATCCACCACTTCCAGCTCATTGACCTGAATGTTGTCCACGTGTTCAAAGGTAGACCAAAGCCAGGTAAAGGAGGAAAGCGTTTTATGGGCAATGTGCATTCCTACCAGGCCAACTTCTTGCTCAACCAACTTTTGTTGGTCGGGGTTGGCCGGATCAGGAACGGCAACTTCTACCGTCCGGGTAAAATAGCGGCTGGGAATATCACCCTGACTCGGATCAAGAATCTTCCAGGCCAGTTTAAGCTCGATAGAGCCAACTCCATTCCGCTCAGGTTCTCCCCAGTCGAAGAAGCCCGTTGACGGATCAACTTTTGGTTGAAATTGAATCTGACCCTGGCGGTTGTATAAATTGTTACAGAGGATGCCGGTAAACTCAACCTCGTTGATTAACATCTGGTAATAAATCAAATTCCCATGCTGGTCCCAAAGCTGATCTCCATTGGGGTTATTAGATACCTGGTTCGTTTTAACCAGCGGGTTGGTATCAGGGGTTCCCCAGGTGGGCTTTGAGCCATCTGCCTTAAACACATCGGCGCTGTTCATCCAGGTCCTCCAGCGCGGCGTGCCAGAGGTATCAGTCAGGCTTGGGCTAGCTTTCCCGGCGCTATCAACAGGCCAATTAATCGCCAAAAATGACTGCCAGGAGAAGATGTCGTGTAAACGCTGGGCCAGGGCTAACTGCTGGCTATCGACCAAATTATGGTTGGCGTCAAAAGCTTTACTTAGTAGAGCGTCAGAAAACCCTTTGTCTACATCGTGAGGTATTTGGGAGGTAAACGCGCTGGGAAAGTCTGGGAAGTTGTCATTAATCCTGTAGGCTCGCATTCCTTCTATATTATCATATACAACATAATAGGTTTGCTGGTTCGCCGGATCGGTTATTAGCCACGCCTGGCCGGGTGTCACAATCGAGACAGTGATCTTGTCGGACAGGAAAACTTCATAGGTTTCGAACTGCTGCTGTAAATCTGGAGCAACCTGTTGATTATCCAGATTCGAGGCAAGGTTCTGCAAGAACTCATGCTTAAGTGATTGACAGAGCGACTGATCACAGGAGACATTTTTGGGTGGACAAGCCGTTACCAATTGAAATAAAATTTGCTTGGGTTGATTTGTTAGATCAGAGGTTTCCGGGGTAGAGATTAAGCCATGAGCTTCGGGCTGGCCGGAGTTTTGGACATAAATGAGCCAACCGGCAAAAATCAAGACTAGTATAGCTACTGCTATCTTTAAATTTGCAGGCAAAATCATTTGTTCCTCTTTTCATCCATTATCAACCTCTTAAAAAAGGGAGAAGCCCGGCCTGAAACCTAAATAGGCTTTGGCCTCAAGAGGTTGATCGGATTGGTAGACGATTTTTAGGTCTATCCATCTCCTTAAGCGGATCGGCCAGGAGGTCTGGCTAAAGGTTTCACGAGAGCTGCCCGGCCAGGTCAGCAGGGCCTCTCGCTTCTCCGGAGTACATAACCCGCTGGCAACGCAGTGGTCCAATACCAACTGCTGTTCCTGGTTATTTTGAGGTGAGGTTGGGTGAGAGAACTCTAAGCCAATTCGGGGTAAAATTGTATCGCCAATGGTTAAATCGGGTCGGGCAATAGGTGTAGTCGGGCCAAAGGTGGTCATTATTTTTTCAATCTCGGCCAGTGACCCCGGCCAGCCAATACCGGCTAAATAGGTCAATAAGTGATCCTTGGGGACCAAACCATATACCTTCAAAATGGGAGGCTGCCTGGTCTGCATCGAACCAATGTGGATAATTCGCCCTCCCTCTGGCAGCAAATCAAAGCAAGCAAACAGGTTCTTTTTGGTTTGAAGTGGTAAGGGCTGACCTAATAAATGCTCTAACGTGATTTCGGCCACCCTTTGATATTTCTGAGGATCGAGGCTCGGCGAAGCGTGACGTTGGTTTCTTCTCTGTGAAATTTCTCGATCCAGGCAAAAAGTGGGGCAGGGTAGAGGAATCGAGGACGGTGGTTCATCTACCCGGTCAAATTCCAACCAAGTCAGCGGTATTTCTTCGTAGAGTGGCGAGGCTGGATCAGCCCAGTGCTCCCAAAAATTGCGAATCCGATCCCACAGAGGATCAGAAAACAGAATATCCGGTAGGGCTACGGCTGCATTAAGCCCGGCCAAAACCTGACGCCCTCCGTCCGACACCGTGGCGCATGTTAAAAAGTCAACCTGGGGGTTATGGTCCCCCAGGCGACACTCCAGGAAGTAGGCCGACATAGCGTCTGGCAATACATTAGCAATCATTTTTATGTGGGCCAAGACTTGGGGCGTAACTAATTGAGAGGGCACATATGGCTCAATAAAGTTAAGCGTCTCAACTAAAGAGCAAATCATGCTAACCGGGGTGAGTAAGTTAGACAGCCTGGCCCAACTAAACGATAACTACCAGACTGAATCAAACGAATCGGTGATTTCGTCAGAGATGGCTTTCAGTATCTGCTGATCGAGCGCCTCGATTTTGGCGGCTCTATCATCTCCTGTAGCCTCTCTGGCCGCGTGTACCGCCGCAATCTGCTCGTCGGTTAAACCAAACTGTCTCATTACTTGCTCGCAGCTTTCTTTATCACCGCTGAACAGAGTGCGCCAATTGCCGGTGGTATTGTAACTGACATGATATAAAAAGGATAACATGCCCTGAGCCGGTTGTTCAGCCATTTTTATTCCCCCCTTCTTCATATGGTTTCAGGATATTATTGAAATTCCTCTTAAGTTGTCGCCTTATCGTAGCTTGTAAAAGTTGGGGAACTTTCGTTTTATCTGCCCCAGTCTCTGTTACTAGATGCTGGCCTGGTTTCTTTAGCCCGAATTGCGTCATTATCTCAATCCGGTCAGCCTGTTTGCCATCGCTGAACGTAGCCTGATCTTGGGCATCAAAATAAACATGGTACAGAAAGGAGAGCATTCCCCTGGATTTTGACATATTAATTCCTCCCTTTTTTAATGATGAGTTTACCTTTAACCGCTTAACATCAAGTTATTGTTGGCTTCAACTCTCCACACCGGTTATGTTATACCATATTTTTCTCCTTATCCCCTTTTGGAAAATAGTCAAGGCCATGGCCAATTTCAGCAAAGCTTTCTAGGCGATACCCCCCAAAAGTTGAACCTGGGGATGGGGCATAGAAAACAGGCTTATCAGTGGGTAAGTTTTTTATCTCCCTAAGTTCGTTGAGTGAAACCCTGGCTCCACCGTGTAAATATTGGGCAAATCTGTCCGGAACTGCTGTGCCTGCCAAGTTAGCCAGGGTGCCCTCAAAATTTGAGCGGGCAAATTGCCAGAACGCCGTCTGATAACCAGAGCCACAAGCATAATGCCAACTAATAAACAGCGAAACTTCTTGCATAAATTGAAAAAAACGCTCATTCAACTTGACGATAGCTTTCTGGTTCGCTCTCGCCTGCTCACTTAACCCCACTGAAGCGCCAACAAGCCAAAGTGAGGCTGATTTAAGTTGCAGTAGAATGATCCCAATCGCCGTTGCTTCCAGGGGCTCCAGGAATGAAGCCGTGTTACCAATTTTGAACAAAGCCCCATCAAAAAAAGTTCGCTGTGCAAAATTTGGAAAGTGCAAATTTTTACCCGGTAGAGCCTCCCTAACCTGTTCCTCGTCCAAAAACTGATCAAAATCTGCTTCTACTTCAGCCAATGAACTAAGGGTGGCATTATAAATATAACCATAGGCGGTATCGCTGCTAAGTGGAATGACAAAAATCCAGCCATGCGGTCGGGCAATGCTTCGCGTGGCCGCCTGAAAATCAACCGGCGCGCCCCGCCGGATGAGGGCGGCATTGGTTGGTATCCCGGATATCCGGAAAGTGTCATCCTTGGGTGTTGGGGGGAAGCCCCGGGCATCAAAGGCAAAATCAACTTCTAGCTGGGTGTTGTCCTCAAAGGCAAGTTGAACGGCCAGGCCCGTACTTTCAATACGGGTTACTCGCTTATCCAGACATGAAGCTACCACGTAATCTTGCAGCAGCGACACCAATTTTGCCGCTGAGATGTGATAACCGTAAGTGCCCTTGGGATGAAAATTATGGGTAAACTGTTTATGTTGATCTCCCCAACCTTCAAACCGGATGCCAAATTTGCGGGTAACAAGGCATCTTTCTTGCAGTTCATAAAAACTCAGTCCAGTAATCTCGTGGAGCCAGACGGCGAAGGCTGGGGTTGTGCCTTCGCCCACTCCAATGGTAGGGATACGGGAATCATAAATATGATATAATTCGCACCCAGGGAAATGCTTTGTTAAGTGGGCCGCAGCCATAAAACCGGCTGTACCCCCCCCAATGACTGCAATTTTCATGAGCGTTTTCCCAGAGACATTCGAGCGGTTACTATGACAAATAATAACCTTATGGGCTTACTTGATCCGCGCTTTCGCCGTCAAGATGAGATTGCCCAGCAAGGAATACTTGTATCGACAACAATAAAAAACTTGGGGACAAGTGAAGCTTCCTTATCACCCAGTTTAGTTGCAGATTTTGGCCGCTTATTATTAGCTAGACCTTAATAGCTCTTCGATTATGGGGTAATAAAATGGCCTGGACGAGGGTGGTAGGGGTAACAAATTTTTTGCTGAATAACCCCGACCTATTTCCTAATTATAGCACACTTAATGTTGCGTGCAATTCTTCCGCCAAAATGG
>CAZRYD010000004.1:0-56523 GCA_964604225.1 uncultured Caldilineaceae bacterium
TGATGCTGCCCTACCTGGGCATCATCGTGGCGCTGGTGCTGCTGGCCGGTCGAACCAGCTTACCGGCGGCCTTGGGGGTGCCCTATCAGCGGGGACAGAAGTAGTAGAACATATCCCAAAGCTATTTTTTAGAAAAAAGCCAGGAGTCCAAAGCGCGCTTTAGACTCCTGCACAATACATTTATTTTCAGAGGGGGAGATAAAAATTATGAAAACTCATCAATATTTTGGGTTCATTGTTTTGCTGGTAATGTGGCTTACTCTGACTGCTTGTGGCGGCGCGCCGCAAGCCAGTGAAGCACCCGCCGAGGCAAGTCAAAGTAAAAAAGTTGAGAATGTGGCCGTGTTGCTGCCCGCCAGCCGCACCGACCAGGGCTGGAACCAGCAGGCGGCGGAGGCGATGACCGCCGTGCAAAAGGAGCGCGGTTTCAAGCTGGAAGTGGCCGAGAATCTGGGCTACGACGACATCACCCCGGTGCTGCGCGACTTGGCCGAGCGCGGTTTTGATCTGCTCATCTGCCACGCCAGCGGTTATCAGACCGTCTGTCCGGAGTTTGCCAACAAAAATAACGTCAAGGTGGCGGTGGTGGAGAATCCCGGCGCGATTGGGCCGAACGTGTCCGACATCGAAACCCAGGCCCAGGAAGTGGCTTACCTGGCCGGGGTGCTGGCGGCTAGACTGACTCAGAGTAAAACGGTCGGCATGGTGGTTTCCGGCGAACCGCCGACCTGGAACTTTATGACCGTCGGCTTTGCCGAGGGGGTCAAGGCAACCGATCCGGCGGTGAATATTCTGTACAGCGTCATCGGCGAGGCGGCCTACGAGGATGCGGCCGGGGCCAAGCGCGTGACTGAGGCGCAGTTGGCCGCCGGGGCAGACATCATTTTTGGTATGGGCGATGGCGCTTCGTTTGGCATGATCCAGGCCATTCAGGAGCATAATGCTCAGGCCGGAACGAAAGCCCGCTTCATCGACGTGATTGGCGACAAGAGCAAACAGTACCGGGAGGTGCTGCTGACTTCGGTGTTGTTTGACTACAGGGGATTGTACCAGCAGATGATGGACGATATCCAGAGCGGCACGTTTGGCCAGGTTTACACGATGGATGTCGCCTCCGGCGGGGTGCGTCTATTGGACCTGCCCGCCGACGTTCCGGCCGAGGTGCAGCAGGCGGTCGAGCGGGCCAAGGCCGACATCATCGCCGGCAAAATCAAAGTCTCCGCTATCGGCGATGCTGAGGGTATGCGCAAACGACTGGATGAATTGAAATAAAACAGTCCACAGATACACACAGATGGACGCAGATGAGAAAGAAAAAAGAAATTAAAATTTAGAAATTATCTGTGAAAATCTGTGTCCATCTGTGGACCCTATTTTTTAGGAGGACACAAATGGACAATTGGCCAATGATGACGCTTTCCGGGGGGCCGGTGGAACTGACCGAACGCACCCTGCGCGACCAGTCTCGCCCGGTGCTGTATCACTACGACCCGGCCTTTATCGAGTTATTTGAACGCACCTGCCACTTATTACAGCAGGTTTTTCAGACCCGCTACGATGTGGTCATCATGCAGGGCGAGGCCATTCTGGGCCTGGAAGCGGCGGCGGCCTGCCTGATTTCGCCCGGCGACAAGGTGCTGAACCTTGTTTCCGGCGTGTTTGGTAAGTGGTACCAGCTTTTTATTGAAAAATACGGCGGCGAGACGGTCGAACTGGCCGTGCCCTACAACGAAGCGATTGACCCGGAGGACGTGCGTCGGACGTTGGCCCAAAACCCCGACATCAAGTTTTTGTCCGTTGTCCATTCGGAAACGCCCTCGGCCACGGTTAACCCGGTGCAAGCCATCGGTCCGATTGCCCAGGAGTTTGGCGTGCTGACCATTGTGGACACGGTTTCCGGCCTGGGCGGCGAACTGCTCAGCCCGGAAATGTGGGGCGTCGACCTGGCCGTGGCCGGGCCGCAGAAGTGTCTGGGCGGCTCGCCGGGCCTGTCGCTCATGGCCATCAGCCCCAACGCCTGGCGGGTGATGGAACAAAAGCGGCCTGCGCCGGTGCGGGGGAGTTTTATGTCCATTTTGGATTGGAAAGATACCTGGCTGGACAAGCGTGTTTTTCCCTACACCCCCTCGGTCAGCCTGGTGTATGCCCTGGAATCGGTGTTGAGCCAGGTGCTGGAAGAAGGCTTGGAACATTTTGCGGCGCGACACGCCGGCATCGCCAGGGCCTGCCGGGCCGGGGTCAAGGCGCTGGGCCTGGAACTGTGGGCCGCACGCGAGGAGATCGCCGGGGTGGCCGTGACCGGGGTCAAGCTGCCGCCAGGGATACAAGATAAGCAGCTCAGGCATCACATGCGCGAACGCTACGGGGTGATGATCTCCGGCGGCTACGGCGAACTGGCCGGCCAGTTGTTCCGCCTGGGGCACATGGGCAAAGCCGCCCACCCGACCTACCTGGCCGCCCAACTCGCTATTTTAGAGCGCAGCCTGGCCGACCTGGGCAGGCCGATTGACTTCGGCGCAGGCGTCGGTGCAGCCATGGCGGCGTTGGAGGGCTGGGGTAGATAAACTACAGACCTGACAGGTCTGCCAGACCTGTCAGGTCTAATTCATAAGTTAGCTGTCGTAGATAAATAAAATATCATTGCCAGCAATAAGAAATATCAGCCCCGGAAAAATAAAATATCAGCCCCGGAAAAAAAGATTAGCAGCCCCGGGATTTAAAATAAAGTATTATTTGGATTAAGATCATGAACGAAACTAAAAGACAGTTTGCTTTATGTATTGATAATACCGATTACGAAGCGTCGCTGATACTGCACAAGGTTTATAAGATCATTCCCGACGAAAAGGCGGCTCAGGATGACTTGTTGCGAATTGTAGATGAAAGTGGCGAAGATTACCTCTATCACAAAAGCCATTTTGTTCTGGTTGAGTTTCCAGTAGAGGTGGAACAGGTATTGAGTGCGGCTTGAGGCCAAAAATTTCAAATCAGCCGACCACTTTGCCCAAACGCCCCTACCGATGTACAATCTCTATATCGAAGCCCCGCCAGGCACCATCGGCGGGCGCTTTTTTTGTGTAAAATGGACCGGAGACCGGCGACGGGAGACCGGGCAAACTCCCGGACCCCGGTCTTCGGTCTCCGGTCATTAAAACAAGTTAGTTTGATAGGAAATCTTATGTCTCAACCTCGAACCGATATTCGGAATATTGCCATCATCGCCCACGTGGACCACGGCAAAACCACCCTGGTGGACGGCATGCTGCGCCAGACTAATGTCTTCCGGGCCAACCAGCAGTTAACTGAGCGAGTGTTCGACTCCAACGATCTGGAGCGAGAGCGCGGCATCACCATTTTGGCTAAAAACACCGGCATCGTTTACCACGATATCACCATCAATATTGTGGACACGCCCGGCCACGCCGACTTTGGCGGCGAAGTGGAGCGGGTGATGAATATGGTGGACGGGGTGCTCCTGCTGGTGGACGCGGTCGAAGGGCCGATGCCCCAAACGCGTTTTGTGCTGCGCCAGGCCCTGGAAAAGGGACACAAGGCCATCGTCGTAGTCAACAAGATTGACCGCCCGGCGGCCCGGCCCGATTTTGTGGTCAACGCCACCTTTGACCTGTTCATTGATCTAGGCGCGACGGACGAGCAGGCCGATTTCCCGGTCATCTACACCGTGGCCTTGGAAGGCCGGGCCGGCTACCAGCCCGACACTCTGGGGCCTGACCTGCGGCCTCTGTTCGACACCATTCTGGACCGCCTGCCGCCGCCGCAGGTCGAAATGGACCAGCCCCCCCGGCTGTTGGTGACCTCATTGGCCTACGATAACTACATTGGCCGGATTGCCATTGGTCGGCTGTGGAGCGGGACGCTGCGCGGTGGCCAGCCGGTGGTGTCCATCAACCCGGAAGGACAGGTAATGCCGGGACGAGTGAACCAGGTCTTTAGCTTCCGCGATTTGCAGCGGGTCGAGCAAGAGGCCGTAACGGCGGGTGACATTGTGGCTGTGGCCGGCCTGCCCAACGTAGGCATTGGCGATACTGTCGCCGACGTGGCCGACCCGCGCTCGCTGCCGCCGATTACGGTCGAAGAGCCGACGGTGCGTATGACCTTCGCTATCAACGATAGCCCCTTTGCCGGACGGGAGGGCGATTACGTGACCAGCCGCCAACTGCGGGAGCGGCTGCAGCGCGAGTTGGAGAGCAACGTCGCTTTACGGGTGCAAGATACAGAGAGCGCCGACCGCTTCATCGTCTCCGGGCGGGGCGAACTGCACCTGGCGATTCTGATCGAAACGATGCGCCGCGAAGGCTATGAATTTGCCGTCAGCAAGCCGGAAGTGATTTATAAGGACGGCCCGGAGGGGCTGCTGGAGCCGGTGGAGCACGTCTATCTTGAGGTCAACGGCGATTACCTGGGGGCGGTCAGCGAGATGATTGGCCGGCGGCGGGGTAATCTGCTGAATATGCGCTACGGTGAAGATGGCACGGTTTATGCTGAATATTTGGTGCCGACGCGCGGCCTGCTTGGTTTCCGCCAGCCTTTCCTGATCGCCACACGCGGCACGGGTATTTTCCACACCCTCTTCCACGGCTACGAGCCATACCTGGGCGATATCAACACCCGCGACCGGGGCTCGCTGGTGGCCCTGGAAACCGGCCAGGTGACCTCTTATGCCTTGATGAACTTGCAAGAGCGGGGTATCCTGTTTATGACGCCGGAGGATCAGGTTTATGCCGGGCAGGTAGTCGGCCAGTACAGCCGGGAGGATGATCTGGTGGTGAATGTTTGCAAAACCAAGCACCTGACCAACCATCGCAAATCCTTTGCCGAGATCAACGTGGGCCTGACCCCGCCCCGGATCATGTCGCTGGACGAGGCGATTGATTACCTGGGTGTGGATGAGCTGCTGGAAGTGACGCCCAAGTCGCTGCGAGTACGGAAAAAGCAACTCGATCACAACGTGCGCCAACGGGCGGCCAAGCAAGCCAAGCAGGAGGCGTGATGTGTGCCAATGTCATTTCGACCCGCAAAGCGGGGAGAAATCCCTATGGCCTCGAAATGACATAAGAGCAAATAGTTAGGGTAAAAGATGGCTCTGGTTCCTACCCAGTGGTTTCCCTCCGCCTGGTTTGGCTGGCTGCTCATGCTCTGTTTTTGGGGCTGGGCGCTGCTGGAGTTTATACATCACCTGATTGGCAAATGGGATCGCCTGGGGGATACCCATCGCACCGCTGATCGCGGCTCGTATTGGCTGCTCATAGGGACGGTTTATGTGTGTTTTTGCCTGGCCTATGTGGGGCGCGCCTTGAACTGGGGGGTGGCGCTGGGGGTAAGTCAATATCTGGGCCTGGCCTTGATGGCGGCCGGCATTGCTCTGCGGGAGTGGGCGGTGCTGGCGCTGGGGCGGCACTTTTCGGTGGTGGTGGCGCTCGAGGCGGACCATCGCCTGGTGACAGCCGGGCCTTATCGCTGGCTGCGTCACCCGGCCTACACCGGCGGCTTGATTGCCACTAACGGCTTTGCCCTGGCCCTGGGCAGTTGGTTAAGTCTCATCCCGATTGTGGCCATTTTGCTGCCAGCCTTTGCTTATCGCATTCGGCTTGAGGAGCAGCTTTTATTGGCGGCTTTCGGCGACACGTACCGTACTTATATGTCTCGCACCTGGCGGCTTTTTCCGGGGTGGTGAGGTTGCTCCAAAAAATAAGCGGGGCAGGTCTTAGACCTGCCCCTACTGTTTTTAAGCCGAGATCATTTCTTTTTCGGGGAGGGTCAGCCGGAAGAGACAGAAGTGTTCGTCGAACCCCTTGATGGAGGTGGCAAAGTGCTCTACCTGAACCCCCAGCGAGGTCAGCAGTTTGTCTACCAGTGGATCTTGGCGCAGTTTCTCCGAGATAACTACGTCGCCGCCCTGGCTCTGGCCTTCCAGGCGAGCCGCCAGGTTGACCGTCGTGCCAAAATAATCCAGCCGGTCGTTGAGGTTGACCGCCAGGCACGGCCCTTGATGCAAGCCCAATTTGATAAGCAGGGGCTCGTCGGGATGGTTCAGGTTAAACAAATTGATTTCTTGCTGAATAGCCAGAGCCGCGCCGACGCCTTTGGCCGGATCAAAAAAGGCGGCCATGATGGCGTCGCCAATAGTTTTTACAATAGCCCCGTCATATTCGCGGATTATCCGCTGCAAAAAGGCAAACTGCTCGCGTACCAGGGCATAGGAAGCCGCATCGCCCCAGCGGTTGTACATCGCCGTTGAACCCACCAGATCAGAAAACAGAATGGTCATACCTTGCACCCCGATTTCTTCGCCGGGACGGAGTACTTCGTCGCTGAAGAGATCACGGAAGTGCTGCAAGGTGGTCACCTCGGCAGCCGTGGCTGCGTTGGTGTACCAGTCGGCTCGCTCTACATAAATACGTTGGGGATAAGGAGCCTTGTTGATAAGGGTCATGGTGATGAGCCTGTTATCGCTAAGGTTATTTTGATTCGGGGCCGCCGCTTGGGGTATAAGCTGCAATTGATTGGCGCTGACTTCAACGGTTAAGGCGGTGGTCTGGTTAGGCGGATCGCTATCCAGGGTAAGCCACTGCTCGAGGCCCGGTTTTTGGGTGCGCAGGCGATAGCCGCCCGCTTCAATCTTGACAGCTAAGACCCGCGTTTCACCCGGCGCGATGATTTGGTGGAGCAGAATATGGGGCGTCACCATCGGCCCGCCGACACAGTACGTTTGCTCGTGCACCGGGCGGATTTGGGGGTGAGGGGTAAAGGTCAGCTCGACATTTTGGGCCAAATCGGCTTCAAAATCGATGTTGCAGGTGGCGCAGTGAACCCCTTTCTGCACTTCATCCAGCGAGTGGGCCACAAACTTGGCTCCTCGGCAGAGGGGGCACAAAATATCCCAACGCATATTGAGCAGGCCAATTTTGGCCGCGCTGAGGAATAGTTCCAGAATAGCCCGGCGCGGCGCGCTCCAGGCGTCGGCCAGGGCATAAGGCCGCAAGCGCACCAAATCTTGATCCGGGGCGGTGAGTACTAAATCGGCCAGCCGCTGCGCCCAGCGAAGTTCGTAGCCCTGGGTAGCCAGTTGCCGGGTCAATTCTTGCAGGCGGGCTTCGCCTGGCCGGGCCAGAGGAGCGCTTGGCAGCGGAATAACCTGATCAAGCTGCTGCTGAATGGCTGTATCAATCTGCCGAAAAACGCGCTCAAAATTACGCCGCGCCTCCCAGCCAAACTGTTGGGGTGATCCCAGCAGGCCGAGGATATTGGCGGGAGTGGCTTCGACGGTATACTTGAGCAAGGTTCCGGCTGCGTTCGGCTCCAGGAGCATCTTGATGAAGACCTGTGAAAGAGGCCCGTACCTGAAAACTCGTAACACGCTGTACTCGCGCTCTCTGACCCATTCAAAGGGATGCTCTTCCCACTCAATCGCGATGCCAAATTTACTGGTCTGACCAATCCGTTGGCTGCCGCCTGTTTCCAGGGGTGTTTCGGTATAGTTCATAGCCGGTAAATAGGCGGCTTGATTAATCCGTTGGGTATCGGCCACATAGGGCCAGAGTTCCGCCGGAGAGCTTTTGAGTTGCCATTGCCATTGATATTTTAAGGTTTGCCAGCTCATGAAGGGATAGGTTTTGTTCAACTGCTTAAGGTGTGATTTAAAGTATAACAGAAAGTTGTGGGTAGTGCTATAGGATAACATGGGGGGATACCTGCTCCACTTCATCTAACTTGCTTCTTTTGGTAAGGTTCAAGATAGCCCCAGTTTAAACCAACTTAGGCCACTTTTCCAGACCAAAAACTATTCATTTTTTGCTCACTTTTGGAAAGACTAAAGTGGAGGGAACGGGACGGTTATCGCCATTCGACCGAGCGTGGCTCGGCTGGGGCGGTGAGGTTGATGCCGCTAGGGGAACTGTCGGGGTTGGTTCCGGTTTGACGCATCACGCTGACGGTCCAGGTAATCAGACCGTTAGCCGGGCGTTGATCTTTGCTGATCCGCCAACTGCTGTTCTTGAGCCAGGCTTCGGTGTGGGCGCCGTTGGCCCAGGTAAGCTGCAATACGTAAAACTCATCTTGCGCCAGCAGGCCGGTTGAGGTCCAATTGAAAAATAGAGTTGAATCGTCAACCACCTGATTGGTGGTGGGGCTGAGTAAACTAGGCGTGGAGTAGGGGGGAGTGGGCAAGACCGTAGGTGTGGGAGGAATAGTTGGTGTTGGTGTCGGAGTGGGCGGGCTGAGCGGTACGATAATCTGCTGGCCCGGAAAAATCAGGTCGAGACTGGTATCTGGATTGGCGGCGGAAATGGCTTCAATCGTCGTCCCGTGGTCCAGGGCAATACCCAGCAAAGTGTCTCCAGATTGCACGATATAGGTTATCTGGGGGCCAGCCTCCGTGCTTTCAGTCGTAGGGCTAACCCTGGCCCCCGAGGGAATGAGCAGCTTTTGCCCAACCTGCAGGTTACTCACATCGTCAATATTATTTAGCTTCAGCAATTCTTCCACGGGAACGTTATATAAATCGGCGATGGCGGAGGGGTTATCACCAGACTCAACCACGTGAATGTAAGGGGTGGGAGTTAAGGTGGGTGTAGGGGTAGCGCTTGGCTGCGGAGTATCTGTGACCGTTGGCGTAAGGGTGATGGTTGGCGTTAGGGTAGGGCTGGGCGTGGGACGGGTGGTTTGGGCTGCGTTTTCGGCATTGGCGATAAAATTGCCCTGATAACGAGCCACACTGACAACCATGCCCACAATAATTAATACTCCCAGGCCAATTCCTACCCAGGAACCGCTGAAAATGGAGGTTTTAAGCGGCAGGCTATCTACCGGCTTGCCGCACATCATGCAGGTGACGGCTTTTTGGGCGGCTGGAGCGCCACAATTCAAACAGCGGCGTTGGCGATGATAGTAAGCGGTTGGTCTGCCACAGATGGGGCAGTGCGTTTCGTGGGCGGTTAACTCGGCCCCACAAGCTGAACATTCAATCATAACGGAGACTGATTATTATTTATCAAGTCAGAATTGTCAATTATGGGCCAGGGTCAGTGGTCAATGTTCTCAGGGTACGAGGTGAATTTTGGGGCCTCTAAGTCTGGCGCTGACCAATGGTGGAGCTCATGCCAAAAGTAGAGCGCGATGACGGCTAGCAGAGCCAGGCCGCTGATAATAGTTCCCAGCGTCCGGGAGGGCGTGCTGCCCATACGCAGGTCGAGGATATGTTCGCCCGCCGGAACGTCAACCGTAATCAGACCATAGGGCGGCTCAGGCCGGTACTGGATAGGCTGTCCATTGAGGCTGACCTGCCAGCCGGGGTAAGTATAAGTATAAAATTGCAGAGTGACCGGCCCTGCGGCGCTTACTTTGACCTGGCTGGAAGCCCCGCCGCGATGCAGCGTTTCGACCCTGCCTTGCCCGGCGATAATAGCGGCAGCGCTGAGCGGCTCGCTGTTGAGATATTGTTGCTCTAGCGGACTGGTTTGGGGTTGTTCCTGGGTGACCGAAACCATAGCCACCCGGTCAATAATAGAGACTCGGTCCCATTTGACCACCGCCAGCGGCGTTTCTGCCCAGGTGGGAATTTCGGTGTATTGGGGCAGGGTATAGGGCAAAGAAGCTAGGATGACGACCAGGCAGAGCAGAACGAGGGGGGCAGAGGGTAAGTTTGAAGGGTGAAGGGTGAATTTTGAAGGGTGAATTGTTCTATTTTCAATGGGTTCGGCTAACAAAGAGCCGGCGACGATGGACATGGTGAAAGCAGTCATCCCCAACAAGCGCCAGGGAAACTGGACCAGGGTTGCAATCGGCACAACTTGCCAGACCGACTCGGCCAGCGGGGACATCAAGAAGATAATAACGAGGGTGGCGATAAAGAAAAAAATGGCTAACCCCCGCTGCGGAAAGCGGCGGGTGAAGATAGAGACCAACGCAAACATAGTCAGCGCAATGACCACAATCCCCAGTTGGAAAGAGAAATCATCGGCCAAACCGGGGCCGGCGTAACCGTAGCCCCATTCCGGCGAAAAAAACTGCGAAAAATAGACAAAGTGCTGCAAGTAGTTATAACTGCCGCTGGTCCACTGCTCGATTTTGATGTAGCGGGTTTCGGTGATGACCGGGATGAGATAGATGGCTGCCAGAGCCAAACCAAGCAGTCCGGCGCTGACTGCATATAGACTCAAGGAGCTGAGCGCCTTGAGCTTGAATTTGGCTTTAGCCAGAATCAAGACCAGCAGGTAAATCATCAAAAACGGGCTAAAAGTGAAGAAGGTCGTGTGGTGGGTCAGCGCCAAGAGACCGTAGGCAACCCCAGCTACGGCAACCCGGCGCAGTGAAGGAGCAGCAACCAGTTCGGTAAAGGCCCAAAAGACAAACGGGATCAGGGCCAGGGCCACAAACTCGGCGTAGGCGCTGCGGACAAAGATTTCCACCAGGTGAAAGGGAGCATACATGTAGACCACCGCTGCCAGCAGCCCAGCCTGGGAACCAAACAGGCGGCGGGTCAGGCCATACATGCCCAGTCCGGCGCTTATGGTCGCCAAAACATACATGGTTTTGATGGTTGTGGTAAAGCCTAAACCAAGCAGGTGAATTAGCTCGGCCACATAAAAGGCCAGAGGTGCATAGAGGTTAAAGAGGGGATAACCATAACCAAAGGCAAAATCCGGCGACCAGCGCGGCCACCAGAACCCATCTCGAAAGGTTTGATCAAATTCGACCAGGAAGAAGACGCTGTGCCGGGCATCGTGGGCATTGAAAAAATAGCCGGGGCTCAGCAGCGGTCCCCAGGCAAAAATGGACAAACCCAGAATCAGCCAGAAGTGCGGGGCCGCGAACCGAGAGGTAGAGATGTGAGGGGGCCAGCTAAAGGATCTTGCGGTTTTAGTTTCCTCAAGCCTTTGCATCTTTTCGTCTCACTCCCATAAATCTTTCGCGTAGAGATAGACTATCAACTATCAGTAACGCTACGACTCCCAAAATTGAGATCACCGAAATCCAACGTCCGACGATCCTTATCGGCGTATCTTCAAAGCGAAGTTCCAGGAAGTGAGAGCCCGGCGGTATCGGAACCACCATCCAGCCCTCGATAGGGGTGGTGCTGATTGGGGGGCGGTCCACTATGGGTCCGATGCGGGTGACCGGGCCGACATTTTTATCCAGGTTGCCGTCGTGCGGGCCTAAATCCTGGTAAAGATAAGCCTGCCAGCCGGGGTAGTAGGGGATCAGAAAGGTCACAGTCTGCCCTTCTTTTTCGGTACCCACCCACAACAACTCGTGCACGCTGTCCAACTCCATCGAAAAGACGCCCACGCTGTTATCGGGGGGGAGGGCGGTATAGTTGACCTTGGTGGTAATCTCGCCGCCGCGCTCAACCTGCTCGGCCAGGGACGACCAATTGGGAATACGCTGCACCCAGGCAGTCTGGCCGGTCATTTCATCGGAGGATTGCTGAAAGCGAAACAGTGCGGCCTGGCTGGCCGGTCCCTCGGTGGGTTTGGGGTCGCGCACCTCGGCCCGAAGGTAGGGGTAGCTGGAGAGAAGGATCAGACTGGCGAGGATGGTAGTGGGGAGTAGGGAGTCGAGAGTAGAGAATGATTTAAGTGTTGACCCTTGACTATTGACCGTTGACTGTTGGCTATTTTCTTGGGTCATAATGCTTCCGGCAAGCAGCGAAATAAACGGGGCGATGACCACCAACAGCCGCCAGGGAAATTGGGCAAAACTCGAAAGCGGCAAAAACCGCCAGACCGGGTCAGAAATCGGTACAGTCAGAAAGATCAGCACCAGAGTGGTGACCTGGAAAAAATAGAGCGTTCGCCGCAGGGCCGAATTGGCCAGTTTGAGCACGAGCAAAAAAGAGAGGCTAAAAAGTACAAGCGCGGCCAGGCCGATTTGAAAACCGGCGTCGTCGTTGGGGCCGGGGATGCTGGCTCCAAAGCCCCAGCGCGGCGAGAAGAGCTGGAATAGCTCGACAAAATCGCCACCGAAGGCAAAACGTCCTCCCACCCACTGGTCAACCCGAACATAACGGTATTCCAGCAAAGCGGGCAGCCAAAAAATGGCGCTCAGGCCGAGACCGAGAAAGAGCACAAAGGCCGGAGGGATGGCGGAGGTGAGCAGGCGTGAAGCGTGATACCTGATAGGTGAGGCGTGAGGCGTAGGGTGTGTTGAGCTATTATTCGCTGATATACTGGTGGGTTGAGGCGTCAGGAGCATAAACGCGACATATAAACCCAAAATGGGTGTGAAGAGCAGGGCTAGCAAATTACTGGTAAACATAAGCCCCGCGTAAGCAACGGCTGCCCAGAGCAAGGCCCTCAAGCGGGGGTGAGTCACAGACTCATAAAACCCCCACAGGGTGAGCGGCACGAAGACAAAGCCAACCGACTCGGCCTGAGCGGCGCGAACGTACAGGTCAAAGAGGTGGTAAGGTATGTAGACGTAAGTTAGGGCGGCAATTAGCCCCGCCGGTCGGCCTAGCAATTGTCGGGCAAACAGATACATCGCTAACCCGGAAAAGATTGCTGACAAACCAAAAACGACTTTAACCGCTGTAACGATGTCCAACCCCGCCAGGTGAAACGTCTCCCCAATGTAGATTGAGAGAGGACCGTAGATATTGAACATGGGATAGCCATACCCAAAGGCAAAATCAGGTGACCACCGGGGGTAAAAAATGCCATCCTGGATGGATTTGGCAAATTCGTACAAATAATAAACCGAGTGGCGAGCATCATGCGCGCCCCAAAAGTAGCCGGGTTGCAACAGCGGGCCAATGACCGGCAAGGAGAGAAGTAGAGTGAGCCAGAGGTAGGGATCGTGGCGAAAGGCGAATAAGGCACGGTGCTCGGTGGTCGAATTATTCAACGTGCAGGACCACCTTTCCTTCGGCGTCAGCAGGCACGGGGAGACGAGCGCCGCTGGCTTCGTTGTACAAGCCCAGAAGAACTCGATAGGGGCCGGGGGAGGCATCGGCGGGAAGGAGCAGCGGGTAGGAGTCTTTGATCAGTTCGCCGGGAATCCAGCGGGAGGTGGGATAGCTGCCCTCCAGGGGCTGCCCATCGAATTGAGCCAGAACTCGACCGTTGGCGTCAACCAGGTGAACAAAGACTTTCCAATCTGCGGCAAAGGCTTGCAATGGCTGCCAGGTGACGTTGAGTCGCAAGACCTGGTTGGCTTGCAGAGGGCCATGGGCTGCCAGCGGAATTGTGGTTGGTCCACGGTCCAGGCCGGCGGTGTTGCCGTTGATGTCTACTGAGAAATGGTGCGATAACAGGGCTAACTGGTCTGGACCCCACAAGGCTTGCGGGCCTGATCGCATGCTTGGCTCAATTTGAATGAATTGAGGTAGTAAGTAGCTGTAACTGCTTAGAATCACCAGAATAATGATCGAACTGAATAGGGGTAAGCGGGTGAGTTGCTCATCCAGCCATAAGCTGGCCCCGGCCAAAACGGCCAGACCCAGGCCGGTCAGCCCCAATAATTGCCAGGGATAGGTCAGGGTGCTGGCTAAGGTCTGACCAGGGAACCAGGGCAGACGCCACAAAGGTTCGGTAAAATCAAATTGAAGCAAAATAGAAGCAATGGCAACGCCGCCAAAGAAAATTAAGGAGCGTTCAGTTTGGCGAGTTTCTGCGGCGGTTGACTTGCGCCGCCGCCACAAAATGACGCTCAAAATGGTCAGTCCGATAGCCGCCAAACCTAACTGAAACGACATGCCGTCATTCCAGCCCGGCCAGCTGGGGCCAAAGCCCCAGTAGGCCGAAAGGAGTTGAAACGGGTAGAGAAAGTGGTTGGAGAAGGGGATCAACGTGGACGGAGAGGCAGGTGAGGCGGCAGAGATAGCCAGAGTTATAAAAGTCGCCAGGACGACGCCCCCAAAACTGGCGGCGATGGACCAAGCAGCCCGGCGGGGATAAGTCACCAGGAGCAGCAAACTGACCAGTACAAAGGCCCAGAGGGCTAAGCCCAGTTGGCTCAGACCCAGAATGAGCCAGATACAAGCAGCCAGGCAGGCGTAAGCCAGTTGGGCCTTTCGACTTGAGGCGCTGTTTGGCTGCTTGGTCGACTCGCTGGCGGTTAGAATGGCCCAGGGTAAGAGTCCCCAGAAAAAAGCCTCACCCCACGCGCCACGCACATAGACTGTGGCGATCCGATACGGTAAGTAAGTGTAGACCAGAGCAGCCACCACGGCGCCGGGTCGGCCCAGCCAGTTTTTGAGCCACCCGAACATGCCTGCCGTACCCAACAGCCAGGCCAAGCCCAAGACCACTTTGATAGCCACAAGCGGCTCAGAGGGCCAAATAGCGGCCAGATAATAGGGCCACAAACCATCGCTGCGGAGGGGGTCAAAATGAGTGGCTATATGCGGCAGCCAAGGCCAATCTCCCAGATTGACCCGTAAATCTGCCACATTCCACCACGGCGCCAAACCGCTGTGAGTTTGAATGTAACCGGGATAAAAAAGGGGAGCGATAGCAAATAGGGAAAGAACCAGGGACAAAATGAGATAGGCTGGGGAGGCTTGGAGGATTGGGGCAGTCACCGAGGCGGCATCGGCAATGATGGGGCTTTCGTTTTGAGGGGCGGCAGGGAGACTCACCGACTCGACCTCACCCATTTTCGTTGGCCCCCTGTGGGGGGAAACAAGCAGTCAGAGGCAAATCAGTCTTCCTCTTCCTCCAGGGTTTCAGCCAGACGCTTAAGATTGGCAGCGATCTCGCGCGTCATTTCGACAATGCGCTTGAGGTCCACCTGTATTTCAGGCGATACTTCCTTGCTAATCAGACAATATTGCGCAATACTGATGACCGATGAAACCTGGTTTAAGGTATCGTGCAATATTGCTCCGGGCGGCATAAATTCTTCAGTTTCTGACATCATAGGCTAGTTCTGGTCTCCAATCGGTCGATCTAATTACGGCGTGATAAATTTGTTTTGGTTTAGGCGCCGGCCAGGCCCAGTTCACCTGCCGCCTCTTGCATAGCAGTTAGAACTATTTGGATGTGTTCGTCAAGGTCAATGTTTAACGCCGCCGCGCCGGCCTCAATATCCTCACGGTTAACGCCGGGGGCAAAGCCTTTGACCTTCCACTTTTTCCGCACCGACTTGACATCTACATCGCGAATATCTCTGGAGGGACGCACCAGGGCCACTGCGGCAATCAAACCGGTCAATTCGTCAACCGCGAACAGGGTGTGTTCCATTTTGGATTGGCGCTCGACGCCGGTCACTTCGGTGGCATGCGAGACAATAGCTCGGATAATCTCCTCATCGACTCCCTGCCCACGCAAAATGGGCGTGCCGGTGTTGGGGTGGCCATTCACCGCCACGTCGGGGTAGCGCTCATAATCAAAGTCGTGCAGCAGCCCAACCAGGCCCCATTTTTCCTCATCTTCACCATAGTAACGGGCATAGGCTCGCATCGCCACTTCGACGGATTGCATATGGCGGCGTAGTTGGGGGCTGGCGGTGTATTCACAGACTAAAGCCCAGGCTTTGGCTCGGTTCATGCTGCTCCTCTCTCTGCTTACTTCGGGCTGCATTATAGCACAACTACCCCAGAGGCTAAAGTTAAGCCGCACAAAATTCCCTCTAACCCGGCCTCTTGTGACAGCTATCGCAAACCTTTTGACAACTACCCTTGATTGCATTAGAATAATCTGACGTGCCTGGATACCTGGGCACACACATCCGTACATTGATGTACACACATATCTCGCGCATAGTCGCGTTTTAAGGAGATTTTGATGGCTGGCAGTTACACAACAGACAAAATAAGGAACGTGGTTCTCCTGGGACATAGTGGTTGTGGTAAAACGTCACTGGCTGAAGCCATGCTTTTTAACACCGGCGCAATCAACCGCCTGGGCCGGATTGAAGATGGTAACACCGTTTCTGACTACGATGAGGAAGAAATCCACCGAACCATGTCGCTGAACCTGGCTGTTATTCCTTGCGAATGGGAAGGTTACAAGATCAATATTTTGGACGCCCCCGGTTATGCCGACTTTCAAGGCGAAATGCTCAGCGGCGTCCATGTGGCCGATACCGTGGTGATCGTGATGGACGCCTCGTCCGGGGTTGAGGTCGGCACCCAATTGGCCTGGCAGATGGCGGTAGACAACCACAAACCTATCGCCATTTTCCTCAATAAAATGGATCGACCCAATGCCAGTTATCGGCGCGCCATTGACCAGCTTCGCCACACCTTTGAGGCTACCTTTGTGCCCATGGAACTGCCCATCCGCAAGGGCGAACACTTTGAAGGGGTGGTCGATATGATTACCCAAACTGCGCGCACCGGCAGCGGCAAACCCGGCGCCCCGCCCGCCGAGATGGCGGCCGAGATCGAAGAGTATCGTACCCAGGTGGTTGAATATGCCGCCGAAGGTGACGACGAACTGATGATGAAATATTTTGACGGCGAAGCGCTTACCGAAGCCGAAATTGACCACGGTCTGCAAGCCGGCTTGGCTAACCGAAGGATCGTGCCGGTCTTTTGCGGGTCGGCTACGGCTAATGTGGCCGTGCGCGGCTTTATGCACACCATTGTCGAAACCTTTCCCACCCCTGCCGTTGAAATTGTGACCAAAAACACCAAAAACGGCGGGGATGAAACCCTGACCGGCGCAGCCAATGGCCCGCTGGTTGCCCAAATCTTCAAAACCGTTAATGATCAGTATGGCCGGCTCAGCTATTTGCGGGTTTGGTCGGGCGTGCTCAAAAGCGACTCACGAGCTTTCAATCCCCGGACGGGTGAAGAAGAGCGCATTGCCGGTCTTTTCTCGCCTCGAGGCAAAGAACAGTTGAGCATGTCCGAAGCCGTGGCTGGCGATATTGCCGGTGTAGTTAAATTGAGCCATACCCAAACCGGCGATACGCTCTGTGACAAGGCGCATCCCGTAACGGCGCCGCTGGTGAAATATCCTGAACCGGTCTATGCGGTCGCTTTAACCCCCAAAACCCAGGGGGATGCGGCCAAACTGGGCCCCAGCTTGGCCCGTATTGTCGAAGAGGATTTGACGCTGCGTCACCGTTATGAGGCGGCCACTCATCAGACGCTCCTGGAAGGTATGGGTGATACCCATGTGGATATCGCGGTCAAGCAGATGAGTAGCCGTTTTGGCCTGGGTGTCGAAACTGCTGTGCCCAGAGTGCCAATGCTGGAAACTGTCTCCCGAACGGCCTCGGCCCAATACCGGCACAAAAAGCAGACCGGCGGCGCGGGTCAATTTGGCGAAGTTCATTTGCGGGTAGAGCCACAGGAGCGCGGGGTTGGCTTTGAATTCAAGAGCGAAATTTTTGGTGGTTCCATCTCGCAGCCGTTCCTCCCTTCCATTGAGAAAGGGATTAAACAAGTTTTGGAACAAGGCGTAATTGCCGGCTACCCGGTAGTCGATGTCAAAGCGATTGTTTATGATGGCAAAGAACACCCAGTTGACTCCAAAGATATCGCTTTTCAAATTGCCGGTCGGGAAGCTTTTAAATTAGCAGTCAAAGAGGCTGGCCCCATCCTGTTGGAGCCGATTATGAATATGGTCATTACGATCCCCGAAGAGTACACCGGCGATGTCACGGGCAACCTCAGCACCCGCCGGGGCCGCATGTCGGGGATGGAGCAGGTGCGAGGTAATACGATTATCACCGCTCAAGCGCCGCTGGCCGAAGTACAACGTTACGCCACCGACCTGCGCTCGATTACCCAGGGCCGGGGTGTGTATACCATGACCCTGTCGCACTACGAGCCGGTGCCCAGCCATATTGCCAGCGAAATTATTGCCCAGGCCCAACGAGAAAAGCAAGAAGAAAAAGATTAATCTTCTATCCTCTCAGGCCCAAACTCAGTTTGGGCCTGAGAGGATGGTTAAAAACAGGAAGAATAAAAAAGATGCCCTCAATTTTCCCATTCACCGCCATTGTCGGCCAAGACCGGATGAAAATGGCCCTGATTTTAAATGCGATCAGCCCCCAAATCGGCGGGGTGCTCATCCGGGGCGAACGAGGTACGGCCAAATCTACCGCAGCGCGGGCAATGGCGGCGCTGCTGCCCGAGATAGAGGTGTTTGCCGACTCGCCTTTTAATGACGACCCCAACGCCTCCGATACCTGGTCCGATTGGGTCAAAGAGCGCCAAGTCCACGGCCAGGAATTGAAAGTGATCAAGCATCGCATTCGTTTTGTGGACCTGCCGGTTAGCGCCACCGAAGATCGCGTGGTGGGGACGCTGGATATTGAAAAGGCCATCAAGAAGGGCGAGCGCCATTTTGAACCGGGTGTTTTAGCTGCGGCTAACCGGGGCTTGCTCTATGTTGACGAAGTCAATCTATTGGACGACCATGTGGTTGACTTGCTGCTCGACTCGGCCGCCATGGGTATCAATGTGGTGGAACGGGAAGGTATCAGCTTTGCCCACCCGGCCCGCTTTATCTTTGTGGGTACCATGAACCCGGAGGAAGGTGACCTGCGCCCGCAACTGCTTGATCGCTTTGCCCTGTGCGTAGACATCCAGACCATTTCCGACACGAGCGCCCGCATGGAAATTCTGGAACGCACCCTCAAATTTGAGCGCAATTCCGAACAATTCTACCGGGAGTGGCAACCCAGAGAAGCCGAACTGGCCGAAAAAATCATCCAAGCCCGGCAGATGCTGTCCAAAGTGGTCTATAATCGGCGTGACTTGTACACCATCGCCGAGTTGATGGCCGAAATGAAGGTTGACGGCCACCGAGGAGATATTGTCATCTTGAGAACAGCCCTGGCGCATGCGGCCTTCAACAACCGTGAAAAAATCAACCTGGCCGATATTTTAATGGCAGCCGAGTTGGCCCTGCCCCACCGGCTCAAGCGACAGCCCTTCCAGGATACCACCGCTCAATTCCAGGCCCTGGAAGAGCGGCTCAAACAGGTCCGTGAAGAAGCGACCGAAAAGGCCGAGCAGCAAACCAGTTCCGAAGGAAACCAAACCACCGTCGAGGAAAAAAAAACGATAGTGAGGCGGTAGACCCCAGTTCAAGCGAGCAAATTCCCCCCACCCAGGGTTTGCCACCGCAGCCGGATAAATCTAATCAAGCCTCCGGGGACAAGAGCCAGGCCAATACCCCTATCACCATTGGCCAGGATTTTACACCCCGGCGGCTGCAAACCCCCCTTGATAAAATGACCCGCCCTGCGGCGGGTAAACGCAGCTACACCCGCACCGACCGCAAGCGCGGACGCTACATTCAAGCGCGTCCCGCCCAGGGCAAACCTAAAGATGTGGCTTTTGATGCCACTTTTCGGGCCGCAGCTCCGTTTCAACTAGGACGAGACCGCTCAGAACGGGCCCTGGCCGTGGAACGGCAGGATATTCAGGACAAAGTGCGGGTGCGCCGCGCCGCTAACCTGATTCTATTTGTGGTTGATGCCAGTTGGAGCATGGCCGCGGCGGAGCGCATGGAAGCAACCAAAGGCGCGATCATGAGCCTCCTGCTCGACGCCTACCAGCGCCGCGATCAGGTGGGGCTGATCGTCTTCCAAAAAGAGGAAGCCCGGCTGGTCCTCCCGCCCACCTCCAGCGTTGAATTAGCCAAGCACGCCCTGGCCGACGTGCCGGTCGGCGGTAAAACACCCCTCTCAGCCGGGTTGTTATTAGCTCACCGGGTCCTGACCCAGCAGATGCGGCTCCACCCCGAAATTATGACCATGATGATTCTGCTCACCGACGGCGCCGGCAACGTCTCCGTGTCAGATTTGCCGGCCCAGGAAGAAGCTCACCGGGTGGCCAAAATGATCGAGGAAGAGGGCATCCGTTCTGTGGTCATCAACATGGAACACGCCAGCTTTGATCGCGGCCTGGCCCAGGGTCTGGCCGACGAGCTGCACGGCCCTTGCTACACCTTGAATGAACTCAAGGCGGACACGTTGTATCGAACGGTGAAGGACGAGTTGAGATTAGGTTAGTCGTTCAGCGCCCTGAATAGCCCGGCACAAAGCAGAGAGTGCATCGAAGGGTACTTTGAACTGAGGTTATTAACAATTGACCGTTGATCGGCGAAAATCGTTAACTTGGAGGTATAGCTAATGACCACTAAAATGACCAAACGCCAGCGTCTCGAAGCCACTTTTGCCGGCGCGCCGGTTGACCGGCCGGCGGTGGCTTTGTGGCGGCACTGGCCGGTTGACGACCGCTACGGTGGGGAATTGGCCCGGGCTCACCTGGAATTTCAGCAGACTTATGAATTTGATTTTATTAAAGTGACCCCCAGCAGCGATTTTATGGTCTCCGGTTACGGTGCGGAAAGTCACTGGGTGGGCAATGAAGAGGGCACTCGCGAGTGGGGGCCGCGGCTGATCCAATCGCCGGAGGATTGGCTCAAGCTTAAACCGCTAGACCCGCGCCAGGGTCTGTTTGGCGAAGTGATTGAGGCTAATAAACTCATCGGCCAGACTCTGGGCGAGGAGGTTCCTTTTATCCAGACCGTGTTTAACCCGCTCTCACAGGCCAAAAATCTGGCCGGACCGAGGCTGCTCTCAGACATGCGCCAGTATCCTGAGGCGGTTAAAACTGGCCTGGCGACCCTCGCCGAGTCGACGCTGCGTTTTGTCGACATGCTGCGCCAGTCAACCCAAGTCGCCGGTATCTTTCTGGCCGTGCAGCACGCCACTTATGATTTGCTGACCGAAGCCGAATACCGTGATTTTTGCCAGCATCTGGATTTACAAATTCTGCAAGCCACCGCAGGGATGTGGTTCAATCTGCTTCACCTGCATGGGGTCAATGTGATGTTTGATTTAGTGGCCAATTATCCGGTGCATGTCATCAATTGGCACGATGTGGAGACGCCGCCTTCATTGGCTGAGGCCATGCGCCGCACCGACAAAGCCTTGTGCGGTGGGCTGCGCCAGTGGGAAACTATGCTGCGCGGCACGCCGGAAACAGTCCAGGTCGAAGCCAAAACTGCTCTCGAAGCCACCGGCGGCTGGCGTTTTATTTTAGGCACCGGCTGCGTCACCCCAATTACTGCGCCCACCTGCAATATTTGGGCGGCCCGGAAAGCCGTGGAATAATGGACTCACCCGAAGAAATCACCCTGACCGCCGAAGAAGCGGCCTCACTCCGGCAGGGCTATAAATATTGTCCTCGCTGCCGCAGTGAGATGGTGGACCGCCTGGCCTATGGCCGCATGCGGCGAGTCTGCTCCGACCCAGCGTGCCGCTTTGTTCAATTTGTTGACCCCAAAGTGGGGGCGGCCGTACTGGCGGTGGATGAAAAGAACCGGGTGGTTCTGGTCAAAAGGAATGCCGACCCGGCCCGGGGAAGCTGGTGCCTGCCCGGCGGTTTTATGGAAATTGGCGAAACGCCCCAGACCACCGCTACTCGTGAGTGCCAGGAAGAAAGCGGTTATGCGGTGGAAATTACCGGCCTCATCGACGTGTATTATTACGAAAATTACCGGGGTAGCGGTGTCCTGATCGTTTACAAAGGTCAAGTGGTCGATGGCGCTGCCCACCCTGGCGATGATGCCGAAGCGGTAGCTCTTTTCGGCCCGGATGAACTGCCGGCAAACATTGCCTTTCACTCCAATCTGGCCGCTTTGGATTTGTGGCGTGAGGGAAAAATTTAGGACAACCGGCGACCGAGGACCGGGGCTAAAAAAGTGGGCCAGTCTCCGGTCTCCTGCCCCCGGCCGGTTTGAAGAAGTTATGGTATTATAAAGATGACGACCAAAATCCTGGCTATCGAAACCTCCTGCGATGAAACCGCTGCCGCAGTGATCGAGGATGGTTTTCGGATTAAATCAAATATCGTCGCCTCGCAAATTGATATTCACCGGCGTTATGGCGGCATCTTCCCCGAAGTGGCCTCGCGCCAGCACGTTCTGGCTATTGGTACGGTCGTTCAAGATGCCTTGATTCAGGCGCGCACCGGTTGGAATGAGTTGAATGCCGTGGCGGTCACCTATGGACCGGGACTGGCCGGCAGCTTGCTGGTAGGGGTCAATGCGGCCAAGGGGATTGCGCTGGCCCTGGGTCTGCCGCTGATAGGGGTCAACCATTTGGAAGGCCACCTCTATTCCAATTGGCTCGACAGTGAAGGGCAGGGAATGGCCCCTGCTATCGAGTTTCCCGTGCTGTGTTTGATTGTCTCCGGCGGTCACACCGAACTGGTGCTCAGCCGCGCTCACGGTGATTATGAAATTTTGGGCCGGACCATCGACGATGCCGCCGGCGAGGCTTTTGACAAAGTGGCTCGTATGCTGGATATTGGCTTTCCCGGTGGCCCGGCAATTCAGGAGGCAGCCAAAGGCGGCAACCCGAATACTTACAATTTTCCGCGTGCTCGCCTGGGTGACGGCTTTGATTTTAGTTTCTCCGGGCTAAAAACGGCGGTGCTGCGCGTTGTTCAAAAGTATGCCAGCAGCGAGAATTTGCCTCGCGCCGGCGCGTCGCACGCCCAACTCCCGCTGCGCACGATGCCTATCTCTGATATTGCGGCCTCTTTTCAAATGGCAGTGGTGGATATTCTGGTCAGCAAAACCAAGGCGGCGGCTGAGCAGTACAACGTGACCGAGGTTTTATTGGCGGGAGGAGTCTCGGCCAATGCCCTGTTGCGCCACAAAATGATCTCCGAGGCCGGGCGGCCCGTGCGCGTGCCGCCGCTCTTCCTCTGTACCGACAATGCCGCTATGATTGGCGCGGCGGCTTATTGGCGGCTGCAACGCGGGCAGTTGGCTGAGTGGGATTTGGATGTGGCAGCCAATTTGCGCTTGGGATGATAATACGGTTGACTCTCCGCTGATTTGGCGGCATAATTTTAGAGTGATACAACGACTTCTATAACTTGTACTAGCTGAGGTTTCACTATGAAGATCGAACGACTTGCCTGCCCCAGTTGTGGGGGTTCACTCTCCGGCGATTTCCTACCCAATAAGCAATTTGAATGTCCCAGTTGTGGGTCAGCTTTGTTGATAACCGATTTGGCCACGGACCAGACGGTTAGCTGTCCACAATGTCATACGCCAAACCTTGAGGAAATGCACTACTGTTCAAACTGTGGTGGCTCGCTTAAGGTAGACTGCGTTTTATGTCACTCGTCTAACCGCGTTGACGTGGTTTATTGCGGCCATTGCGGAGCACACCTGGAGCGGTCTAGAGCCAAGCGTGAGGCCATGCAGGAGATGCGGCGACGCCTCCAGACCGAGCGGCTTGAGGTGCTTAGAGAAAAGGAAGCCCGGCAACAGCGCGAAAGGCTGGGGCGGCTCATCGAAGCCCTGGATGAGCCGGAAAATCACGAGTTTGCCATTTTTCAGCTCAATCAGTTGGGTGATGAGGCTGTCGAAGCCTTGCTTGACACCTTACTCCACGATGACGACCCGGACGCCCGCTATGGTTCGGCCATCGCCTTGGGCCGGATTTGCACCGAACAGGAGATAAAAGTATTGAACAAGGCCAAAGCCATTCAAGGGCTCATCAAAGCCCTGATCGACTCTGAACCGGCTGTTCGTTTCTGGGCGGCGGAGGCGTTGGGGAAACTCAGAAGCCCGCTGACTCGTCAACCGCTCACCACTCTACTCAAAGACCCGCACCAGGGGGTCCGTCAGCAGGCGCGGCGTTCCCTGGAAAAGTTGGACAGTCAATCAAAAAATCCTAAATAGGGCCGGGTTGAATTAATAATGCCCAAACAAACGATTTTATACACCCGCAGCGGTGATGAAGGCTATACCAATCTCCTGGGTAAGGAGCGCGTAGCCAAATATGATTTGCGCCCAGAAGCCTACGGTACGGTGGACGAGGCCAGCTCCTTTATGGGCGTGGTTCGGGCTGACTCGGCCGCCAGTGAGCGAACCCAAAAACTGATATTAGAAGCCCAACGTGACCTGTGGTTGCTGATGGGCGAGTTAGCCACCGCACCGGGGGTCACGCTGCCCAGCCAATTGAGCGCAGAGCGGGTGGAATGGCTGGAAGCGGAAACCGACAAATTGGGGGCCGAAATCCCACCGCTGACCCAGTTTGTGGTACCGGGCGATACCCGGATTAGCGCCTGGCTCGACGTAGCCCGTACCGTTATTCGCCGGGCCGAACGCTGCGTGGCCCGTTTGATGATTGAAGGCGACCTGGAAAATGAAACGATCATTCGTTATCTTAACCGCCTCTCTTCCCTCCTTTTTGCGCTGGCTCGCTACGAGGAGTACCGGGCTGGACGCCAAACAACTGTGGCCAAGGAAGTAGGCAGTAAAAAGTAGGCAAAATGCGTAATCCCCGGTTGCTGTCTACCGACTACGGTCTACCTGCTTCGCTATGACCCTCTTCGGCCATCCGTTGCATCCTATGACCGTGCATTTCCCTATTGCATTTTACCTGCTAGGGGTGCTGCTGACCGTAGCTTACCTGTGGCGTGGTCAACCGGATTATGATCGGTTCGCTTATTGGAGTTTTAGCCTGAGTTGGCTGGCGACGCTGGTATCCAGCCTGGCTGGTTTGATGGACCAGAGCCAGCTTGAATTGACCGATCCCCGCCGTGACAATGTGAACACCCACATCACCGCTGGCGTGGCCCTGCTTATCATCAATGGCTTGCTCCTCTATATGCGTTTTCGTTGGGCTGATGTTCTCAGCCGCCGCCGCTGGCCGTACCTGGGCCTGATGGCCTTGGGAGTTGGGGCTGTTTTAGCCACAACCTGGCTGGGAGGGGAGTTGGTTTTTCGCTTGGGGGTGGGGGTTCAGTAAAACCAGGTTGCTCAAGCAGCATGAGCCAGAAAACAAAAAGCGACCTACTCAAGAGTCGCTTTTTTGGTTGTTTTTACCAGACAATCTTTCGTGTAACCAAACATCTATCACCAACCCGTAGAGCTTATGTGACCGCAGAACGTTCCGCCGAATATCGCTCATAAATTCGCTCTTCGACAATTTGCCGCAGGCGCTCTATCGCCCGGTAAATATCGGTGAAGCTGGTGTAGAGGGGCGCAATCCCCAGCCGAATATTATCCGGCTCCCTAAAATCGGGGATAACTTTGACCGCCGGTGGCTCGGCTTCGATCAAAGCCCGATTGATGCGGTAGCTCTCGGCGTGACGCACAGACACGTGCGAACCCCGTAGCTCGGCGTGGTGCGGCGTGCCGAGGGTAAAACCTAATGGAACCAGCCACTGCTCAGCCAGAAAAATCAGATATTCGGTTTGACGGATGCTTTTGGCGCGGAGGCGTTCCATCCCTGCTTCCAGCAGAATACCCAGCGCCGGCTCAACCGCTTTCATGGAGAGCATCGGTGGGGTGCCGACCCTGTAGCGAGCGAGGTTGTCGGCCGGGGTATAATCCAGCTCAAAGGCAAACGGATTTTTGGCGGCAAACCAGCCCCACATGGGCTGGTTGAGCTGCGTTTGCAGGTCACGCCGCACATAGAGAAAGGCCGGCGCGCCGGGGCCGCCATTCAGATATTTGTAGGTACAGCCCACGGCCAGGTCTGCCCCGGAGCCGTTTAGATCAACCGGTACCGCCCCCGCCGAGTGGCTCAAATCCCACAGGGTCAAGGCCCCGGCCTGATGGGCCTGGGCGGTCACCGCGGCCATATCGTACATAAAAGCACTTTTGAAGGCTACGTGCGTCAGGCTGACCAGCGCGGTGTCGTGGTCCAAGGCGGCGCTGACCGCCGCCGGATCGATGGTGATCGTATCGGCGGAGGGGATGAGTTCCAGTCGATGCCGCCGGCCTAACAGGTCAATAATGCCTTGCAGAATGTACAGGTCTGAGGGGAAATTAAAAACATCGCTGACGATTTTGCTCCGGCCGGGTCGAGCCTGAAGCGCGGCTACGGCCAGCTTGAACAAATTGATCGAGGTCGCTTCGGTAACGATAATTTCGTCGCCTTGCGCGCCGAGCAATTGGGCGATTTTTGCGCCCAGTTCGGTGGGGGTGTGAATCCAGCCGTCGTTCCACAGGCGGATCAGGCGCTGGCCCCACTCATATTCAATGGCGTGCTGCATGAAAGCAATGGTGCGTTGGGGCAGTCGCCCCAATGAGTTGCCGTCAAGATAGATTAAATCAGGGTCTTCGATGACAAATTCAGCTCGAAAAGAAGCCAATTCATCCTGGGCATCCAGTTCGCGCGCAAAGTCAAGGTCCGTGCGAGTGAAATTCATAAGAACCCTTTCTTTAAGTGGGACTTTTCAGATTATCCAGGCGTGTTTTTTCCGCTGGAGTAAGGCTCACCTTGATAGCCGGGAGAGTTTCACTCAGTTGCTCAACGGTGTTGGCTCCGATGATGGCCGAGGTAACGGTTGGATTGGCCAGCAGCCAGGCCAGGGCAGTCTGGGCGATAGTCGCCTGATGGTCTTGACCAATTTCGGCCAGGGTTTCGACGATGGTAAAACCTTCATTATTCATATAATTACGCATGCGGTCGCTGCCGTGCCCCCGGCTTTGACCAGGTATGCTGCCATCGCGCTTGTATTTGCCGGTCAAAAAGCCGCCCGCCAGCGGGCTGTAGGGAATGACCCCCAAATTTTCTTTTTGGCATAAGGCCATCAATTCTGCCTCGTACTCTTGGCGATGGACCAAATTGTAGTGAGGTTGCAGCGACTCATAGTGGGGCAAGTTGTTGGCCGCGCAAACAGCCAGAGTTTCTTGTAACTGGGCCGCCGTGTGGTTGGAACAGCCCAGATAGCGCACTTTGCCCTGTTTAATCATCTCCTCAAAGGCGCGGAATGTTTCTTCCAGGGGGGTGTTCTCGTCGGGCCAGTGGCTTTGGTAAAGGTCAATCGTTTCGACTTGCAGCCGGCGCAGGCTGTCGTCTACTGCCCGCATTAGATGGCTGCGGCTCAGCCCTTCGCCGTCTAGCCCCTCCCACATGCGGCCGCGGGCTTTGGTGGCAATGATTATTTTGGCCCGTGCTTTTCGTTTCGTCAGCCACTCGCCGACCCAGGTTTCGGCGATGCCGCCGGGATTACCTTTGGCCCAGAAGGAGTAAACGTCGGCGGTATCGAAAAAATTGATCCCGTTTTCCAGGGCATAGTCCATGACGGCAAAGGAGTCCGGCTTATCGGAGGTCCAGCCCATCGTCATTGTGCCCAAACAGAGCCGGGATACCTTGAGGTCGGTTTGACCTAATCTTCTAGAGTCCATTTTCCCCTTCTCTACTCAGCAGAGCTATAAAATCGTTTCTTTTTCGCCGGGATTTGGGGATTAGGAGATAAAATCCCCAAATCTCCTAATCTCGGCTATAAGTTTTCGGTTTTGATGGCTTCTGCTGAATAAATATATTTGGTCTTTTGATAAGCTGATAATGTCTGGCAATATAACATAGATTAAGTCCAGAGTCCACCTTGATCTATGTTTTTGGTTAAGGGCTACAGATTTGTTACAATGTGTATCTTGGCAGGAGTTGTACGATTGAATACACTCGAACCTTACACTATTCCTTCAGGGCAGCAGGTCAATCTCCGCTTAATCAGACCGGAAGATACCGCGCTGCTAGTTGATCTGTTTCATAACCTCTCGCCGGAAACGCGCCGGTTGCGGTTTCATCTTTACACCGAGCGAATGCCTGAAGAAGAGGTTTGGCGCAACGCTATTACCTTATCCAATTTAGACCCCCAGCGACATGTCGCCGTAGTGGCCACAGTAATTGAGGCAGATGGTGAGGAACATGCGATTGGCGTAGCTCGTTTTGCCAGAGCAATGCTTGAGGAGCGAGAGGCTGAGGTGGCTATTGTGGTCAGGGATGATTTTCAACGCAAGGGCGTGGGCCGGGTGTTGTTGACCAGGCTGGCCGAAAAGGCTCGCGAACTGGGCATTACTCACTTTTCCGGCTGGGTGATGGCCGAAAATATTCACCTGATGAAACTGATTAAAAGGCTAGAAGTGAAACTGGAGACCGAAATACGCCACGGCGAGCGGAAGGTCAGAGTGGCTATTTAAGGTGGAGGATCATCTCAATTCGATCAAATACTTCCAGGTAGCCCAGCGCCTGAAAGGCCGGCCAATGCGGGTCATCTTTGGGTAAATTTTCGGTTTTGGTGTCTTGCGCGGGGTGAACCCGGTGGAGATGATGCAGCAGCGCCCGACCAACTTTGGGTGGATTCCCCTCATCGGTTTGGATGACCAAACGCCCTAGTTGAAAAACTGTGTTTTGATAAACCAGCCAGCCTTTACTGCCGTCGGGCAAAATGGCGTAGAAAGCGCCCAAATTGCCGGCATTTATGAGCGACTCCTTTTCGTCAATCCAGGAGGGGCTGGAATTACGATTTTCTAGCAGGTGAACGGCTTCGGAATAGCCCAGGGTTTTGATTTCCGCTGGCGGCGGTTCAACCAGGGTTGGACCAGGCGGGCGGCGCAAAACAAAGAGTTCCCTGGTCTCTTGAAAGCCCGCTTTGAGGAAGAGGCTATGGGCAGGAACGTTATTCTTGATAACCTCGATGACGACGTAATCGAGATTTTTTTGGCGGGCCTGCTCCAACAGATGGGTCACCAGCCGCCAGCCTGTCCCCTGGCGGCGTTTCCGGCGAATAATCCCCAAGCGGGTAATCCAGGCGTGCCGCTCTCTGACCCCCAACATAGCCAACCCCAAGATTTCGTTGCCATCCACCGCTACCACCGAACTATCCATATCTACGTCGTAGGTCTCGACATATTCACGCAGCCGAGCAGCGTTCATGGGCATAGGCACCATATAATCCACCCGTGTGTCGTTGTAGGCCACAGTCAACTCCTCGTACGAGAAGGCGCTGGCTGGAATCAGATCAACTGTGGCCTCAGGACTTGACATGGGCGTAATTAATGCGCTTGTGTGAGGGGATAACTCATCCGGCAAAACGCAGTGGACGAGTGCGGGGAATTTTGAGTTTTAATTTGGGCTGGTCGACCAAATCTAGGCTGATTTGGTAATGAAAGCAGCAACTTGATCCGGAAATACGCGGGTATTGATGGGTTTGGAAATAAAACCATCACAACCATAAGCCTCCGCCATTTGTCTGGCTGTATCTTCAGGCCAGGCCGTCACCGCTACCAGGGGCACATCTTTTAACTCAGGTGTACGTTTCATGAAGGCGATCAAGGTTTGACCATCAATATCGGGCAAGCCCAGATCAATCAAAATGATATCGGGCACTTCCTCAATGGCCGTTTTTAGCCCGGCTTCGCCCTCACTCACATGAATGACCTGATGATGGTGGGCCTCTAAGACACGCCGCATCAGTAGCGCATTTTGTGGATTGTCTTCAATTACAAGTATCTTGCTAATGGTTGCACCCGGATTTTGATGATATGATTTTAGGATCGACGACAGTATAGCACAGTCCGGGTGAAGAGAAAAATCTATTTAGGCGTGGCGCACCTCATTTAAGGTCCGAGTTGAGGGCGGGCGACGTCGGCGTCAAAGAGCCAATATTCAATCTCGATGTCGGACCCGTTCTCTATCGCCAGCAGATAAGTTTCATCCCGAAGCACTGTGCCGCTCCAGAAGCGTTCACCGGTCTGGTCATTACCATCTCGCGAAACTAACATGCCTGCCCCAAAGTTGACTAATTGCTTGGTTTCGCCACGCCGCCACAACTCCACCGCACTGACCGGATAAAGTTTGAAGTTAACCTGTTGCTGGCGATTGCCGTCGGCAGGAGTGAAAAAAAGACTATAGTTCAGATTCTGATATTGGCTCGCCTTGGCCGGATCATTATGGGTAAAGGTGTACCAGCGGGTAGCGCCGGGTTTGAGAGAGTTGTGGACTACCTGGGGGGGCAGCGGCAGAGGATTGCCGGGATCAGCCCCAATTTCGGGGGCAGCCGGTACTGCCGCTGGAGCTGCCGCTGGCTCACCCAAAGCATAGCCGGTCACATTACCGGCAAAAAGCCAATAGTCAAGAGGTGAGTCGTTGCCATTTGACAAGAGAAGATAATAGTTCTGCTGGCCGGGCAGCCAGCCGGTCCAAAATAATTCTCCGGTCACCGGGTTGTTGTCGTGAGAGACAATCTGACCCGCCCCCAGATTGGCCATGTGAGCAGGGTCGCCGGGGTAAAATAGCGCCACCTGGCTCTCGTCAAAAATCTGCATGTTGACCTGCCTGATGCGCTGACCGTCATCAGGCGTAAAAATCAAGGAAAATGACTGTTCCAGGTTGGCAGTCTGAGCCTGGTCAGCCAGCGTCAAACGAAACCAGCGCTGTCCGCCCGGTCCAATCACCCCGGTATTGGGACCCTCTACCAGCGTCACAGCCAGAGCCGGCGCGCTGCCGGTCGTCGTGGCTGCCGAAGTGGCCGAAATAATCAAAATAACTGCGGCTAGAGCAAAAACAATAGCAATGAACCATAAAAAAACCTTGTGTGAGCCGGGTAGGGTTGTATCTTGGGACTTCATCAACAATTTATTCCTCTCAAGCAAGGTTTGCTTACGGACAACTGACCTGGACTTAGGTCAAACTTGTTTTTAAAGAACACATGGTCCGTAAAAGATTATCTGACAATGAAGGACCAACTGTCGCTATCAGTATAAAACGTAATATACCTCAGGTCAATGGGAGGGATGCCCTATTTGGTCAGCTTACATTACCATACCTTTGCCCTACGCCCAACCGTTGGCTCAGGTGTCAGCCAGGCAAAGCCGGGTCGTTTAGGAAAAATCCCTGGCTTGTGCTACCATATACGGGTAAAATGTTCAGCCAAATTGCCATAGGGTTTCTTCTTTTATCGCTTAATGC
The DNA here is from genome assembly GCA_964604225.1 of uncultured Caldilineaceae bacterium. Classification (GTDB taxonomy): domain Bacteria; phylum Chloroflexota; class Anaerolineae; order 4572-78; family J111; genus DSQQ01. The sequence continues at coordinate 30,661 of CAZRYD010000004.1, forward strand.
GTAAGGATTTGCCGAGGCAAATTCATGACGCATGACGCATCACGTATTACGTTTTAAGGATCAACTTATGACGTTATCCGCTAACTCACTTTTGGAGAATCGCTATCGGATTGATGGTTTGCTGGCGCAGGGCGGCATGGGCGCTATCTATCGCGGCTTTGACCTCACCCTCGATATTCCGGTGGCGATTAAGGAAAATTTCTTCCAAACCCCACAGGGCACGCGACAATTTCAACAAGAAGCTCGCATTCTGGCCCGGCTGCATCACCCCGGTTTGCCCCGGGTGATCAATCATTTCAGCATTGGCGACCAGCAATACCTGGTGATGGACTTCATCGAGGGTCAGGATCTGTGGGAGATGGTGACCAAGCGAGGACAACCTTTAGGCGAGCGGCAGGCCCTGGATTACATGATCCAGGTTTGTGAGGCCGTCCAATACTTGCACCAGCAAAATCCGCCGATCATCCACCGCGATATCAAGCCGCAAAATATCAAAATCACACCCGACAGCCGGGCAGTGCTGGTGGATTTTGGCATCGCCAAGGTGTCCCGCGATGATAACTTGACCGACACCGGGGCCCGGGGTGTCACCAGTGGTTTCTCACCGCCGGAACAGTACAGTGGCAGCGGCACCACTCCGGCCTCCGACATCTACGCTTTGGGGGCGACCCTCTACGCCATTTTGACCGGCAAAAAGCCGCCCGACAGCGTCAGCCTGATGGCCGGCGAGGCCAAATTTGAGCCGCCTGACCAGATCAACCCCAAATTGAGCCGCCAGGTTTCGGCGACCATTGAGCATGCCATGCAAATCCAGCGGGCCGACCGCCCGGCCACGGTGGCGCTCTGGCAGCAAACCCTCAAAGCCATTCTGGAGACACTACCGGACGACGATACGGCTGTTTTGGTCACAAACTCGCGACCCGCCTGGTTACTTGACTCGACCGGGCAGGCGCACCGGCTCAAACCAGGGTTCTTGATTTTTGGCCCGGCTCGTGAAGAAGGTACGCCGGCGAGTGAATTATTAACGACTTCACCTTATGTCAAGCTGGAATTCAACGGGCAGCATTGTCTGGTTTACAACCCGGCCAATATGGCCGAGGTGACTATCAATGACCAACCTGTCGGTCCGGCGGGGCAGCCTTTTCATTTTGGCGACTGGCTGCGGATTGGTCGAGCCACCTTTGCCTTGACCGATGTGGAGCCTAAAGAGCGCAACCCGCTGCCCAGCATCCTCCTCAGTCAGGATGTGGACGAGCCAACCGAAACAGCCTATGTGCCGGTGGCGGTGGTGCTGGCTCCTATGCCTGCGACTCCCACCGGACCGCAATCTGCCGCTGGCGCTGCCCAAACCATGAAAGACTCCGCCGTACCAGTCCGCTCATCCCCCTGGCTGTGGGTCGCCGCGGGGGTGGTGGCACTGCTGGTGGTGCTTGGGGCCGTTATCTTCTTGACGCGTGGCAGCGGGGGCAACATGGCCAAGTTTGAGCCGAGTGTTACCTCAGTCCCCACCAGCCCGACCCCGAGTCAGACTCAGGCCGCAGCCGCCGCATCCACGCCAACCGTCGCAGCCGCCGTGATCATCGAGCCGACCTCGACTCCTACCCCCACCATTCCCCTTGAGCCGATTGCCCCGCTCGTTCTCCAAACTGTGCCCGAACGCGGAGTTGAACAGCCACTCGACGCGCCCATCGAAATCAGCTTTGACCAGCCTATGGATCGGGCCAGCGTGGAAAAAGCCTTTGCCATCGAGCCGGGGGCCAGCATCGACGGCGTTTTTGATTGGGTTGACGACCAAACCTTGCATTTCAGCCTCAAAAATGGCTTTCAGCGCGGCCAGCGTTACCGTGCCCGCCTTGCCGCCACGGCGACTAGTCAAGCCGGTTTGGCCATGTTGCGCCCCTTTGAATTGCGCTTCAATGCCGTCGGTTTCCTGGAGGTCGTCAACGTTCAACCGGCGGCTGAGACTACCGAAGTTTTGGCCGATACCAAAGTAACGGTCTTTTTCAACCGGCCGGTTGTGCCGCTGGGCGCCATCGAGTCGGGTGGGGGCAGCCTGCCCAATCCGCTCACTTTTGTGCCGCAGGTTTCAGGCACAGGAGCATGGCTCAACACGTCGATCTATCAATTCACCCCTGATCAAAACGGTTTTCAGCCGGCCACTGAATACACCGCTCGCGTGGCCAAAGATTTGACCGATGTGTTTGGCCAGGCGGTGCTGGCAGATGATTTTACCTGGAAATTTACTACCATCAGCCCGGCGGTTGTCGGCAGTGTTCCGGCAGCGAACGACCTTTATGTCAGTCCCACGCCGGTGATCAGCGTCACCTTTAATCAAAAGATGGACCGCCAGAGCGTCGAAGAAAATCTGCTGGTCCTCAACGATCAAACCGGCCAGCCTGTCCCCGGCCAATTTGCCTGGGCTGAAGTGGGGCTGCTACTGTCCCCGCCGCTGGATGAGTATGGCAATATCATCTACCAATATGATGAACAGGGCCAGCAACTTCCCCTGGATTTGGAACCCATCGGCGTGGAAACTGTCACCTTTACTCCGACGGAGCCGCTGGAGTTTGGCGCGGCCTACCAGCTTGTTTTACCCAAGGGAGTCAAAGGCGCGTTGGACTCAACTCAAACCCAGAGCGACTACAACGCCAGCTTTACCGTGACTCCTTATCCAGAGCTTGTCAGCACCAACCCCGCTGACGGCGAGCAATTTGCCGATATCTATCAAGGGCTTGATCTTACCTTCAACGCGCCGATGAGTCCGACCAGCCTGATCTTTGGCCAAAATCTGGTCGTCGAGCCGGAGATCTCGGCCACCGAAGTTTATAGTTATTGGTCGATGAACAACACCCAGGTCAATATCAACTTTCCGCGCCGGGAAAACAGTGAGTATACCGTCACCTTGCGGGCCGACATCGAGGGCCGTTACGGCCAGCCGCTGAATAAGGACACCACGATTCGCTGGAAAACCTGGCAGCAGACGCCTTATGTGCACCTGGTCAGCCCCAAAATTGCCACCTACAACGGCTACCAGCCGCAAACCTACGTCTACATGACCGTTCGCAATGTCAGCCAGGTCAAATTCAATCTTTACCGTTTGTCCCAAGCCGAGTTTCTCCAGTTAAGCGAGCAAACTTTCTCCGGCTGGGATGACTCGCAGCAGTGGAACAACTTCCAGCCTGATCCGGCCAAGTTGGTCGGCGCCTGGAATCAGAGCACCGACCCGGCTGTTTACGAAAATTATGTCTACAAAGTAGATGTGAGTCAGGCGGTCAGCAGCGGCCAGCCGCTCCCGCCGGGCTTGTACTATCTGGAAGCAGCGGCCCCAGCCGAAAGCATCTACCCGGAAGCCCAAAAGGCCGATACCAGCCAGGCCATCGACCGCCAACTGCTCATTGTCAGCAAGAGGAATATCACTTTCAAACAAGGGGCGGGTGATGCGCTGGCCTGGTTAACCGACCTGCAAAGCGGCCAGCCTGTATCAAATGCCCCGATTGCGCTGCTCATTAACCGCCAGCCGGTCAGCCAGACCCAAACCGATCAGGATGGTGTGGCCACCTTCACCTATGAGCAGTTTCCCAACGATGTTGTTCCGCCCCCGCTGGTGGTTTTTGCCAGCAATCCTGACCAGCCGGATGACAACTTTGCGGTGGGCGTCAACACCTGGAATGCCGGTATCAATTCCTACGATTTTAATCTCTACAGTGCTGGCTTTGCCGGTTTCCGTTATGGCGGTCCCTACAATGGTTATATTTATAGCGACCGCCCGCTCTATCGGCCCGGCCAAACGGTCTATTTCAAAGCTATCATCCGGGCCGACGACGACGCCCGTTACAGCCTGCCCACCGCCACGCCTACCGCTACGGTACAGATTTTCGACGGCCAATACCGCCAGATCTACAGCCAGGATCTGCCGCTGAATGAGCTGGGGACGCTTAACGGCGAATTCAAGCTGAGCGAGAATGCCGGCCTGGGCGGTTATTCTTTGCAGGTGGTGTATGAAGGAACTACCTTTTACGGTAATTTTTCCGTCGCGGCTTATCGCAAACCTGAGTTTTTGGTGAACGCCACCACCGACAAGAACGAATACCGCCAGGACGAAACCATCAAGGTCAGCGCCCAGGCCGAGTTTTTTGCCGGCGGCCCGGTTTCCCAGGCCAAAGTGCGCTGGACACTGCTGACCGTGCCTTATGCCTTCCAATATCAGGGCTTCGGCTACTACGATTTTGTGGATGTCGACGAGCTGCGCCGCCGCCCCAATGAATACTATGATACCGGTTACAGCGAGCGCATTGCCGACGGTGAAGGGATAACCGACGCCGACGGGCGTTTCACTTTTGAAGTCCCCGCCGATATTTCGACCCGCCTGGCCAGCCAGCAATTCACCCTGGATGTGGCCGTAACCGACATCAACAATCAAGAGGTGGCCGCCCAGGCCAGGGCTATCGTCCACAAAGGCGACTTATACGTGGGCCTGCGCCCGGAACGTTACGTGGGCCAGGTCGGCGTGGATAACCCGGTTGAAGTGCTGGTGGTCGATTGGCAGAGTCAGCCGGTACCCAACCAGGTAGTCGAAGTGGTGGCGGCTGAGTACAACTCCTACAGCGTCCAGGCGCTCGACCCGGCCTCAAACCCCAACAATCCCAACGAGGCCTATTATTGGGAAAATGTAGTCGAAAATGTGGCTGTTTTTACCACCACCATCACCACTGACGAAGAGGGTAAAGCGGTGGCAAACTTTAGGCCGGACAAGCCCGGCAACTACAAAATCTATGCCCGCGCTATTGATAAAAACGGCCAGGAAGTCCGTACGGCCAGTTTGCTTTGGGTCAGCGGCAGTGCCTACGTCAACTGGGGCCAGGAAAATAATGACCGGATTGACCTGGTCACGGATCAAAAACAGTACAATGTCGGCGATACGGCTAATATCCTGGTTCCACATCCTTTCAGCGGCACGGTCACCGCCCTGGTCACGTTGGAGCGGGGGCACGTTTATGACCATTTTGTCACCGAGCTAAAAACCAACAGCGACCAACTCCAGATCCCCATCAGCGCAGATTTGGTTCCCAACATCTATGTGTCTGTGGTCATTATGAAGGGTATGGACGAGACTAACCCGCTGCCCGGCTTCAGGGTGGCCTATGTGCGGTTGCCGGTCAACCCGGCCGAGAAGGAGCTCAAAATCACCTTGACTCCCGACAAGCTCGCCGCTGAAACCTACCAGCCCGGCGATACCGTCGCGTATCAGGTGCAGGTGACCGACGTGAAAGGACAGCCGGTCAAGGCCGAGTTGTCATTGGCGCTGATTGATAAGGCTGTCTTGACCCTTATGCCCGACAAACCGGGCCAACTGCTGGATACCTTCTGGTACGAGCGGGTGCTCAACGTGCAGACCGCCAGCGGCCTGACCTTGGCTCTCGACCGGATCAACCGCTCCCTCGATGAAAAGAAAGGCGGCGGCGGCGGCGAAGGCAGCATCGGCCCGGACTCGGTCCGGCAGAATTTTGCCGATACCGCCTTGTGGGTGGCCGATTTTACCACCGACGAAAACGGTCAAGGCGTGGTCAAGGCAACCCTGCCCGACAACTTGACTACCTGGGTGCTCATTGCCAAGGGTGTGACCGGAGCGAATACGCGGGTGGGTGAGAGCCGGGTGGAGGTTGTCAGCAGCAAGCCGCTGCTAGTGCGCCCGGTTGCGCCGCGCTTCTTTGTCGTCGGTGATGAGGTGCAACTGGGCATGGTCATCCAGAACAATTCCGACCAGCCGCTAACCGTCGAACCGAGCTTTACGGCTGAGGGCCTGACCATTGCTGCCACGGAAGCCAAACCTCTCGAACTCAAAGTCGGGGAGCGCCTTCGGGTTGACTACAACATCAGCGTGAACGAGGCTCAAACGGCCTGGCTGACGATGGGCGCGAAATCCAATTTATACAGCGATGCTGTGGCCTTTGAACTGCCCATCTATCATTTGAGCACGCCCGAAACTGTGGCTACGGTGGGCGCACTTGATGAGACTGGCACGCGCATCGAGGGTATTGCCCTGCCGCGCAGTTTTGACGCGACCCAGGGCAATTTGACCGTCAACGTCGATCCCAGCCTGGCCGCAAGCATGCGCACCGGCCTGAATTATCTGGAGCATTTCCCCTACGAGTGCGTCGAGCAAACGATCAGCCGCTTCTTGCCCAATCTTTTTACCTATCGAGCCTACCAAAAGTTGCGGCTGGAAAACCCCGATTTGGCCCAACACTTACCTGACTTGGTCGGCGAGGGGCTGCAACGTCTTTACAGCCAGCAGCACGTCGATGGTGGTTGGGGCTGGTGGCTTCAAGATAGCAGCGACCCGTTCTTGACCGCCTATGTGCTGCTGGGGTTGGTTGAGGCGCGGCGAGCCGACTTTACCATCGACCAAACGGTCGTCGATAACGCTATCGCTTTTCTGCAAGCCAATTTGACTGCGCCCAAGGACATCGCTGCACCCTGGCAGGGCAATCGGCAGGCCTTTATCCTCTACGTGCTGGGCGAGGCCGGTTCCGGCGACCTGAGCCGGAGCGTGGCCCTGTTTGAGCAGCGCCAGCAGCTCGACAACTTTGGCCGGGCTTTTCTGGCCCTGGCCATGCACCTGGCCGCCCCCGAAACCAAGCAGATTGAGACTTTGCAGGCTGATCTTACTGATGCGGCCATCGTCAGCGCCACCGGGGCGCATTGGGAGGAAGCCCAGGTGGATTACTACGCCATGAATACCGATATCCGCAGCACAGCCATCATCGTGGCGGCCCTGTCGCGAATTCAGCCGGATAATCCGGTGCTGCCCCAGGCCGTGCGCTGGCTGATGAGTGTCCGAGCTAAGGGTGGCCATTGGGAAACTACCCAGGAGACAGCTTGGTCTATCATCGGTCTGACCGACTGGATGGCTGCCAGCGGTGAATTGCAAGCTGATTACACCTGGAATGTTTCTTTGAATGGCGCAGAAATAAGCCAGGGAAGCGTGGATAAAGCCAACCTTGACCAAACCCAACAACTGCAAGTGGCGGTAAAAGACCTGCTGGCCGATACAGTCAATCGGCTGGCGGTCGAGCGGGATACTGCCGCCGGTGCTGCCGGCGATGCAGGTCGGCTTTACTATGCTGCCTATCTCACCTACTTCAAGCCGGTCCAAGAAGTCAAAGCCCTTGAGCGGGGCATATACGTCTCCCGCCAATACAGCTTGCTCTCTCTCTCTCCTTCACCGGAGGAAGGCCGGAGAGAGGCTCCCATCTCCACAGCCAAAGTGGGCGACTTTATCCAGGTCAAGTTGACGCTTGTGGCCCCGACCGATCTGCATTACGTGTTGGTCGAAGATCCTTTTCCCGCCGGCGCCGAGGGCGTGGACAGCAGTCTGGCCACTACCAGTGTGGTTGGGCAGTCGCCGGAGGCGGGCCTGAGCAAGGTAGAAGGCCAGTCAAAGGGATACGGCTGGTGGTACTTCTCCCACAGTGAGCTGCGCGACGAGAAAGCGGTGCTCTTTGCCACCTTTCTGCCGAAAGGAACCTACGAGTATATTTACACACTCCGCGCTTCCGTTCCGGGCGAATATCGGGTTATTCCCACCCAGGCCGAACAGATGTACTTCCCCGAAGTTTTTGGCCGGAGCGATGGCGGGGTATTCAAAATTACGGAATAAGGTCGGTTTTGTTGGAGATCAAATAGGAAAAATGCCGTACAGCCTCAGTCCGTGCGGCGTTTTTAATTGGAATATGTCCTATAATGAGTGGATAAAAAAATCGATAATATTCGATGTATCTGCCCCAAACTGCCAAAGTATGTTATAATGCAGACTGGATCTAGGTCGCTCCAGGTGTTTTCAATGAAGGATGAAAATAAGAGCAAAACCCGGCTCATCAGCGAACTGGTTGAACTGCGCCAAAAGAATGAAGCTTTGGAAGCAGCGGCAGCCAAATGGCAAGAGGCGGAAGAGGTGCTGCGGCAGAGCGAGCAAAGGCTGAAACTGGCCCTCCGCGGGGCCAACCTGGGCCTGTGGGACTTGAATATTCAGACAAATGAGATCATTGTCAACCAACGGGCGACGGAGACGTTGGGTTACACTCCGGATGAGATTCAACTGTGTCTGAGTTGGTGGGATGAACGGACTCACCCTGACGATTTGCCTGGTCTGTTTGAAACGTGGCAGGCTCATCTTAATCAGGAAACACCTTTCTACGAGTACGAATACCGTTTACAAAACAAGTCGGGTGAATGGAAATGGATTCTGGACCGGGGTCAGGTGGTCGAGTGGGACGAAGTTGGCAACCCGCTACGAGCCACTGGAACCCACCTTGACATTACCGAGCGTAAGCAAGCCGAGGAAGCCCTGCAACGGCTTAACCGTGAACTGGCCTTGCTTAACCAGGCCAGTCAGGCTTTTAATTCCAGCCTCGATCTGAATGTGGTGCTGGTGAGTATTCTGGAAGAAGTGCGCCCGCTCCTGGGCGTCATTGGGGCCTCAATCTGGTTAATTGACCCTAAATCCGGCGAACTGGTCTGCCACCAGGCCTCTGGCATGCACCGGGAGTTGTTGTCGGGTTGGCGTTTACCGCTGGGACAGGGTATCGTCGGCTGGGTAGCTCAGCACGATCAAAGCCAAATTGTGGCCGATGTGCAGACCGATCCGCGTCACTTTAAAGAGATTGAGCAACATATGAAGCTGGAACTTCAGTCAATCCTCAGTGTACCTTTGCGCTCTAAAGAGAAAGTGATTGGTGTGTTAGAGGTGGTCGATACGGAGGCCAATCGATTTAACCAGACTGAACTGATGCTGGTTGAGTCGTTGGCAGCCACAGCCACCATTGCGATTGAGAATGCCCGGCTGTACGAGCAAACTCGCCGCGACGCGGAAACCAGAGCGGTGTTGTTGCAAGAGGTCAATCATCGCACCAAAAATAATCTGGCGGCAATTATCGGTCTGCTTCACCTGGAGCAGCGCCATATGAGTGAAGATGCTCATACGCTTTACCAGAACATTCTGCAGGATTTAATCAGCCGCATTCATGGCCTGGCCACGGCTCATCGGCTCCTCTCGACGGCTGACTGGTCGGCTATTCTCTTGAGCGAACTCGTGACCAAAGTGATTCATTCGGCGTTGCAGGCTTTACCGCTTGATAAACACGTCACGGTCAAGGTGCCGCCCTCTCCGCTCAAAGTGGCCCCCAATTTGGCTAACACCTTGGCCCTGGTTATTAATGAACTGACTACCAACACCGTGAAGTATGCCTGGTCGACATGCGAAAATGGTCATATTATTGTGCGCCTTGAGGCTGATGAAGATGAGGTTTTGCTTGAATTTCGAGACGATGGGCCGGGTTTTCCGGCAGAAGTCTTGAGCCTGGAGCGCTATAATGTTGGTTGGGAGCTGATTCAGACATTGGTTCATCAAGGGTTGCAGGGAACAATTGCCTTGCACAATGACCAAGGTGCAGTGGCAACTATCCGCTTTCCCCACCTTGTTTAGCCTCAATCAAATCAATGGAGGAGTACAGCGCCTTGAAAAAATCTGGGTATATGGCAGTTATATTGGCCTTGTGTTTGTTTTTGAGTCTAGTTGGGATAACCAGTGCCCAGGGTTCGGCAGGGGGACAGGCTTACACCGTACAAGCTACCGACTCATTGAGCGGGCTGGCGGAGCAGTTTTATCAAAACTATGCGGCCTGGCCGGCCATTCAAATGGCTACCAATGCCAAAGCTGCCCAGGATAGCCGTTTTACACCCATCGAAGATCCGAACCAACTTGCGGCGGGACAATTGATCTGGATTCCCGACTCGGCTGAAGCGGAACAATTGTTGGGTGGCACTATTTCTCTGGGACCGCCGGAACCAAAACCGCTCACCCCTGAGTTGTTGGCCGATTTTGAAACCTATATTGAAACCACCCGCCAGCGTTTTCGTATCCCCGGCGTCGCCGTGGCGGTGGTTCAGGGCAATCAAATTGTTTTGGCCCAGGGTTTTGGGGTGCGCCAACTGGGCCAAGCAGACCCGGTGACGCCGGAAACCACTTTTGCCGTCGGCTCAACCACCAAAGCCATGACCTCGATGCTTATGGCTGCGCTGGTAGATGAGGGCAAACTGGCCTGGGATCAGCCGGTCCTTGAGCTGTGGCCCGACTTTAAGTTGTCCGATCCCGCTGTCACACCCCAGATTCGGGTACGTGACTTGCTGAATATGAGTAGCGGCCTGCCTCGGCTTGACCTGCCCTGGAGCGGGGCCGGATTGACCGCCGAACAGACTATGACCTCCCTGGCCGACTTGCCCGTGCTCACTCCGCCGGGGCAGGTGTATCACTACAATAACCAAATTGTAGCGACAGGCGGTTACCTGAGTGCGCTGGCCACCGGCGGCCAATATGGCAATTTGCAGCAGGCCTATACTGACCTGTTACAAGCCCGTATTTTTAGCCCCATAGGTATGAGCAGCGCCACCACCTCTATTGAGGCAATCCAGGCCCAGCCTAACCACGCTACGCCGCACGATTTCACCCTGTCGGGCGAAGTGGTCCCGACCTATTTCCACGCTGACCCCGGCATCACCCCGGCCGGCGCAGTCAATGCCAACGTGCTGGATATGGCTAAATTTGTGATGACGCAACTGGGGCAGGGCGTCGCTCCGGATGGTACGCGGGTGGTGTCCACCAAGAATCTGGCCGAAACCTGGCAGCCTCAGGTGAGGGTGACCAAACAACTGAGTTATGGCATGGGTTGGTTTATTGAAAATTATAAAGGGGTGAAAGTCATCTGGCACGATGGCGACGTGTTGGGCTTTAAAGCTTTAATCGCGTTTATCCCGGAGGCACAGGTGGGCCTGGTGGTGCTGACCAACCGGATGATCTCAACCGGCTTTAGCTATAGTGTCCGCTACCACTTGCTGGACCAGCTTTACGGCTTTGATTTTGAGCAAGAGCCCAAATTTGAGGCGCAATGGGACGGCTTCATCGAAGCTATTGCCAAACTGCGAGCCCCGCTTAATCCACTGGTTGATCCTACCGAAGTAGCGCCCTATGTGGGGAACTATGAAGGCAATTGGCGGGTCGAGCTACGGGATAACAATACGCTATGGGCTACTCGCGGGCCGTATGAGTGGCGGCTGTTGCAAGATGTCAAAGCCGGGGAATTCGTCGTCAATAATGGTTTTGGTATTGCTACCCCGCTCAAATTTATTCAGACTGATGCCGGCAAGGTCACGATGACTTTTACCCTCACCTCGGGTGAGGTGGGCACATACCAGTTGTTACCCTGATAGTTATCTGTTGTGCTGAACCTCACCAATCAAGGAGTCATCCAGCCCTGGCGAACCGTTGAGGCTGGTGCTGGCTCGCCAATTTTGGGGATTATTTGGGTCACCGTCCAATTCTGCCAAAACCAGCGAGTCGCCGTGACCATCGGCGCTCAACGGCCAGCCATTGGCATCGTCATAAGTAAAATCGATGATCAGCTCACCGTCGGCGTCGGTCATCACAATTTGCTCGCCTTTGTTGGAGAAATGGCCATCATAGACCCCCCTGATTGGTACATCGGGGTATCTTTCGGCAAAAGCTGTGGGATTGCTGACCAACACGGCATTTTCACCGGGAACCAGGGGTGGGGTGTCGGACGGGAAGGCAAAATAAATCCCTGCATCAATCGATACGTTGGCCAGATCGAGCTCGGTGCTGCCTACATTTTTCAATTCGATAAATTCAAAATCATCTCCCTCAACCGGATTATACATGATTTCGGTAATGCGGAGAGAGAAGTCCTGTCGGATAATGCTAAAGTTGGCCTCGTGTAGAGCACTCCAAACCGGCTCTGCCTTGGCTGAGGCCTGGTTCAACAAAACCCGCGCTTTGACCTGAGTATTGGTGCTGATGAGCACCGGTCCGGTGTAGGCCCTGGCCGTGGGGCCAACAACGCCGGTGACCGGCAGCCGTGGGTCGGAGCCATCGGTGGTGTAGTAGATGGTGCCATAGTCAAGGGGATTATTCATGGTCAGGTTGAAGCCAGTTTCGACCAAGCCGCTTTCCTGGCTGAACTTGGGCGGATCAACTTTGGGGTAGTAGCCCACCTCGCGCGCCCAAGCCGTCAACCTGGCTGCGTGGCCGTTCATTTGGGCCACGATTGTTTCATTGGCCTTAAGCCACTTTTCTTGAGTAAAGGGCGCTTCTGGAGTAGCATCGCCCCAGCGGGCCGTCTCGGCCACCATGGCCTGATCAATCGCTTGGCTCCAATGTAACCAACGGGCCTGGGCTGTGGCATCGGCTAGCGCGCCGTTGTTGGCTAGATGTTTATACATCCGGTCGGCCAACTGCATACGGAAATCGGGGTTTTGCAGCAAGGTTTGAAATAAGCGGGTAACCAGGTCAAATTGGGGGTTGTTGGAGGCAGTCCAACCGAATTGAACCTCGTTTAAGCTGTTCGGCTCGCTCCAGATGAACAATTTACCTCGCCCACCTAAATCTGTTCGGTTAATCGCAGCCCGCCAGTTGTTTTCAGGCCAGTCGAGGAACTGGCTGTACCAATTCAAAATCATGGTGTCGCTCAACTGGACCGGATCGAAGTATGAAGCCACTTCGGTATATTTAGGGGTTAGATCTTCAGGAGAGCCGTCTTCAAAACGTCCGGCATAATTGAGGACGGTGAACAGGTAGGCCAACCTGTCGCCCCCACTATTTGAATCTTGGTTGAGCAGACCGTCTTGATCCGCCAGAAACCAATCTTCTTTCTTGCCGCCCAGGTAAGCGGCCATAAAGGAGGCATCGGGTCTTTCGGTGATATGATACACCCCCCAATACAGGCCATTGAGATAGAGATGAACATAAGCACTGTTCGTGCCCAGGCCCGACATGTCGATTTGGGAGGTATGTAACCAGGCGTCGCGAATATAAGTGGCAGGTTCGTTCATAGCGCCTGGTTGCAGCACCAGAGTATCGAAATCATCGCTAGGCGAGTTTGGAAAAATGGGATAATCCAGCTCGGTTGGGCCATAAGCACGCTTGAACAGCAGCCGGAAGGAATGTTTAGGGTCAGTTTGGCCCGGTTCCGGTTCAGTTTGAAGCTTGATACCGGCGTTAATTTGGAAGCCCGGTTCGGTGTGGGTGGGATCAATCCATTCCACAGAAACGGGACGCTCCCAATTGGGGTCGCTATCTTGAGGATGGGTATGGAGGTCAGCCAAACTCTGCTCCGACATAACCAGGGATAGACTGGGCAGGGTTTGCAGGTCATTGGTGAGGGTGTCGTGATAGCGAGGGTCATGGACCACCGCCGGATCCATGGCGTAATCGGCTGTTACGGGGGAAACTATGGCCTTACCATAGGCGTTTGGATTGAGTTGAGCGCCCCAACTCAAGGGAAAGCCGGCTGGAGCGGCCGGTTGGCTCAGCACGTCATCCAGAAAAATATAAGTCTGCGTCTCACTTGTTGAGGGTAGAAAATTGGGCTTGAAGGCCATTGCCCGCAGCAAGGTGGTGCTATCAACGGTGATAGGTTGACTGTAGGACGTTCCATTGGTTGCGCTTGGCTCGCTGCCATCAACGGTGTAGCGGATCGTTGCGCCTGGGGTGGCTGTGGTCAAAGCTATGGTAAAAGGAGCGTTGTAAAAGCCCCGTTCGGCGCTAAACTGTACCGGCGCAACCACCCCGGCCCAGACTGCGGATTCATCATTCGCTTCCCCTGGGGTGGGATGGGCCAGATAACCATAGGCTAGTTCGGCTCCATAGCGGCCATAGGAAATATCCCTAAATTGCTCCGGAAATTTGGGTGTGATGACATCCATCAGGCGGTCTTCCAGGATGTTGTACAGAGCCAGAAAATCACCTTCGCGGTCGAGCTTGAAGTTGGTATGCAAGGCTATGCCTGGTTCGTCGATACGGCGATCTTTGCCGGAGGTAAAAACCACCAGATAGTCAGCGCTGCCCAGGGTCACATCGGGAAAAGGCCACTTTTGGGGGTCGTTGGGATCGTCGGTTAAGGCCCAACCGGCCAAATTGATCGGAGTGTTGCCGCGGTTGTGCAGCTCAATCCAATCGGAATATTCCCCTTCTTCATCGATGAGGCCGCTGCCGTTAACAGCCATAAACTCGTTGATGACCAGATTGTTGGAGTTTGTTGTGGCCAAAGACGACTTGGGCGTTTGCCCGGCGCTGAACAGTAGAGCGATTAAAATTATTGACCAGAAAAATATTTTCTGACTTTTCTTATTGTCCATAGTAGTAATTACAGAGTCAGGAGGCCCTATTTGCACTCCGTGAATGTTTGATTCCTCATAATATCTAAATGGTTTAGGATTACATCTTGCCTTTCGTCTACAAAATTCAGAGCCATTTGGACGCTGTGGTCAAAATTGGCTACACCCATGTCCGGGGCCCAGCGGGCTGCTTCCAAATTAATAAACGACCTGACAATCTCGGCCTGCTTCAGAATTTCGGCTTTGACCCGCTCTTTCGAGAGCTGGCCGACCTCGTTGGGCGGGCGGTTAGTAGTATTCTCCACCCCCAGGTATTCCCGCGCTCTCTGCCAAAATTGAACTTTTAACCAGCAATTTTGGATAAATGGTTTTTCCAGAATGCGGGTAATACTGTCGTGCGGGCTGTAGGCTCGCTCCAGGGTATTGATGTCATTCTTAAAACCACCGTCGGCGCTGCCGAGGGCGGTTTCAGCATCCCAGACCATCATACGCCACTTGCCCTGATTGGTCTTGGCGCCCGAATCCATGCGGCGATAGACAATCCAGTTGGCATCTGGCCAATCCAAATTTTGCACATACGTCTCTAAAAATAGATAGGAAAAAACATTCTCCATATCTATCCGGTTCTGCAGCACGCCTAGGTTGCCGGGGACTGAAAAATCGGCGCTGCCGACCCAGTTTTGATTTTCCAGCCAGCCGGCGTAATCACCCTCTTTAACCTCTTCCCGGTTATACCAAACCCCATTTTCCCAGCCGCTTTCTTTGGCAATAATATTCCATTCCGCGTCTTTATCAGAATAGGAGCGCAGAAATTGCTGGTCAATCCGCTCGGTCAAATTATACAGACCCCAAAACTCGCCGTTAAGATAGAGCAGCACCCATGAGCCGTGAGCAATCGGCTGGCCCATATCGCGGTGCAGATTCCGCACCACCTGGTCGTTAATATATCTGGCGGAGAGATGTTTGTCAGATAGGCCGGGAATGCCGCGATGGAAGAAGGTGTCTTGAAAGCCGGCTCGCAGCACCAGTTTGTCGAATTTGGTCACCGGGCTATCCGGGAAGAGCGGATATTCCAGGTTACCTGGACCGCCGTAAGATTTGCTAAAATAAATTCGGTATGATTTCTTTGGGCTGAACAGCCGGGAGAAGTTACCATGGATTCTGGCCCCGGCTTTGACATTAAATTGAACCAACCCACCAGGCGCGAAATATTCCAGGTTGATCGGACGTTCCCAATCCTTGCCACGCTCTTCTGGAAAAGTGTGGAGTGTGTTCAGGTCGTTCCAGTCGGCCACGATGGAGATAACCGGAATGGTTTGGTCATAATTGGCGATAAGGTACGATTTGGTGTAGACCTCGCCTACGGCCACGCTGTCTTTAAACACCTGCGCCCGGATAACGGTGGACTTGTCAATGGCTAAAGGTCCATTGTAGGGGGTGCTATTGGCGTCGGGTAGAGAACCATTGGTAGTGTAGTGAATGGTTCCACCCGGCGCTCCACTTTTGAGACTCAACTGAAAAGCTTGGGTGACCACAGCCGAGTCTTTGGAAAAAGTGATGGTTTGGGAGGCTGCCTCCTGAGCTGAAACGGGTGAAACCTCGCTGGCCAAAACAAGTGCGATTAAGATCAACCCGATTGAAAAAATTCGCAACAGAGATAAACTCATACTTATTCCTCCTCATTTTTACCAGGGGAGATCAGGTAAAAATGTGTTAAACTCCTCTATTCAGAATGTGGAATATTATAGCACAAATGTTCTATTACTGCAATTGTCCAACCATACTGACACCCTTAAAGCTGACACGCCAGGCAGGGTGCTTGTTTCAAACTAAAGGATTTGTGGTCTCCTACGTATAACATTTGAGACCCAAAGTTAGAAAAGACTCTTAAAGAACTAAGATATGTTGGGTTTTGAAGTTTGAGGCTGAGGCTCTTGGTTTTTTAACCGAGCCTCCGAGGCAAATCTGGATAGATTTCAGGCCAGAGATAGAAGAACACATCCCTGTCTGTTAATCTCTTCCAGCCCCCATTCTGGAATCGGCGTCACTTTAATTTATAAAGCAACTATATATAGAATAGCAATTATACAAGCAGACTTTGCGGTGTCAAGTAAAAATGATATACTAAGTTAATGCCACAATAAAAATAAGCCGCTTGATGCATTTTTGTAGTTGCTCTGGTTGGATGATTCCAAGGAATGGCCCATTTTGGCTCAATACTATTCACAGTATACTTGGTTTAACCAGAAGAAACATCATCCAAAAGTAGTAAATTAAGTGGTAAATTATCAGCCCACAAAAGTAGTATATTGTTGGAAATCGAGTTGGCTTACCAGTTTCTATGGGGACACAAAGAAAATTTAGGAGGGAGATACGTTCAATGGATGAATGTCCTGTGGAACGAGTCGCTCATTTGGTAGGGGACAAGTGGGTGTTGTTGATCGTCCGCGACTTGGTGACGGGTTGCAAGCGATTTGGAGAATTACAGAAATCTTTGGGCGCGATTAGCCCTCGCACGCTTTCGGGCCGGTTGAGCATGTTAGAAAGCGTTGACCTTATCGAGCGCCATGCTTTTGCGGAGATACCGCCCCGAGTAGAATACTCTCTAACGGAGAAAGGCCGGGCTTTACTGCCGCTCATTATCGCCATGCGTAACTATGGTGAGAAGTGGCTACAGGCAGCCCCTGCCGAAACCTACGATCTAACCAAATTGGTTTGATGATCATGTCTGATTGCCAACAAAAAAGACCAACGATCTCAGTTGGTCCTTTTTAATGGGTGCAACAGTTCTCTAACTATCAAAAAGAACCCGGTAAATCTGGGCAGTGACCGCCTGCGGATCTTCCGCTTGCCAGACCCGGCGGCCAATAGCCACACCAGCCGCACCCGCCGCGATAGCATCACGGGCCAGGGCCGTGGTGGAACTGTCGTCACCCTGACTGGGACCCCCCGCTACAATGATGGGCACCGGCGCAGCCGTGACCACCTGTCTAAATTCTTCAACATTCCCACAATAGTTGGTTTTGACAATGTCCGCCCCAATCTCCAGGCCGATACGAGCGGCATGGGCAATCGCTTCAGCCTCATAGGAACGGTCGCCGGGAGGCATCATCTCTGCCACCACCGGCATATCATAGCGTTGGCTGGCGTCAACCAGGCTGGCCAGCCAGCGATAAATCTCAATATCCCCGGCCCGGCCAAAAAAGACGGATACGGCGATAGCGTCGGCGTCCATACGTAAAGCAGTTTCCAGCGAAGCAATGGGGGTTTCCTGGGTGCCCTGCTGGCTCAATCCAGCGGTTAAACTGACCCGCAAAACTACCCCGGCTGCCGGGGAGATGAGCGAAGCGACTTCACGATAGAAGCCAGGGGAGATGAGCAGAGCGTTAGCGCCACCTTTTAATACCGCTTCGACGATGGCCCGGGGGCGGTCGATTCCCTTTTTGGGGCCCAACCAGCCGCCGTGATCGAGCGGGGCCAGCAGGCAACGCTGCTGCGGTCCGACCAGCAGGCGGCTCAGTCGGCGTGATTTTCCAGTCGTCATAATTTTAACTCCTTCAGGTTAGTGTCATAAAATCAAAAACGGAATTGGTCTTCTACTTGATGGTTTTGGCTGCAAAATCGGCCAGGAGGCAGTAGCGGCGATAGATCGGCTCATAGGCCTCGGCCAATTCCGGCCGAGGATTCAGTCGCTGCGGCGTTTCAAAAGTACGATCGAGGGCCTCATCAAAAGAAGTGGTCGGGTCAAGCGCCGTGACGCTGTAGGCATACAGGGCGCGAGTCACCGTCTCCTGACCGGCATAAAGCAGCACCGGGCGCTGGCACACGTCGGCAATGATTTGAGGCCAGCCGGAAATGGTGGCCCCGCCGCCGGCCACGGCCAGTTCGTGGCTGGACGCTCCCAAATCTTCGGCAATTTCCAGGAGATGGCGCAGGCTGTAGGCCACTCCCTCTAGTACCGCCCGGCACATGTGGCCGCGATGGTGGCTCAAGGTTAAGCCGTAAAAGCTGCCGCGCAGGGTGTCACTCCAATAGGGGCAGCGTTCTCCGGCCAGAAAAGGCAAAAAGAAAAGTCCAGCCGCACCGGGTGGCGTCTCCGCTGCGGCATCCAGAGCAACCTGCAGCGGCGTACCCGGATCGAAGAGCGACTGCCAAGCCCAGGTCAGCGCCGCCCCGCTGGTCGAGAGCACACCATTGAGCAGGCGATAGGGCAGGAGTGGGTAGATATACAGACGTTGGCAGGACACATCAACCGGCTGATTTTCAGTCAACAGCGTCGAGAGCATGCCCGAACTGCCCAGCGAGCAGGTGAGCCGGCCCAGTTTGGGCGGCGCGCCGCCCAACAAAGCAATCACGTCGCCCGCGCCGACAATCACTTGGGTGGCCGGAGACAGCCCCAGGCTGGCAGCAACGTCGGGTAACAGTGGACCTGCGTCAGCGGCGGGGGAGCGGAGCGGGGGCAGCACCGCCGGGTCAAGTTGAACCAACTCCAGCCTGTTAGTGGCCCACTCCTGCCGCTCCATATCCAGCAGCGCTGCGCCGCCAGCCTCGGTGGCATCGGTCATCAATCGGCCAGTCAGCCGGTAGCGCAGGTAATCCTTGGGCCAGAGCATAGTGCGGGTGCGGGCCAGCACCTCCGGCCGATGTCGGGCCAGCCAAAGCAACTTGGGCAAAGTGTAGGTCGAGTTAAGTTGGTACGGCGGCAGCTTGAGCTGGGCCTGGAGTTCGGCTGTTTCATCCACGGCCCGCCGGTCCAGCCAGAGAATGGTCGGGGCCAACGGCTGGCCGGCTTGGTCTAACAGCACCGCCGTGTGCATTTGTCCGGTCAAACCCAGCGCCTGGACCGTCCGTAAATCAAAACCGGCGGCTCGCAACTGGGCCAAAGCTTCGACCAGCGCAGCCCACCAATCAGCCGGAGCAGCCTCGGCCCAACCGGGTTGAGGCGTTTGATATTCATAGCGTTGGGTGGCCGTGGTCAAAACATAGCCATCGGCGGCATAAAGCACCGCTTTGAGCGCCGAGGTACCCACATCTATGGCCAGGATATGAGCAGTTGTTGTCCGTTTCACGTTTCACCCACAAGGGACCTTTGGCTCCGTATCATGTTCAGGTTCCAAAACCTGAAACTTTCAACTTTCGACTGCCGCTTCGCCATTGACTTCCATCATAATTTTCAGACCTTCGGCATTTTTGACCATTTCCAGGCCCTGTCCCAACTCTTCCAGGGGCAGCAGATGGCTGACCAAACTGGCGGTATCGACTTGGCCGTTTTGAATGAAATCGAGTGCGCGCTGCATATTCTCCGGAGCGCTGTCAGAGGAACCGGTCAAGATATATTCTCCGTAATGAATCAGGTTGGGGTCAAGGCGCAGCTCATCGCGAGGATAGATACCGGCGAAAATATTGAGTCGGCCGCCGGGGGCCAGTAGAGGCAGGGTCTGTTCCACCAGCCGGGCCGACCCAACGGCGATGACAGCAGCGTCAACACCCCAGCCATCGGTCACTTCTTTAACAAACGCGGCCAGGTCGGTTTCTTGGGAGTTGACAAGCCAATCAGCCCCCAGTGTTTTGGCTTTTTCCAGGCGGGCGGGGATCAAATCGGCGGCGATGACCCGCGCTCCGTGCTGCCGGGCGACCTGCATGTGCATCAGGCCAATCGGCCCCAGGCCGATTACCAGCTCCACTTCACCGGGGTAAAGCCGGAGCATGTCCTGCCCACGCACCACGCAGGCCAGCGGCTCCATAAACGCTGCGGCTTTCATATCGGTATTGGGTTTGAGGGGATAGATGTTTTGCTGGGGCAGCACGGTATAGTCGGCGTAGCCGCCGCTAAATTGCTGGTAGGTCGGACGCCGGCACAGGTTGGGCCGTCCCCGGCGGCAGGCCAGGCAGGCCCCGCATTTGACGATGAAATCGGCCACGACCGGCTGGCCGACGGTCAAGTGTTTGACCTTTGAGCCGAGCGCGGCTACGTAGCCGGAGCTTTCGTGACCCAGCACGCGAGGAAAAAGTACGGAGGACGATTTGCCTGAAAAAGCGCGTAGGTCCCAAGGACAAATGCCGGTATAGGCGATTTTGACCAGCACATCATGGTCGCCTACTTCAAAGATGGGCCGTTCGCGTACTTCCAACAGGCCCGGTTTTTCGCACCACATCTGGCGCATGGTTTGAGTCATAATGTTACCTTCTTTTAATCCAGACCGCCGACTGCGGACCGATGACCGCCGAAAAACTTGTCTGCGGCGGTTTGTGGTCGGCTGTCAGCGGTCAGTTTTTATCCTTTTGCGGCCCCCATAGTTAACCCCTGGACAAAGTAGCGATTCAGAAACAGGGAGATAATCATGGCCGGGATCATGGCAAAAATGCACATAACCGCCATTTTGCCCCAACTGATCTCGACGGAGCTGAAGGTGGCTAGAATCCCCAGGGGCATGGTTTTGGTGGCCGGGGAGGTCAGCATGAGCGCAAATAGAAAGTCGTTCCAGGAGAAGATAATGCAGTACAGCGCCGAGGCAATGATGCCTGGAATCGACAAGGGCAGGGCAATTCTGAAAAAAGCCTGAAGGTGGGAAGCGCCGTCCACCAGGGCGGCCTCTTCCATCTCCTGCGGTACGTCTTTGAAGTAGCTGCGCATCATCCAGACCACAAACGAAGCGTCGAAGGCGGTATCGAGGAGGATGACCGCAGCATAAGTGCCTAGCAGCCGCAGGTCGCGCATCAGCAGGTAGAAGGGAATGAGCATAGCGATGGGTGGAATCATCAGCAGCAGCAAAAAGAAATAAGAGGAACTGTTGATCAGCCGCGATTTGCTGCGGGCAATGGCGTAGCCGGCCGGCACCCCCAGCAGCAGCGATAGGAGGGTAGCCCCGGCGGAAATAATAATGCTGTTGGTTAAAAACAGGGCAATCTTCGAGTTCTGCCAGATTTCTTGAAAGTTTTTGAGGGTGTACTCAAAGATAAACCACTTGGGCGGAATGGCGAACGCCTCCCGGCCAAACTTAAAAGCGGTCGTAATAAGCCAGAACAACGGCAGCATAAAAAAGAGAATAACCAAAATGATGGCAATATTTTGGGCTGTTTTTTCTAAAGGGCTTGATTTCATCAGTAGCTGTTCCTCTAAAGTGTTTGCCGCTCTAAAACCCGGATGTAGAGAACGGAAAAGATGGCTACCATAATCAACAGGATGTTGGCCATAGCGGCAGCATAACCCATATCAAAGAAAGTCATGCCCACAGTATAGATATGAAAATTCAGAACCGTGGTGGCGCTGCCGGGACCGCCCCCGGTGGTGGCATAAATAATATCAAAAACTTTGAATGATTGCACCGTGCGTAATAATAGGCCGACCAGCAGCGTTGGTTTGAGCAGGGGCAACGTGATAAACCAAAAGCTTTGCCAGCGGCTGGACCCATCCACCAGGGCTGCCTCGTAGGGTTCGCGGGGCAGGCTTTTTAACCCGGCCAGAAAGATAACCATCAGCAGCGGGCTCCACTGCCACAGGTCTATCAGGATAACCGCGGGCATGGCCCAGGCGCTTTCGCCCAACGGCCCCCGACCCATATTAAAACCCATCAATTTGAAATAATAGGGAATCACCCCAAAATCAACATTATAGAGCGATTTCCAGACCAGTCCGACAACCAGAGGGGGAATGGCCATCGGCAGCAGCAGAAATGAGCGGACAACTTGCATCAGCCGGGTCTCGGCGGAGAGCAGCAGCGCCAGAGCCAGCCCGACCACAATTTCAGTCGTGACGGTGCCGACCACAAAAATCAGGGTAGCGCTCAGCGCCCCAATAACCTGTTTATCTTGAAAGGCGTTGAAGTAATTAGCCAGCCCTAAAAAGGTTCTGATTTGATTGGGGTCGGTCAGGCGGTACTTAAAAAAGCTAATGAAAAAAGAAAAGGCCAGCGGATAAATCGAAATGGCAAAGACAAACAACAACAGCGGCGTCAGCAGTAAGAGGTAGTGATTTTCAATAGGCACAAAGCGCCGCCAGGCGGACATCGGTGAACTTTTCACTGGATTGCCCTCAGAATTTCGGATAGCCATAGAGCTATAAAAACACAGAAGTTCTATTCATTTAGAAGTGGGAGTGCAAATGTTAAACATTTGCACTCCCCTTAGAAGATAGAAATCCTAAAAATCCCCGCCTTGGGGAAATTACTTCATATTCGCTTCAACTTGAGCTTGGGCTTGATCCAGAGCTTCCTGGGCCGACATCTCACCCACTAAGAAACCATTGACCGCCGTACCCAGCGCATCTTGAATGATACTATACTGGGGAATGCGCGGCCGGTAGTCGCCGTTGCCTTTTTCAAAGGACTCCAGCAGGAGGGGGAACCAGGGATACTCTTTGTTCAGTTCAGGGTCTTCCAGGGTGCTGCGGCGAATCGGCGCGCCGTCGTTGCGAATCCATTCCTTCTGGATTTCGGGGCTGGACAGCCACTTGATGAACTCCCAGGCCGCTTCCTGCTCTTGCGGGGTTGAATCGGCGTTGATGCCGATACCCCACCCGCCAAAGCCGTACTTCGGCTCGACGCCTTCGCCCACAGGCGCCAGAGCAATATCAACTTTGCCCACAATCGAAGAGATTTCTGGGTTTTCGTAACCGGCGCGGGCAATGCTCCAGCCTTCCATCATGGCTACCTTGCCGGAACGAAACGCGGTTTCGCGCTGATCCCACCAGTAGTCGGTCGAGCCGGGCGGGGCGTATTTAAAGAGCGAGCCAAAGTGTTCCAGCACTTTGACATTTTCCGGGGTGTTGAGCGCCGGTTTGCCATCTTTATCCAGGATGGAGCCGCCAAACTGCTGCACCCAGGCCATATAATCCTGGGCTACCGCCGAACCTTTGGCCCCTAACAGGGCGACGCCGTAAAAATCCTGATCGGCTTGGGTCAGCTTCTCTGCCGCGGCGAGCAGTTCCTCCTGGGTCTTGGGCGGCTCGATACCGGCCTCGGTCAGCACGTCTTTGCGGTAGTTAAGGACGTTAGCATAACCGGCCAGAGGGTAAGCCCAATGCTTGCCTTCCCATTCACCCAGCGTCCAGGACACAGGCATGATATCGTCGAGCTGCAACTGATCTTTGTCGCGGGCCATAAAATCATCCAGGGGCAGGGTGTACTTGTTGGCGGCATATTCGCCACTCCAGACGATGTCAACGGTCATGAGGTCATAATTGGCGGTGTGACCCACAAAATCAGCCGTGAGTTTTTGATACAGGTCAACGTAGCCCAACTCATCCAGGGTAATTTTGATACCGGTCTGTTCTTCAAACTTGGGAACGAGGGCCCGAAAAGCTGCCACATACTGGTCGGTCATGGAGGCCAAAACCAACTCCGTACCGGCATAAGGCTTGTCGCCGGAGGCAGGTGCTGCCGCCGCTTCTTCGGTGGCTGCCGGTGCTTCGGCAGTGGCAGCAGCTTCTTCAGTCGCTGTAGGCGCTTCGGCTACCGGTTTTTCTTCGGTGGCTGCCGGTTGGGGCGCAGCGGGCGGTTGGGTTGCCGGTGCGCCGCCACATTGGGCGGCTACCAAAGCCACGAGTACGATGACTACGAGTAGAGCAAAATGGAAACGTTTTGTTTGCATAGTCTTTCCTCCTTCATACATAAGTCAAATAGACGATAAACACTTGTGCTTAAAGACATTTTTTGATTGGATTTTATTGATTTCTGTGACCTCCTAATGGTTTTTGGTTTTCAAATCCGGTAATTTACTGTAGCGGCGGGGCTTGTCCCGCTATGGCGACCGCAAGGGTCGCCACTACAATTACTCCCTCTGAATTGACTAGCGAGTGACTTGAACAGAATATTTGTAGCGGTCGCCTCGATTGAAGGTGCGGTGATACTCAACGGGAGTCGCCTGATTGGTATAGACCGTGCCCTCGATCAATAGCAAAGGTGTGCCGGCTTCGATGTGGAGTAATTCGGCCTGCCTGGTTTCGGCTGGGACCGCCTGGATCGTTTCCTCGGACCTGGCCAAAACCACCCCTTTTTTCTCCAAAATTGACCAGAGGGAACCTTCCCGCTCCAATTCTCCGGGGGTCAAATACAAATCGGGTGGTAAATTCAGGTAGACCTCGGAGACTCCCAAGGGTTCATCGTCAACCAGCCGCAGGCGCTCCACCATCCAGATCCATTGTCCCTTTTCGATACTCAAAGCAGAAGCAACCTGACTACTGGCCTTTTCGTGCCGGAGGGCTAACAATTGGGAGCCGGGCCGATGACCTTCCGCCGCTGTAGCCACTGAAAAACTTTTCATACGGGTCATCGGGCGCTCAATTTTTGGACGAGCGACGAAAGTTCCTTTGCCCTGTCGAGTCACCAGATGGCCGTCGCGGGCCAGTTCATCGATAGCCCGGCGGACCGTAATCCGGCTGACCCGGAAGGTTCGACCCAACTCCTGCTCGGTTGGGATGGCATCGCCGACCCGCAGTTCTTCGCTTTGAATCAAAGCCAATAAAACCTCTTTAAGTTGAGAGTAAAGAGGGACAGGCAAAGTTCGGTCTATAGGTCTTGGCTGCAATAGATCGGCCATCATCGCGGAAGGCTGTTGCTATGTTTAATTGTTATAACAATAAAATTAATTTGTTATTACAAGCTGGTCGATATTAACATGAAGATCCGGATTTGTCAATATTAGGCTGTGGCCGGTAGGCGGAAAGCTGTTTCAAATTGAGGTAAAAGGGGACGGGGGATGAAAGGATAAGTTTGGAGAGGAGAATTGCAGAATGGGGGTATTGAAGAGTGAAAAAATGCCAATGTTCCAGTTTTCCATTCTTCTGGGCGCATACTTCTTGTTTTCAACGCACTTTGAGTGTAATATCGCCCGCGTGATTAATCAAATTTTTACGGTTAGGTACAAGGAGAAGTGATCCATGCCAGAAACATCCCTGCCGCCTATTCTGCCCGCCGAGGTTCTGGCCCGGCGCGAGCAGTTGCCGCTTAAACCCGCCCCGGTGACGCTCACCGGGCGTTATGTACGGCTGGAGCCGTTGGTCATAGCGCGCGACGCGCAGCCCCTTTTTGAATTTTCCAACGGCAGCCCTATCACTCTGGAAGAGCGCTCAATTGAGGCTTACGATGCCGACACCCTGATCTGGCGCTATATGTTCAATGGTCCCTTTGCTAGCTTGGCCGATTTTAGCGCCAGTTTGCAAGAACAAGTGAATGCCGCCAATGGCCTGTGCCTGTGCGTCTTTGACCTGGCTTCGGGCCGACAGGTGGGCGCGGCCAATTATATGAACAATGTCCCGGCCCATCTAAAAATCGAGTTGGGGAGCATCTGGTACAGCCCGGTGGCCCAGCGCAGCAAGGCTAACACCGAGGCGACCTACCTGATGTTGAAACACGCCTTTGCGCTGGGCTATCGCCGGCTGGAGTGGAAATGCCATTCTCACAATGAACGTTCTCGCCGGTCCGCCCTGCGCATGGGCTTTAAGTTTGAGGGGATTCAGGACAGCCACCTCATCGTCAAGGGTCGCAACCGTGACACGGCCTGGTTTCGGATTTTAGACATCGAGTGGCCGGAGGTGCAGGCGCATTTGGAACGGCTTTTATATGGGAGATAGGGTTGTAATCATTCTCAGAAAATCTGAGTATTAGCTGCGAATTTCGCGAATCAAGGTAGTTTACTGGAAATAAGAGACGGCTGCCTGTGTCATTCCGAGTGTTACAC
>CAZRYD010000005.1:0-3667 GCA_964604225.1 uncultured Caldilineaceae bacterium
TTAGTAATACTGTCGTGAGCAACTTCACTCTTCAAAACGGTAGTGCTGGAGTCCGTATTTTTGCCTCAGGCGGGGTTACCGTCGAACCAACTATCTCTAATATTCGTACCCAGGCCAACACCCACGGCGTCATTATCGAAACAGGTGTCTATCTTTCAGCCGGCATTGCCAACCCGCGGTTGATCGAAGTGTTGGCCCACGACAACACCCAGACCGGTTTCTATATTCGACCCTATTACACCAACTCCAGCGCCGCCCCACTCATCTTGCAGAGTGCCAGTTACAATAATGGGACTCAGGGCATCTGGATCGAAGGAGTAGGCACCGGCGGCCTGCCTGGCACAGCCGCGCCCGTCATCAGCGATACTTTAATCGCCAACAACGGCAGCCATGGAATCTATCTGACGGCCAGTTATCAGGGGCAGGCCAATCCACGATTGGAACGTAACCGGATTGAGGGCAATGGGGGTTGGGGCGTCTACTGGACGCCGGGAATTAATGGCGCTCGCGTCAATGCCAATCTCTATAACAATGTCATCGCTCATAACCAACAAGGGGGGCTATATTGGGGCGCAGGAGGGCCAGCCGGTACTGGCGGCAGCTTCCGTTTAGTCAATAATACAATCGCCCATAATACGGCTTATGGTGTCTACTGGCACGAGAATGCTACCTATGCGAGCACCCGCGTCACCCCGTTTGTTATTAATACCCTGGTGTGGAATCCCAATGCCGACGATTTGTACGCGAGCTGGTCACCCGGATGGACCACCAGCCAGATCCAATACAGCAATATTGAGGATGGCGATTTCAATTTAGCCTCGGGCAATTTTTCGGCCGATCCGATGTTTGCAGACCCGGCTCGAAATGACTATCACGTATCCCCTGATTCGCCAGTGATTAATGCCGGCAATACTACCCAACCCGATATACCGGCCACCGACCTTGATGGTGACTCACGCATTTTTGGTGCGTCTATCGACCTTGGGGCAGATGAAGCGCTGCCGTATAATGTTTCTCTGGCTCAAACGGTTCAGCCTGACACGGTAGCCCCCGGCGAAATTTTGACTTACACTTTAACGGTAGCCAATCTGGGCGGCACAACGGCTGCCGGCGTGTCCGTTACAGACCAGTTGCCGCCCGAAGTAACCTGGGGGGGCTATGCTCAGACCAATCTGGGGTCGGTGGCTGTTGTCAGCAATCTCTTGACCTGGCGAGGGACATTGTCGACCTCCAAGGTGCAGACCATCACCTATAATGCTACGGTCAATCCCGGCTTACCGGTCGGCCTCAAAATACCAAACACCGCTACCGTTATCGGTTGGGGGGGCGTAGTAACCGAAACAACTCCCGTCACCATTACAGTTGGACCGAGCGTGTTATGGAGTTCGTCCCACCAACAGGTAAGTAGTGAACAGACTGCGCCTGGACAACGCTTAACCTATACCCTCTACATCAGTAATACAGGCAATTTAACTGCTAATAACGTGACAGTGACAGACACGCTGGATAGCAATGTCACCCTCGCTTCAGCCAGTGATGGTGGGGCATTCAATAATGAGGAGGTGGTCTGGAGTGGTTTAGCTATACCCGCCAGTACATCAATTAGCCGTACCCTAGTTGTCACCGTCAATACACCTCTCATCGACGGAACCTTCATTGTCAACAAGGCTCAGATTGGAGGTGAAGGCTATCCTCCCTTTGAGTTACCTTCGAGTAATGCGGTAACGCTTATCTACAATCCGCTTGCTGTTGATTTTACTGCTGCCCCCTTAACCGGGACCATCCCCTTACAGGTTTACTTTACCAATAATTCGCTGAATGCAACCAGCTATTATTGGGATTTTGGTGATGGGGCTTATAGCACCGCCCGGAATCCTGTCCATTCTTATACCCAAGCAAGACCCTACACCGTGACTCTGATCGCCAGCAAAGCGACCACCTCGGCCACCTTCAGCCGAGCCGGTTATATTACGGCCTACGAAGTTCCAATCGCTGGGCTGACGGCAACAAATAGTAGTCCAACCGAGGTAGGCGACCCAACAAGTTTTACAGCCTCCGTGACAGCCGGCAGCAATGTCGTCTATAACTGGACTTTTGGTGATGGAGCGACCGGCAGCGGACCAGTTGTAACCCATACCTATCCAGCCACTGGAACCTATACCGCCGTTGTCACGGCCAGCAATTCGGCCACTACTGCCACAGCTACCACAACGGTCACTATCATCGATAATCGGATCTGGTATGTATCGTCGACAGGAAACGATAATAATACGTGTCTCTTACCAACCACTGCCTGCCGAACCATTAGCGCAGCCGTTGGCAAAGCGTCCGCTAATGATACAATTGTGCTGGCTCCGGGCCGGTATATTGAAAATGTGACGATTAGCAGCAAAAAACTTTTCCTGCAAGGCTCCGGAGTTGACAGTGCCATTGTTGATGGTAACAAAGCCGGTCCAGTATTTAATATCAATTCAAATGCCAATGTGACTATCTCCCATATGTCAATTACCAATGGAAATGGGGGTATCTATGTCAACGGTAGCGGTACTGTGCTAACCCTAAACAACAGTGCTATCAATAATAACCAGGCAACCCAAAATGGGGGAGGACTCAGTATCTCTTTTGGTACGGTTTACGTGAACAACAGCACGATTAGCGGTAATAGCGCGCCTAACGGCGGCGGTATCTTTATACAACCCTCTAACGGTGACGCCTTGCTGAAAGTCAGTAACAGCACCATTAGCTATAACACTACCAACAATACCGGTGCTGGCAATGGCGGCGGTATCTTTAGTTGGAGAACAGTCATTCTCCTCAACAGCACCGTTAGTTACAACAGCGCCTATGGCGATGGTGGTGGTATTTTTAATTCTGGCAGTAGTGCTTTTCTTACCGTCAGCAATAGCACCATCAGCCATAACAGTGCTAATGGCAACGGTGGTGGTATTGTTAATCCGTCTTATAGCACTACAAGCTTAAAGAACAGCATTTTAGCTTCTCAAAACAGTGGCAATAACTGCGAAAATGGAGGCGCTCTTAACTCACTTGGCTACAACCTCGATAGTGATAGTTCCTGTGGTCTCTCGGCTCTTGGCGACCTGTCCAATTTGGACCCCTTGCTAGGCCCATTACAGAATAATGGCGGCTCTACCCCTACCCAGGCTCTACTGCCTCACAGCCCCGTAATTGATATAATTCCCTCGAATCGTTGTACCGATTATTCGGGGACGGCTATTACGACAGATCAGCGGGGTCAGGCACGTCCTCTGGATGGCGACGGCGACAACTATGCAGCCTGTGATATGGGTGCCTACGAGGCTACGGGGGATGAGTCTTCCCTGGTATTGCAAGTCGCTCCAACCACGTTGAGTTTTAACGCTACTCAGGGTGGTAGTAACCCAACCGGACAGACCTTTTCTATCGGCAATGTTGGCTTGGGCACCCTCAACTGGACGGCCAGCGAGAACTTGAGCTGGCTCAGCCTAAGCAAGATTAGTGGTACAGCTCCGGCTACTGTACTAGTTTCGGTGGATACCAATGGTCTAGCTGCCGGCACATATCACGGCCAGATCACCGTAACCAGTGAGGGGGCGCAGGGCAGCCCTCAGCTTATCAATGTAACGCTGACCCTCAATCCAGCTCCGCCGTCAGTACTGACCCTCAGCGC
>CAZRYD010000005.1:3767-6470 GCA_964604225.1 uncultured Caldilineaceae bacterium
CTACGTTTGGCCAGGTAGCCTTATGGATACCCGATATCTGGGCCGCACCCGGCCAAACCGCAATTGTGCCGGTCAATATCCGCAACGCCACCGGACTACGCATTGCCGCCAGCGACATCTGGCTCGATTTTGACCGGACGGTTTTAGAACCACTAAGTATCCAGGCCACGCCGCTTTCGGCGGGGTATCAGTGGGCCTATAGCCTCTCAGATTTCTCGGGCTATAGTCGGGCCAGGATATCGGTGATCGCTGGTTCGGCGCCAATGCTTCGAGGTGATGGTTCACTCTTCTGGCTAAAAGTGCGAGTCGTAGGGTCGAGTGGTGTTGAAACTCCGCTAAACCTGCGTGAATTTATCACCGGCGTTGGCGGTTCAACCATTTACACCCCCGCTGACTTATTCAACCCTATCCCCTTGAATTTGCAGGATGGGACCTTCTATGTCGCCAACACTTATGTCTTGGGTGATCTGAACGGCAATGGTGTGATCGAGGCAGTTGACGCTTACATTGCCTTGCAAATTGCCAGCCACAAGCTGAATCCGACTGCCCAGCAACTTCAGGCAGGTGATGTCAATGGGAATGGCCGAGTCGATGCCGCCGATGCCTCCATGATTTTCTACTATGCTGTTCACGGCAATTGGCCTCCTTTACCTGTAACAGGCAGCAGTTTGCAGGCCGCTGCTGGACCTGTCCAGCTTGACCTGGATGATGTCAACGGACAGCCGGGCCAGGTGGTTGCCACCACCCTGCGCGCTCAGAATCTGTCTGGTTGGGCCGGGGGCAAGTTTGTTATTGCTTATGATCTATCGGTAGTTGAAAGTATTACTAATGTAGCTGTAACAGGCCTGGCGACGGGTTTTGCTATACAGTTCCACGACGATGGCGCTGGTTTGCTCTACATCGCCCTGGCCGACGATATACCGGTTAGCGGGAGTGGCGCTCTGGCAACCATTAGCTTGCGGATCGCGTCCAACGCCACCGATGGTAGTCGTGCGCCACTCACCCTCGCCGAAGCCGAGCTCAATGATGTATCCGGCCGTGATTTTGTCACCTCTGCTTTACAGCAAATAATCCAGCGCGATAGCGGTGAAGTCAGGATTGGTGCGGGCGAGTCTAACCAGGTTTATTTGCCAATCATTATCAAATAACTTAAGTTGTTGGCTCATAATCGATAAAAATGAAGAGGCGACCCCCAAAAGGCGGTCGTCTCTTCATTTTGCCAGCCTTCGGCCCGGTGATATAATGCGCCTAGCTCAAGGTTTTCCCAATCAGGTCGGCCTGCGCCGGCCTTTGTTGTGCCGCTAGCGACCGCCGACGGCGGACCGCCGTACAGACTAATGACACAAAACTCGATCCAAGCCAAAAATCAAAATCCCGCCCCTACCCCTCAAAATTCAGCTCTCCCAAGTTCCTCTGATAAAAACCATTCACCATTCACCATTCACCATTCACCATTCACTATTCAAACCCTCTCCCTGGCCTTCCTCCTCGTTCTCTATCTCAACGTCGCCCTAGCTTTCTCGGCCCTCGCTCCCCTGACCACCGGCCCCGACGAACTGGCCCACTACGAATACGTCCGTTTTATCGCCGAGCATGGCCGCCTGCCGCTGAATAATGAGGAACGCAGCCAGGCCAGCTACAAATCCGACCAGCCGCCGCTGTACCATCTGCTGGCGGCCTTACCCGCCGCTCTGGTTGACCCGACCGGTCCGCCTTTCCTCAAGCGGGTCAGCGACCACCCCCGCCGCCAATTGATCGAACGCACCCGCCACGCCTGGGGTCTCTACAACACCGAAGACGAGGGCTGGCCCTACCACGCCGAAATCTTGCGCTGGCAGACCGGTCGCTGGGTGGCCATTCTCTTTGGCGCAGCCACCGTCGCGCTTACTTTTTTTATCGCTCGTGAGGCGTTCTCTTCACTCCCTCCCTTTAAGAGGGGGAGGGGAGGGGAGGGGGTTTGGTTGCTTGCCCTCGGCGCAGCCGCCGTTGTGGCCTTCATTCCCCGGTTTGGCTTGACCGGCTCGATGCTCAACTACGAAACCACCGCCGCCTGCTTTATCGCCCTCTTTCTGTGGGCGCTGCTGCGCATGGCGCATGGCCTGCCATCAGAGGCGGCGCCCACAGGTGGCGAACGGCGAATGAACACCGCACCCTCTACGCACTACGCCCCACGCCTTACGCACTACGCTGTCCTCCTCGGCCTCTTCGCCGGGTTGGCGATTCTGACCAAGCTCAGCGCCCTGATTTTACCGCTAGAAATCATCATCGGCTTGTGGTTGATTGGTCGGGCCCAAGGCTGGCCTCGTCCCACGTGGCTGCGCCTGACCTTGACGGCGCTGGCGACCACGCTGGTCGTCATCAGCTTTTGGTTCGGTTTTGTCGTCTATCAATTCAATACCGTCGCCCAGGACGGGCCGTGGGTGGGCCTGCTGCGACCCCTCATTGCCGCCGACTCCAGCGACGCCACCACCAACCAGTTGTTGAGTTTTATGACCGGCGGCCAGGCCGGTTTTACCGGCGCTATCGAGAATTTAGAGTCCGGCCCGCCCTGGGAGTGGGCCAAAATTTTCTTTCGCACTTTCTGGCTGGTCGGCATCGAAAATGTCCAGCCGCTGGCCTCCACTGCCCTGCTCATTGCCTTGGCCCTGTGCCTGTTGGCCGCCATTGGCCTTATTCGATTAGTGACCGCCGACCGCCGACCGC
>CAZRYD010000005.1:6570-12981 GCA_964604225.1 uncultured Caldilineaceae bacterium
TACTCCTTACTCCTTACTCCTTACTCCCTACTCCCTACTCCTGCTCCACCTCCTGATCCCCCTTATCCTCCCCTTGCTTCGTTACGCCGTCACCTTTAGCCTGGCCGATACCGCCCAAGGCCGTCACCTCCTCTTTCCCGCCGCTCCTGCCTTCGCCATTCTCCTGGTCTGGGGGTTATTGAATTTTACACAGCACGCCTCACATATCAGTACCAGGCTTCCTTTTGGCACCCCTTTCACTTTGCGCCTCAGGCATTACCTCTTGGGATTTATACCCTTTTTCCCGGCTCTATTTCTCTTCATCTGGAGCCTGGCCCATCTATGGGTCATGACCTGGGCCTACAACCCGCCGCTACCGGTCTCAACCCTGCCGGCGGCTAAAGCTCAGGCCAGCCGGCCCCTCAACCAGCCGCTCAACAAATATGTCACCCTGGTGGGCTACACCAGCCGGCTTGAGTCCGACGGGCATGTGCTGCACCTCGATCTCCTCTGGCAGGCTGCAGCCGTCAGCCCGGTTGATTATTTAACCGAAGTCAGCCTGCTGGATGCCGCAGGAGAACCTCAGGCCCAGTGGCTGGGCTATTCCGCCGGCGGCCGTTACCCGACCCGAGCCTGGGATGTGGGTGACATCGTCCGCGACGCCGTCTGGCTGCCCCTGGCCGGACTCGCGCCGGGACCGTACCAACTTCGCCTCAAACTTATCCCGACCAGCCAGAGCTATCCCCGCGAGGCCGAGACAGCCCCCGTGACCCTGACCGACCTGACCCTGCCCGACACAGGTCTGCGCACTTTTAACAGCAGCCTGGTCTTTACCGATCAAGCCATCGCTGCCGCCGGTTACTCGGTCTGGCAAAACGGCCGGGCCTTGACCGGCCCACAAGAATTTCATTACCGCGAAACGGTTTTGGTCACACTCAGCCCCTTGTTACCCGACCAGCAGCGGGCCGTCAGTATCGTCGGCCCTGACCCCACCAAAATCTTTGCCCCGCTGCGGGAGCTAAACAATACGGCCCTGTTCATTGTCGGCCCCGATTGGCCCAGCGGCGCTTATCATCTGCAAGTCAGGCTGACCTCGCCCACGGCCAACAAGCAGCAGGTCAACTCTAATACTATCTTAACGGTGGTCGACCGCTGGCAGCGCCAATTTACCCCCCCTCAGTCCCCCCCTGGCAGGGGGGGAGTAGGGGGGGTAGTCTGGGTCGAGGCTAACTTTGCCAATCAGGTCAAACTGCTGGGCTATGACCTGGGCGCAAACCGGGTCGAGCCGGGCGGCGGCATTCCACTGACCCTGTATTGGCAGGGCCTGGATTGGCTGGGCGCCGATTACACCATCTTCAGCAAGCTTATTTTGGCCCAGCCCGGCCCAACTGGCGACACCGGACAAAGCGTTTATGGTGGGCGTGACCGCCTACCCCAGGAAGGCTACCGCACCATCTATTGGGCCCCCGGCGAAATTGTGACCGATTCCTTTGGTGTGCCGGTTGACTCCCACGCGCCCAACGGCGTTTACTACCTCAACGTCGGCTTGTATAAACAAGTCGACCAGCAGGCTGTTTCGCTGCCATTGGTGCAGGCCGACCAGCCCATAGACGCGACCAGCATCAGGATTGGCCCAATCAAAGTGGGCGGTCCACCGCCCGGCGCAACTCGCCCTGCGGCCAGTCCTCAAACTGTGGTCAATCAGCCTTTTGGCGACACCCCCAACCTGATGTTCCTGGGCTATGATCTGGCTGAGGCCGCCTGGGATAACTGTCAACAGTCAGCAGCCAATTGTCAATTGTCAATAACCTTGTATTGGCGTTCGGAGTCGCCCCTGACGGTTGATTACACTACCTTTGTACACCTACGCAACGCTGCCGGCGAAACTGTGGCCCAGAAAGACCAACCGCCTCTGGACGGAGCCTATCCTACCAGCTTATGGGACCCGGGTGAAATTATCGCCGACAAAATTACCGTGCCCTTGCCGGCTGAACTGTCCACCGGAACTTATCGACTTGTGGCCGGTCTATACGATTTTTACATGGGCCAGCGCTTACCTGTACCCGGCCACCCGGCCAATGAGGTTAACCTGACCAATGTTACCATCCCTTGAACGTTTCAGGGGCGAACGTTCCGACCTTAAACGTTTTAACGTCAAAGGCCGGTTAACCCTCGTCTTAACGCTTTACCTGGTCTTGGCCACAATTTACAGCGTCATTACGCCTATTGGCCGGGGCGCCGACGAATGGGCCCACTATTGGTACGCTCAATTTATTGCCCAACATGGCCGGCTACCCCTCAATCCCACCGAGCGCAAGACTGCCGGTTACAAGTCTGACTGGCCGCCCCTCTACCATCTCTCTGCTGCCGCCGTCACGGCCTGGGTTGACACTGCCGGCCCGCCAACCTTCAAATACCGCGCCGACCCCAGCCACATCCGCCGCCAAATCATTCCGGCTCCAACTTTCGAAGCCATTCTGCACACCGAAGATGAACTGTTTCCCTGGCAGCAAGAAATTCTGGTCTGGCATCTGGGCCGGTTTCTGTCCATCGCTTTCAGCCTGGGCACGCTGTTGGTGACCTATAAGTTAGCTTTGGAAGTTTTTAGTAGCGGCAGGGGAGCAGGGGAGCAGGTTTCTCGCCTTCCGTCCCCCCAAACACTGGCCGTGATCTGTGTGGCCTTTCTCGCCTTCATTCCTCGCTTTCTCTTTACCGGCATGTTATTTAATTACGACAGTCTGACCCTGCTGCTGGCCTCGCTGTTCTTATGGTTGGCCGTTCGGGTGGCCAAAGGGTATTATCCACGCTGGAGCTTTTGGGTCTTGGGCGGGCTGGCCGGATTGGTCCTGCTGACCAAATATTTAGCCGCCCTGCTGCCACTGGAGATTGTGTTGTTGGCTTTCAGTAGGGGAGCAGAGGTACAGTCCTTATGGGAGGCTTCGCCCGGCGACAAGGGTGAGCGTATAAATTCTCCCCTGCGCCCCCGCTCCTCTGCCCCCCTGCTCAAGCTGGGACAGGCCCTCCTCGCCTTTATTCTTGTCACCAGTGGCTGGTTTGGCTACCTGCTGGTCAATTTTAACGAGATCGAAACCTATGGCCCGGTTTTGGGTACTGTGGCCCCACTGCTGCGCGGCGATGGCAGCGACCGCACCGTAGAGCAAATTTTTGCCGCCTTGAGCGGTGGTCAAGCTCCGCCGCCGGCCCACATCGACCAGCAGCACTACTCAGCCTGGCAGCTCATCAGCGAATTTTTTATCACCTTTTGGAGTAATCCCGCCACCCGGCCCTCCCCGCTTAACTGGTTTGTGGGGCTAATGACGCTGATCGCCCTCGTAGCCATTATAGGGCTTATCATCTGGTGGCGGACTATCCCAGCCGCCTCGCTTTCTCGCCGCCTTGTCTCTTTGCTGTTGCTCCACTGCTTGCTCGCCTTGCCCTTTATGCTCGTTCGTCTCTTCGGGGCGCGGGATGCCCTCGAAGCGGTCCAGGGACGGCACGTTCTTTTCCTGGCCGGACCCGCCATCGCTATTTTGTTGGTCTGGGGTTTATCTTACATCACGTATCACGCTTCACGTATCACGTCTTATGTCTCACATTTCACTTTTCAAGCTTGGCTTGGCCTGCTCTTGATCGGCGCACTCAGCCAACTTTTCTCCCTGTGGCTTGGCTATCCGCCCCTGCTGCCGGTGCGAACAACAGCCAACACGGCAGAAGCCGCCCCCTCAGCCTCACTAACCTTACCCGGTGGAGCCATTGTCGTCGGCGCTACAGTGACACCTGCTGACCAGAGTGGTTGGGGTGCGTCTCTCGTCAGCACCCCATCTCCGACTGCTTTGCAGGTCACCATTTTGTGGCGGGGCGGCTCTGAACCGACTCCGGAGGATTATCAAATGGAGTTGGCGCTGCTGGATGCCCAGGGTGAAACCCGGGCCAGTTGGCTGGCTTACCAGACTCAGGCCCACTATCCCACCCGCGTCTGGGAACCGGGTGATACCATCCAGGATGAGGGCTGGCTGCCACTCCTGGGGTTGGCTGCCGGGGAGTATCAAGTTCGGTGGCGGGTTATGGGCGAGGCCGGTGAGATCATCCCCTGGCAATCCCTTCCGACCTATACCCTGGACGAGCCAACTCAATTCAGTGCTGGAGACGGCTGGATTTTATGGCAGCAGGGACAGATTATCCGGCATACCCTAACCCTGTCCGAACGGGAAACAGCGCAATTTACGTTTC
Organism: uncultured Caldilineaceae bacterium; assembly: GCA_964604225.1. Taxonomy (GTDB): domain Bacteria; phylum Chloroflexota; class Anaerolineae; order 4572-78; family J111; genus DSQQ01. Next base: position 10,780 of record CAZRYD010000005.1, read on the forward strand.
CAGCCGATAAAGATACCGCCGCTCGCCAACTCGTCGGTCCCGATGGTCTAGCGCACTCTCCTGTCTCTGCGGGCGAGTATTGGGCTAATTTTCTGATCGGCCCGGATTGGCCGGCCGGGGCATATCGCTGGCAGGCTGGTGATGAGGTGGTATTGCGGGTTGCGGCAAATGATCGCAATTTTCAGCGGCCAGCCATCACCCATCCTCTGGAAGTCAACTTTGCCGGTCAGGTCAAATTGCTGGGTTATGACTTGCCAACTCGCCGGGTTCAGCCGGGAGAGGGCTTGCCCGTCACCCTTTATTGGCAGGGGCTGCGCTGGATGGGCGAGGATTTTGTCATTTTTGAACGATTGCTGGATAATCAAGGGATGGCTTGGGGCGGATACGACCGCCGGGCCAAAGAGAACTACAGCACCCTGCTCTGGGCGCCCGGCGAGATTGTGATCGATGGCTTTGCCGTCCCTGTTGATGCTGCTGCACCGCCCGGTGTTTACAATTTGAGCCTGGGCTGGTATCGACGGGTAGGGGAACAAGCCGACTCGTTGGCTATCCTCAAGCCCGAAACCGGCGAGCCGAGCGACTCAACGGCGGTAACGATTGGTCCGATTAAGGTGGGCGGGCCGCCGCCAGGAGTCACCGTAGCCACCGTCACCCCGCAGACTGAGGTAAATGTTACATTGGGAGAGCAAATAAAATTGTTGGGCTTTGATTTGGCCGGTCAGCCAGTCAGCCAGCCGACCACTGGTGAAGCCTCTGCCGATCCTCTCCTTCTCCAATCCTCTAAGCCGCTACATCTGACACTCTATTGGCAAGCCCTGACTGCACCGGCAATCGACTATACCGTTTTTGCCCATTTACGCAACGCTGCCGGAGAAACGGTGGCGCAAAAGGATAGCCCGCCTACCGGCGGAGCGTACCCCACCAGCCTGTGGGATGCGAATGAAATCATCAAAGACGAGATCACTATTTCCCTGGAAAATGTTACGCCAGGCCGGTATGATTTGGTGGTAGGAATGTATGATTTTCAAACCGGCCTGCGCCTGGCCGTGCCCGGAAATCCAAACAGTGAAATAGTATTGACCAAAACAATAAGAGTAGATAGCCCATAAATTCTGCCAAATCACAATTTGGTTTGGTTATAGATGTTTCAACAGGATGAGCTACGGGATTGCCCCTACGGTCAGCAATAAATAGGGTTCAGATAATGGTGTTAATGAAACGCCAAAACCTTTATCAATACAGCGGTTTGATCCTATTACTGACGCTCTATCTTATTTTAGCCTCAGCTTATAGTTATGCCATTCCCTTCAGCAAGGGACCGGATGAGTACATCAACTATCAGTATATTCTCTTTATCGCCAAACATCGGCGCTTGCCGGCTACGCTCTCGGAAAAACTTGAAGCGGGGGTCAAAGCCGACTGGCAACCCCTCTACCACCTGGTGGCCGGGCTGGTCGCCACGCCCATTGACCTGACCTCGCCGCCCGAATTAAAAGTTACCTGGCAGCCGGCAACCCGCCAACTGATCGATCCTATTCTGCCACGTGCCACACTGGTTCGGACTGAAGATGAGCGCCCACCCTACCGGGGCGTATATGCCCTTTGGCAAATGGGGCGGTGGGTCTCGTTAGCTTTGGGAGCCGGAACGTTAATAGTTACCTACTTTCTCTGTTTGACCGTGTGGCCGGGACACTCGACCCTGGCCGTGGGTACGACAGCCCTGCTGGTCTTCATGCCCCGTTTTTTATTTACTCACGCTGTACTCAGCGACGACACAATGATGGGCTTCTGCCTGGCGCTCTCTTTGCTGCTGTTGGTTCGCCTGATCCAGCGGTCCACCGTCAGCCATCAGCTAGCCACGGCTGGCGGTCAAAAGTCTGGCAACGGCATATATTACCTGCTTTTTACCGGCCTGGGTGTAACCGTAGGTCTGGCTATTGTGGCCAAATATACGGCTATTCCGGCAGTGGTTGGACTACTGGTTGTAAGCGCGTGGATCGCTCGCCGGCAAAGATGGAGTTGGCGGAATTGGCTACTGGGGAATGTGGCTTGGGCCGGTTCGCTAACCCTGGCTGTTAGCTGGTGGGTGGGTTGGGTCTGGTGGCATTTTAATCAAGTCGCTGAGTTGGGGCCGGTGCTGGGCCTCATCAAACCACTTTTACCCGGCGCCAGCGTAGATGATAATCCAACAACCGCCCGACT
>CAZRYD010000005.1:13081-18685 GCA_964604225.1 uncultured Caldilineaceae bacterium
CCCATCCCCTTGCTTCGTTTTGCCTTATCAAATCGTTTGAATGATGCGGCTCAAGGACGTCACGTGCTATTTCCTGCCGGGCCGGTTATTGTGGTTTTGTTAATGGCCGGCTGGCTGGCCTGGTTTCGGCCTCAGCGGCGTAACTGGGTGGCTCTAATCACCGGTGGACTTATGCTGGCCTGGGGTATGAGCCATCTGTTTTACCTGGGGTGGGCTTACCCACCGCCCTTGCCAGTCCGTACCACGCCAGCACCTCAAATGCAGGTTGAACACTCGACCCAGGTTAATTTTGGCAACCTATTAGAGTTAATCGGCTATCAAACCCAACTGACAGATAATGGAGCTACCCTGCAGGTTGATTTGCTCTGGCACAGCCTGGCCCAAGCCTGGGAAGATTATCGTACCGAAATCACTTTGATTGATCAGCAGGGGCAAACTCGATTACACTGGCAGAGCCATCCGGCCAATGGCCGTTTTCCAGTACGAGCCTGGCAGCCAGGTGATCAGGTGCGTGATACTCTTTTTATTCCACTGGCCGGGTTAGCGCCTGGCGAGTACAACTTGCAGCTACGTTTACTCGGTTGGGACAAACCTTTACCCTCATCTCAAGGGGAAACTATCGTTTTGACCCGCGTTGAATCGAAAACTGCGCCAGCCTGGCCTCAGGTGACCCTGTGGCAGCAAGGCAAGGTAGTGAGGGATAATATCCCTACCTATCGTTACCGCTCAACCATCCCGGTTACTTGGGCTGAAGGGGGCATGGTGTCACTCATGGGGCCAACCGGGCAGGTATACTCACCTACAAGCACATCAGGATATTTACAACTTTTTATAGTCGATTATGCTTGGCCTTCGGGTAATTATCACCTGCAAGTTGATAACCGGGAGAGCAGGGGGAGCTTGAGAGTAGAAAATTTCTCTCGTAATTTTAGCCCGCCGGCTATGATGTATCCGGTACAGGCCAATTTTGCCAATAAAATTGAGTTGCTGGGCTATGATTTGCCGGATCGTCGAGCAGAGGCCGGCAGCGGAATCCCGCTGGTGTTATACTGGCGCGGTTTGACCCAAATGCGTGAAGATTATACCATTTTTGTCCAACTCCTTGACGCTGGCTTACAGCGACGAGGCGGCTACGACCGCTTTCCGCGTGAAAACTATCCTACTTATCTATGGGTGCCGGGTGAAATTGTAGATGATGGTTTTGCTGTACCGGTTGCGGCTAACGCTCCAGCGGGCGTATATTCGGTACGCCTGGGTTGGTATCATGTGGAAAATGGGCAGGCCGTTTCGCTTCCTTTGATGCAGGCTGGTCACCCTCTTGCTGAAACGAGTGTGGTCATCGGCCCGATTAAAATCGGAGGTCCTCCCCCTGGAGTAGTGACCCCAATTTTTTCGCCGGAACACCCTTTGAACGTCAATTTGGGGGAGATCATCGCTTTGCGAGGCTATGATTTGAAGCTGCAAGAAAGGGCGATCCAATTGAAGTTATATTGGCAAAGTGTGGCGCAGACAAACATTGACTATACCGTCTTTGTACATATTCGTGATCAGGCCGGCGCCATAGTGGCCCAGCTTGATAGCCCGCCGGCGGCGGGCAAATATCCAACCTCACTCTGGGATAAGGGGGAGGTTATTCCCGATACTTTTACTCTTGATGTGCCGTCAGCAGTGAAGCCGGCGTTGTCTCAACTGGTGGTGGGGTTATACGACGCGAAGACAGGGACCCGCCTGACCGTACCGGGAAGTGGCGATAACAGTGTGCTTTTGACCAAATTTGGGCATGATTGATGGTAATAAAGAACAAACCATTCTCTCGCTGGAACAACCTGGCCGTTTTCTTGGTGGTTCTGGCGGTGGGGCTGCTGCAAACCAAAACAATCCATGGCTCTTGGAATGAGTCCTCGCGCCTGGCGGCCATCGAATCAGTGGTGGAACGGGGAACGTGGCGGATTGACGCTTCGCCCTACGGTCACGAAACCGGCGATAAACTGCTATTAGACGGACATTACTATTCTGATAAGCCCCCTCTATTCGCAGCCATAGCCGCAATTCCCTATGTCGTACTGCACTACGGCTTGGGCGCAACTCTGGCCATCAATGGCTGCCAGCCGGGTATGTTATGTGTTTATTACTGGCTAACAGTACTGATGGATGGCATTCCCGCAGCATTGATGGCAGCTCTCTTCTATCAACTGGGGCAGCAATATACCCATTCGGTGGGGTGGGCTTTGGCCTTGACCGGCTTACTTTATTTTGGGACAATCGTCTGGCCGTACAGCCTAATCTTCAACCATCATTTGCCGGCGGCGGCGGTCCTATTTGTTAGCTTTTACCTACTCGTCGGCATCAAGCCGAGACGCTTTCATCTTCTGGCGGCCGGATTATTAGCCGGGACGGCCGTAATGTTTGATCTGACTTCAGCCTTTTTGGCTTTTGCCCTTCTGGTTATGGCTTGGCTCGATCAGCGGCGAGATGTTTCATTTTTTGTCGGCGGGGCCTTAATCCCTGGTCTGGCGACTCTTATTTTCAATTACCAGATTACGGGTGGCTTGTTACTCCCTTACTTTTCCGGTCAGGGATACGAGTATCCCGGTTCCCCATTTGCGGGGACCTTAGCGGGGCAGCATCCACCCGAAAATGGACTATTATACGCCTTTCGCAGTTTGGTCGGCGATCATGGATTGTTAGGTTACTGCCCTTTGTTAATTTTGGCCCTGATAGGGCTGATTCAAGTAGCTAAAACACGGGATCACCCGCTCGCTATTAAAGGCGCTTTAATCTTGTTAGGGATTATCGGCCACATAATTTTTGTTTTACTGCGCACCGATAATTTTGGGGGCGACGCTTATGGCAATCGTTTCTTTATCCCCTTTATTCCCACTTTAATTTTTTTTACTGCCCTAATGGTTCCAGTTCGGTTCGCTAAACCGGGCGGCGCCTGGGTGGCTGTCTTTGGGGGTTTGGCGGCGCTGGTGTCGGTGTTTTCGGCTTACCAGGGCGTCAGAAGCACGTGGCATCAGGTGAAACCACCCTTTTATGTGACCTGGCTGGCCGAAGCGCCTTATTTCACCGTCAAGGCAAATTTGAGCTTGCCAGATAATGAGCCAATGGTCTCCACGAAAGAGACCCGAGTTCATAACTTTGCAATACCCTCGATAACTTATCATTTTGAAATGAATATCAACGATGAAGTAGCGCTGCTTGGCTACGACCTGCCAACGCGGCGAGTGAAACCCGGCCAGAGCTTGCCGCTTACGCTGTACTGGCAATTGTTAAAAGTAGTACCAGGAGATTATTTTATTTTTACCCACTTGCTAGATGCAGCGCAGAATCGGCAGGGCGGCCTTGACCGGCGACTGCAAGAGGGGTATCCTATTGCTTTTTGGTACCCCGGTGAAATTGTCGCCGACCGGCGCGAGATTCCGGTAGACTCTCAGGCGGGCAACGGTCTGGCCTGGTTACGGCTAGGCGGCTACCAAATCATTGCTGACCAGGCCCAACCATTACCCTTGCTTATCGCAGGTCGCAAGAGCGAGGAAACCAGTATTGCGCTTAGTTCCATTTTCATTGGCGACTCGCCCCAAGTAATAGATCGCTATAACTTGGCCCCTCAAACAAAACTGGCGGTTGAATTGGGTGAACCGCCGGTCATAATGTTACAAGGGTATGATTTAACCCAAAAAACAAAAATGCTGTATTTGACTCTGTATTGGAAAAGCTTGGCCCCTACCCCAACCGATTGGACCACCTTTGTTCATTTGCGTGATGCCACCGGAAAAATCGTAGCGCAGAAAGATAGCCCACCTGCCGGCGGCACGTACCCCACCAGTTTGTGGGATGCGGAGGAAAATATCAAAGATGAATTCACTATCCCGCTGGAACGTGTTGAGCCAGGCTGGTATGACTTGGTGGTAGGAATGTATGATTTGGCTACCGGGACGCGTTTGCCTGTCGCCGGTTCGCCCGATGGAACAATTTTGACGGATTCGTTTGAGGTTGAGGAATGAGCGACTCGACGACTCAAGAACTCAACCCATCAACCAGCCAACCAGTGGAGCGTCAGCAGGTCTGGTTTTTCAGCCACTCTGCCATACGCTACCGCTACTCTTTGGCATTGCTAGGTCTGGCGATTGTTTATCTGGTGCTGGCCTTCTTTTTTAGCCAGGTCACTCCCTTTAATAAAGGCCCCGATGAGGGGATCAACCTCGATTATATTGAGTTCATTGTCACCGAGGGACGCTTACCTATCACTTATGATGAGCGAGACGAGGTCGGTCCTAAAGCCAATTGGCCGGCCCTGTACCATTTGAGTGTGGTAAGCGTGAGCAACCTGTTGGGCCTTGATCTGGCCAGCCCACCCTCGATTAAAATCTTTTGGGACTCCTTTCGCTACCGCGCCATCGATGTACAAACCGCTGACGCCTGGTATCTAATGACAGAAGATCAGAATCCGCCCTATTACGGGCCCATTCTGGCCCTGCATGTGGGGCGATGGCTCTCCATTCTGTTTAGTTTGGCTGCACTGTTCTTGGTTTTTCTGACAGTCCGGGAGTTACTTCCACAGCAGCCCTGGCTGGCCGTCATTGCAACAGCCTTATTGGCTTTTATTCCTCAATTTATTTTTGTTAGCTCAGCCTTGAATGAAGATGCGTTGGTAGCTGTACTGGCGGCGCTTTATTTTTGGCTGCTGGTTCGGGTCATCAAACAGTCGGAAAAACTGTGGTTGTATGGGGTTGTAGGTCTGGCGCTAGGTCTGTCAGTTACAGCCAAATATACCACCATCATTCTTCCCCTGGAGGTTGGCTTGGCTCTGGCCATACTGGCTCGACAACAGGGGTATAACTGGAGCTGGTGGTGGCGCCGGATGGTCATAGTGGGCGGCAGCGCAATATTGGCTTCAAGCTGGTGGTTTGGGTGGAATTTTTGGTTCCTCAACGAAGTCAAGGAACTCGGCCTGGTGCCTGGGTTGCTGCGGCCTCTATTTACCGGGGGCACCGATGTTACCCTGGCCCGGCTGGGTAACTTCTTCAGCGGTGGGCAAATTGGTTTGACCACGCTGCCAGAAAATACCAGGGTTGGTACCTTTCCGGAGTGGATTTGGACAACCTTTCTCTCCTTTTGGGGAGTTCGCATTGGCGATACCATCCCCTTGTCCCCGTATGTTTATGGGGTAATCGGGCTGATTCTGGCTGCGGCCCTGGTGGGGCTGTGGCGGTTGTGGCGAGTAGATCAAGCCTCTCGGAAGTGGTTGTTATTACTCAGCTTTCATATCGCTCTCTTCATCATTTTGCCCTTGATTCGCTTTGGCCTGTCGCGGCGTTTGGGCCAGACAGCCCAGGGCCGGCACATTCTTATCCCAGCGGCGGCAGCGGTGGTCGGTTTGCTGGTCTGGGGCCTGGCGACAACCATTCCGCCACGTTGGCAGCGCTGGCTATTTCCTCTGCTCATTGCCGGCTTGATTGGCTGGACCGGCATGCATCTTTACCAGCTCAATACCTTTGCGCCTTCTTTGTTACCGCTACGCACCTTGCCCCAGGCCGCCGAGTGGCTGCCCCATCGGGCCGGGGTCAAATTCGGCGAGGCGATAGAATTGGTTAGCTATGA
>CAZRYD010000005.1:18785-54465 GCA_964604225.1 uncultured Caldilineaceae bacterium
TGCCCCATCGGGCCGGGGTCAAATTCGGCGAGGCGATAGAATTGGTTAGCTATGAGTTGGAGCCGCAGCCGGAACAGGGCCAACTACGTCTGAACCTGGCCTGGCGATCTCTGGCTTATATCAACGAAAATTATCTATTAGAGCTAACAGTGCGCGATACCCAGGACCAGATTGTCTCACACTGGCTGGGCTTCAACGGGCAGGGTCGCCTGCCGACTCTGGCCTGGGAACCGGGCGACTCGGTCTTTGACCGGTTGGCGTTGCCCTTACCAAACCTGCCAGCCGGAGAATATAAGGTGCAGGTACAATGGGTTGGAGCCGCCGGACCGCTGCCTGTAAGCGAATCAGGGTGCAAGGAAGTAGGGACACAGAGTTGTGAATCCAAATTTACGCTCACCCTGGCCGAGGTCTCCTTGAATGAGCCTGCCATGTTACCCCTTCCATATAGCCTAAGCTTAACCGGCTCAAATGCTTCCACTCAAATCAACTTTGCCGTCTGGCAAACCAATGGCATGGTCGAGCCAAGCCAAAATCTGAAATCCAAAATCCAAAACCAGCCATATCGTTACCCGGCCACTATCTCAATCATCGCCTCAAAACCTGATATTGCTGAGGCCAGGCTGAACTTGCAGTTGGTTGATGAAAGCGGTCAAGCGTGGTCAGCCGAGCGGAGCGAGGCCAATATCTTTACCTTTGTCATTGGTTCTCGCTGGCCTAGCGGAACTTATAAACTGAGGATGATGTTGCAGGAAGGCGACGAAGTTGTTGGCGAAACCACCAGCGAGCCACTGTTGACGGTTGAGAACTGGTGGCCGCGCAACTTTACGATTCCAGATATTGCCAGCCCCAACGAGACCAATTTTGCTAACCAGCTCAAATTTTTAGGTTACAAGCTGCCCCAAAATCAGGTCAAAGCCGGCGAGGCTCTACCTCTCACTCTGTATTGGCAAGCCCTCCCAGACAAGTCGCCTCAGGCCGACTTTATACAATTTAATCATCTGGTTGATAGCGCCGGGAATTTGCACGGCGGCTATGATCGCCATCCATTGGAATATTACAGCACGCTGCTTTGGGCGCCCGGCGAAGTGGTGGTTGATGGTTATACTGTGCCGGTAGCTGCCAATGCCCCACCAGGGCAATATTATCTGGACGTAGGTTATTATCTTATCGTGGGCGAGAGCGCCGTGAATCTGCCCCTGGTGGTGGATGGCCAGATGAGTGACGTGAGCAGTGTGACGATTGGACCCATAGAAGTGGTCAGGCCATGAAAGTTGTTTTATTGACTCTTGACCGGGCATCTAACCGGAAGCGTACTCAAAAAATCAAGCCATAGTTATGTACTTCTCCCTAAAATCTCTCACGCGTAAGCAATTTTACATCGGTTTGTTTCTATTTTTGAGTGTTATTATTCTATTCCTCCACGCTCGCCGACAAGGTGCTGACGAAAATCACTATCTTGGCTGGGGCCACACTGTTTTTTATGATACCGATCTGTTTCTGCTTAATGAGTTTGAAGCCCTGCATATGCCCTATTTCTTTACACCAACGGGATATGTCGGTGAATTACGAAATTTTGGCGTAGCCCTATTTTGGCTGCCTTTCTATACATTATCTTGGTTATTTTCTCAAGTTTGGCCCAACGCCGGTTCTGGCATCGATAGCCCGATTCAGCTTTTGCTCATTAATTGGTCGACATTTTTATTTATTGCCTTATCAGTAGGGTTGTCAGCAGCTATGCTGCGGCAATATTTCTCGGTTACAGTTACCTGGCTCGCTATTGCTACCATTTTGCTCGGCACGCCGCTTCTTTTCTATACGATCCAGCGCCCAATTAGTTCACATCCCATAGCCATTTTCTTAGCATCGTTCTTTCTATTCTTTTGGTTTAGGAAACAAGAAAGCTCTCTGTGGGGATATTGGGGATCAGGAATCATACTGGGATGGTTAGGAATGGTAGCGACATTTAACCTTGTGTTGGCCTTGATTCCATGCTGGGCTCTATTTGCAAACTTTGTAGTAGATCGAAATTGGTTCAAAGTTCTGAAACAAAGTGTTACCTTAATCATAGGAATGACGCTAGGTTTTCTGCCACAGATGCTGGTGTGGCAGGCATTATATGGCAGGTTCACCGCCACTCCTTACGCCAGACAGCTCGATTGGCTGCATCCCCACCTTTTGGAAATGTTGTTTTCTCCTTTTCACGGCTTGTTTGTTTATGCACCAATACTGGTGATTGCGCCTGTAGGCATATTTTTATTCTCACGCCAGGATAAAACGCTGGCTATAAGCATGGGATTGGCTTGGTTAGGATTGATTTACATTGTAAGTTCTAATCTGGCCTGGTGGGCCGGCGCGTCATTCGGTAATCGATATTTTTTGGTTCTTTCACCCCTTTTTGCCCTCATGATTGGTGCCCTTTTGAATCAAAGTTTAGGTTGGCTGTGGGTAATCGGTCCAGGCGTAGTCTGGACCGTTGGCCTGTGGTGGCAAACTTTAGATGGAACTTTAAAGATAGGCGAGGCTAACTTTTATCCATTCACCACTCTATTGGAAAACCAAACTCGCGCCTGGCGCAACCTTTCTCTCGTCATTCAAACGGATCAACACGGGTTACTCTCTTTCCCGTGGTTGATCGTGGGGGGAATATTAATCTTATCAGGGGTGGTCTATCTTCTCACTTATTTGAGCCTTCCAAGACTGCTCAAGGCAAATGATCGGACAATTGCCTACTTTTTGGGTTTAACCAGTCTACTTCTAGTTAGCTTTACCTTGATCCTCTGGGAACGTTCAGAAAATCAAAAGACGTTATTAGCTGAAACAGGCTTCTATAGTAAACCCTATAGACTATCTACTTACGATCCGCTAGACCTGAGTAAAAGCTACCTGGACAGAGCCAAATATTATCAAGCAAGCGGGCAACCAGAGCTAGTTTTGCCCGATCTCAAAGCAGCGACCCAGGCCTGGTTTTCGCCCAGCCGCCAAATTCTTAATCTGACCAAAGTCGCTACACCTCAATTAACCCAGGCGCTTGATTTACAGTATGGTTCAGAAATACGCTGGCTTGGCTACGCCTGGGAAAGTGAAATACCAAAGGGGGGCCAGCTAGTTTTGTACTGGCACAAGTTGGCCGAAGAAACGGAAGCCACCTATGCCCCTTTAGTACGTTTGTTGGATACACACGGCGAGACAGTCTGGGAGGGAGGTCCTGCTGACCCTTTCCCTGCTCAATATATTCCTGAGGACTACATCTTTTATGATCGTCTTTCGGTAGATTGGCCGCTTGGGTTATCCTCGACTGCTCCACTGTGGTTAGAGGTATCTTTTCCGGCTGAAGGCGCTGCCGCAACAACCTCCACAGGCGAACCTCACAGCGGCATTGTTAGGCTGAACAACCTACCATCTGTGCTTGGGTCACCGGATTCCCTCACCTCTACAGACTTATCGAAAATTGTCGAGGCTGTGCCCATGACTTCAATTTATAAGGCCGGCGATACAATTGAACTGCTCATAACCTGGTCAGGGGCTAAACTCCCATTTCCAGCTTCACAGGCTGAAGTCCAATTCTTAGATACAGAGGGGCATGTTGCTTTGAGGGAGCCTGCCTCTCTGTATGCCGACGGAGTTTCACCGGATAAATTGCCTCAACCGGGCCAGCCAATACTTGATACTCTCTGCCTGGACACGCCCCCCTCGCTCAGGCCTGGTAAATACCAACTCAATTTGGCAGGGCCGGTTAGGAACAGCAGCTCCATTAGAACCGTTGAGCTAACTACAGTTGATATACAAGATAGCTTTCAAGTCAATCAAGCTAAAACTATTTGCCACCAGCTAAATTCCACCAAAACACAGCGAAAGTATAATTCAACCCAACAAATTAAGTCTGAGGCAGTATTTGGCGGCTTAGCTATCTTACAAGGATATGAGTTGGCCCTGCAGCCGGACGCCGATGGCCTGCAAGCCCAGCTCACCTTTCATTGGCAATCATTAGTAAATAATCCCCCGGCGGCTCAACCCAGGCTTAGCCTGGTTGACAAAAAACAAGCTGTTGTCATAGCAGAGTTCACCTGGATACCGGTCTGGGGTCAGCGCCCAACCGAATACTGGTTTAAGGATGAGATAGTTGTGGATACCACCCAGTTCTCCCTGCCAAAATTATCGACCGGGGCATATAATCTTATCCTTGAGTGGCAAAACAATTCAGATAGCAAATTGTTTAAAACCGAAACCGGTCAGCCTCGGGTTATCTTGAAAGATTTTTTAATTCCTTGATTGAGTTATCGTGACTCGTCCAAACGACCACCCAACAGTGACGCAACCAAGCCGAAATCGACAATGGCCTGACATTGCCCTCATCATTCTCTTGATACTTCTCCCCTGCCTCTTCTTCTGGCGACTTGTCACCCCTAACCCCGCCGACCGCATGGCCATCGCCGCCGGCGACTTCACCGAGCAGTATTTTCCGCTGCGCGCTTTTGCTGCCCAGGAATGGGTCCGCGGCCATATTCCCCTGTGGAATCCCTACCTCTTTGGTGGCCAGCCGGCCCTGGCCGACATTCAATCCGGGGCGTTGTATCCACCCCACGTGCTGGAGAGTTTGCTCTTGGGCTGGTCGGGATTTGGCTTTCCTGTCTGGGCTTTGGAGGGACAGGTCATTGCTCACTTTTCGCTGGCAGCGGTGGGCGCCTATTTGTTTGCCCGTCACCTGGGTCTCCGCAGGGACGTTTCCTTGCGGCGAGCCCGCTTCGGCGGCGTCATTGCCTCACTGGTGTTTAGCTATGGCGGCTACCTGACCGGTTTCCCGGTGCAACAGATCACCATTTTAGAGGTCAGCGCCTGGCTGCCCTGGGTCATGTGGGCCGTCAGCGCAGCGAGTCAGCGAAGCAACGAGCCAGCGAGTAGTCACCCCTCACGTTCCCTTGCTCCCCTGCTCCTCGGCTCCCCAGCTCCTTATTGGGGCGCGCTCGCCTTCGCTCTGGCCATCCTGGCCGGTCATCCCCAAACCGTTCTCTATATCTTCTATCTCAGCCTGGCTTACGCCTTGTTTAACGGTTTCAATAAATCAGCAAACAGTCACGCCTCACGTATCATATCTTACGCCTCATCTCTCTTGCGCTCAATAATGCCGTGGCTCCTTATCGTAGTGCTCGGAACCTGTCTCGCCGCCGCGCAACTCCTGCCCACCCGCGAATTTATTACCCACTCCCTCCGGGCCGATCTCACCTATCAGGCTGTTTCGGCTGGCCTGCCCCTGAACGAATTGATATCCATCCTCTACCCTGGCTTTTTTGGTGGCTCTCCTCCATACGTCGGTATCATTTCACTGGCGCTAATTGCTTTAGCTCTAGCAATTCCTCCCAATCGAAAATCCAAAATCCAAAATCCAAAATCGGATGATGTTTTCTTTTGGGCTGCGGCGGGCCTGGTCAGCTTATTGCTGGCTTTTGGCGGACGCACTTTTCTCTATCCTCTCTTTTACCTACTTACGCCCGGCTTTGACCTGGTGCGCCAGCAGGAACGGGCCTTTCTGATTTACAGTTTTAGCGCCGCCGTGTTGGCCGGCTACGGGGGGATGGTTCTGGCCGGTCCGCTCCCAAAATTCACCCGCCATACCTATGCCCTGTTTGAGCGTCGTTTGCGCTGGATTGCCGCGGTAGCCCTGGCCCTGACCGCTTTTTTTATTTATGGCTCTGCCGCCTCAACCGCTCGCGGCGACGAAGTCAATCTCTTTTATGGGGTCTTGTGGCATCATCTTTTCGGTTTACTTATCTTGGGGGGAATGTTGATTCTACTCACGCTACGCCCTCGGCGTTGGCTGCGCCGCACCTGGGGTATGGGTTTGATCGCGTTCTGGCTGGCCTTCAATCTTTTCACCGTCAACTGGCGCTTCAATTTGGAAAAACCTGCGACTCCTCCCCCCTTCAGTTCTAACGGCGTCACTCAATTCCTCCAAACCGACCTATCTGCTTTGCCACCCGGCAATCTTCCCACTCGCATCGTCAGCGGTGGACTCTTGCCCGGAGGCAACAGCGCGGCCTCGGTCTACCAGTTGCAAGATTTGACCGGCAACACCCCGTTACAACTGACCGCTGTAGACACCTTTATGCGGCAAATGCCTGCCTGGCGTTTGTGGCAGTTGATGAGCGTGCGTTACATTGTAGACAAGCGTGACATCGCCGATGCGGGCCTGGCTCTGGTATTTGAGCAAAGTGAGCTCAAGGTATTTGAAATGGGCGATCCTTTTCCCCGCGCTTGGTTTGTCGGAGGCACGGAAACCATCGCCGCTGATAGCCAGGCTATCAGTCGCCTCGGCAGCGACGATTTCGACCTGCGCCGGACAGCCATTGTGCCCGCCCCCCTGGAGTTACCCCCCACCGACCCGGCCGCTTCTACCGTAACCATTGTGGATTTTGAGACTGATTACCTCAAAGCGGAGGTGAATGCCTCCGGGCCGCAACTTTTGATCTTCAGTCAAATTTATTATCCGGGCTGGCAAGCCAAGATTGACGGGCAAGCGGCGGAGCTGCGGCGAGTCAACGTCGTCCAGCAGGGAGTAGTGCTGCCGGTGGGGCAGCATTCGGTGGAACTAACCTTCAGCCCCTGGAGTTTTTGGGCAGGAGCGTTTGTATCCGGCCTGGCCCTACTTATTTGTGTGCTGCGGCTTGTTTGGGCAACGGTTGCCCACTTTTCCAAAAAGCCGAAACCTCTTTAGGTGTGATATTCGGCATTGATCTCTACATATTTGTAAGAGAAGTCACAGGTCCACACGGTGGCCTCGGCCTGGCCGACCCCCAAATCGGCCACCAGTTTGACCTCATCCGTTTGAGCCAGCCAGTGGTGAGCGGCCACCATGTCAAACGGCAGCGGTTCACCTTGGGCGACCAGATGAAAATCGCCCAGGTGTAATGAGACTCGAGCGGGGTCAACCGTGGCCCCGCTGCGACCAATGGCGGCCAGAGCTCGACCCCAGTTAGGATCATTGCCAAACAAAGCGGTTTTCATGAGCGGTGAAGTGGCTACCGTTTTGGCGGCGGCTTCGGCTTCGGCTTCGCTGGCCGCGCCTTTGATGGTAATCTCCACCAGCTTGGTCGCGCCTTCACCATCGCGGGCAATGGCTTTGGCCAGGCTGGCGCACACCTGGGTCAAGGCAGCCACAAACGGCTCAAAACCAGGAGATCGAGAGTCAATGATAGGCGTGTGTCCCGCCACCCCCGAAGCTAACACCAGCAGGGTGTCGTTGGTGCTGGTATCCCCATCTACTGTAATCCGGTTAAAGGTGTAAGCCGCGGCCTGTTTGAGCGCCGCTTCCAGAGCGACAGGCTCAATAGCGGCGTCGGTCGCCACCAGGGCCAGCATGGTGGCCAGATTGGGGTGGATCATGCCGCTGCCCTTGGCCATACCACCGATATGCACCAAATGGCCTTCAATGGTCGTTGACACAAAGGCTTCTTTGGGCACCAGATCAGTGGTCATAATTGCCTCGGCGGCAGCGCGTCCCTGTTGGCCCGCTTCTGTATAAATAGCCTCACTGGCTATACGAATACCAACTTCTAACTTCTCCATTGGCATCTTCTGGCCGATAACGCCCGTACTCATCACAAAAACCGTGTCAACGGGCATGTTGCAGGCACTTTCGGTCCAGCGGGCCATTTGCTCGGCATCACGCAGTCCCTGCGCTCCGGTTACAGCATTAGCATTACCCGCATTAATCAAGACAGCTTGTAGTTTGCCGCCTGTTCGGGCTAACAGAGCCTGGTCATACACCACCGGGGCGGCTTTAAATACATTGGCCGTAAATACGGCTGCGGCTGCGCAGGGCTGATCGGCCAATACCAGGGCCAGATCCGGGTTACTGGATTGCTTTAGCCCACAGGTGACGCCCACCGCTCGAAAACCAGGCACACGGGTCAAGGCAGATTTTGTCGTCATATTTTTAGATGGCTCCAATCTTCAAAATTCTTTCAGATTTTAGCACAAATTTGGCCCGTCGCCTAGCTTCCCCTATCACTCGGATAACAGCCAGGTCGATTGACGCAGGTTGAGCTTCGTGCTATACTCTGCCCCGCCTATGGGATAAAAAACATCCCTATTTTTCTCCATTTTTCTCCCCCTGGCCCTGACAGCTTTTGAAACATCGCTAATAAATTTTTATTGTCTTTAACAAGGAGGTTGTATGGACTCGATCAAATATCTTTTGCCTGAGGATCGCATTCCCCGCGCCTGGTACAATATCCAGGCCGATTTGCCCCGACCCGCGCCGCCGCCGCTGCACCCCGGCACCGGCCAGCCCATTGGTCCCGATGACCTGGCTCCCCTCTTTCCCATGGCGCTCATCTTGCAAGAGGTCAGCGCCGAACGCTACATTGATATTCCTGCCGAGGTTCGCTCCGTTTACCAGCAATGGCGACCCTCGCCGCTCTACCGGGCCCGCCGGCTGGAAAAAGCGCTGGACACGCCCGCTAAGATTTACTACAAGTATGAGGGGGTTAGCCCGGCTGGCTCGCACAAGCCTAACACCGCGGTGCCGCAAGCCTTTTATAACAAAGCAGCAGGAGTCAAGCGCCTGTCTACCGAAACCGGGGCGGGCCAATGGGGGTCGGCCCTGGCCATGGCCTGCGCCTTCTACGGGATGGAATGTAAAGTGTTTATGGTACGGGTGAGCTACGATCAAAAACCGTATCGCCGGGGTTTGATTGAAGCTTACGGCGCTCAGGTGACAGCCAGCCCCAGCAACGAAACCAATACCGGCCGGGCTATTTTGGCCGAACATCCCGACTCAACCGGCTCACTTGGCATCGCCATCTCCGAAGCGGTAGAGGTAGCGGCGATGGACCCGAATACCAATTACAGCCTGGGCAGCGTGCTGAATCATGTGCTGATGCACCAAAGCGTTATCGGGTTGGAAACGCTGGAACAAATGGAGATGGCCGGCGACTATCCTGATGTGATCGTCGGCTGCACGGGCGGTGGCTCCAACTTTGCAGGGATTACCTTCCCCTTTATCGGGCGCAAGCTGCGCGGCGAGGCTGATATTCGTATCGTGGCGATTGAGCCCTCGGCCTGTCCCAGTTTGACCAGAGGCCGCTATGCCTACGATTTTGGCGATACCGGCCATCTGACTCCCCTGGTCAAAATGCATACCTTGGGCAGCACCTTTGTGCCGCCTGGTATCCACGCCGGCGGTCTGCGTTACCACGGTATGGCTCCGCTGGTGAGTCACCTGTTGCAGTTGGGGCACATCGAAGCCACAGCGGTTGAGCAGCTCGATGCTTTTGCGGCCGGAGTTCAATTTACCCGGGCCGAAGGCATTCTGCCGGCTCCCGAAGCCAACCACGCGATTGCCGGAGCCATCAAAGAAGCTCTGCGCTGCAAACAAGAGGGCGTCAGCCGCGTGATTTTGTTTAACCTGTCTGGCCACGGCCACTTTGACATGCAAGCCTACATTGATTATGCGGCCAGCAAACTCCAAAACTACGAGTACCCCGCCGAGGAAATCGCTATGGCCCTGGCCGGTTTACCGGTAGTTGCAGCCTAAGTTCTAAATTGATCGGGTAAAAAAGAGGGGGCGTGGCCTGTCACGTCCTCTCTTTTTAAAACCAAAGCGGCAGATCAGTTGTTTTTTAAGCAGGCATCGCTGTTAGAGTGAGCACCATCAAGTAATTTCTCATGCCGAGACTTCGTCCTCTACCACCAAAATTGTTTCTTCAGCCTGTGGGTGTGCCGGCTCGGTCAAAACCTGAACCTGCGGCAGATAAATATTGAATCTGGTTCCTCGGCCTAATTCACTCTCAACCCAAATCTGACCGCCATTCTGGGTGACAATACTGTGGACTGTCGCCAGACCCAACCCAGTACCTTTACCTTTGTCTTTGGTGGTAAAGAAGGGTTCAAAGATATGAGACAAGATCTCCTTATCCATGCCCATTCCTGTGTCACTCACAGACAGCAAGATATAAGGACCCGGTGTAACTTTGGGAGATTGACCAGCATAAGGTTCATTCAAAACTACATTAGTTGTTTCAATAACCAGTTTACCACCAAGAGGCATTGCATCACGGGCATTGACGACTAAGTTCATGATAACTTGCTCCAATTGACCTGGATCGGCTGTCACCTGGGCCAAATTCGGTTCAAGGTCAAGCCTCAATTTAACCTCTTTACCGGCCAAGCGATGCAGCATCGGCTGAATATTGTCAATCACCTTATTAAGGTTCAAGACCTGGGGTTGCAGGGGTTGTTTGCGGCTAAAGGCCAACAATTGTTGGGTTAATGCCGTAGCCCGCTCTCCTGCTTTTTTAATCTGTTCCACTTCCTCGTAACCGGGGTCGCCTGCACCCAGGTAGCGAGCCAGCAATAACTCGCTATAACCGGTTATAACCGTCAGCAGATTATTGAAATCGTGCGCAATTCCGCCGGCCATGCGGCCAATAGCTTCCATCTTCTGTGTTTGGCGCAGTTGCTCTTCCAGTTGTAATTGATGCGTTACATCGCGCTGAATTTCCACAAAGCTGGTAATTTCTCTATTTTCCCCCCGCACCGGAGTAATCGTCGCTTCGGCGGTATAGAGGCTGCCATTTTTCTTTTTGTTAACCAAGCGGCCATGCCAAACTTTTCCGGTACTAATGATACCCCAAAGTTCTTGATATAAGCCATCTTGCTCCTGCCCGTTTCTGAGCAGGTTAGAATTTTGCCCGATCACGTCGCTACGGGTATAACCGGTAGTCCGCTCAAAAGCCGGATTGACATAGGTGATAAGTCCGTTTGCATCAATGATAATAACACTTTCCGCCGTTTGTTCTACGGCAGCACTTAAGCGCTGGCGAGTTTGAGTCAAAGCGGCGCGAGCCAGAACGCCAGCCGCCTGATCGGCTACACTCCAGGCCAGGTTGACTTCCTCCGGCAAGAAGGTATGCGGTTCGATACTTGTTAAGCTCAAGACCCCCATCACTTCACCCTCGACTACAAGAGGCAAGGCCAGCAATGAGATGACCCCACGCTGACGCAACAAATCGCCAATGCCGGCCAGACGGGTATCGATTCGGGTGTCGGCTATTACCAGAGGAGCTTGATGGGCCAGTAGAAAATGCACGGCGGGGACAGAGACAACCGGAATAATGTTATTTAGCATACTTGGCCTGCGGCCGGTTACATCATGCTCGGCCACAACCTCTAGGATAGTTTTGGTTTGATTAAATAAAGAAACAGTCGCTTGAGTTATATCCAAAGCCACCGCCAATTCACGACAAACCACGTCCAAGACTCCTTCCGGTTCCAGGCTGGTCGCCGAGGTGGCAATGATTTGATTGAGTAAAGTTAGCTCACGGTTGCGACGCCGGGTTTCTGCCTCAGCCTGCTTGCGTTGGCTAATATCCCTGGCTACAATCACAATCCCTTCAAGCTGGCCACCCCTATTGGCAAGATGCGAGGCGCTCACCTCTGCCGAGAAGCGACTCCCCTTGTTTTTCAGCAGAGTACATTCGAAATTTTTAACCGAATTTGAGTTCAAGTTCTGGCAGTTCGGGTCCAGAATTCGCGCGTGATCTTCGGGGGCGATGAATTCCAAAGCATTGCGGCCGAGCAACTCGGTTAAATTGTCACAGCCGAGCAGACTGACTGCCTGTTGGTTACAAAATAGGATATTAAAGTCTGGATCAAGCAAAAAAATTGTATCGGGCGAGGTTTCTACGAGGGTCCGATACCGCTCCTCACTTTCACGCAGGCTCAGCTCGGCCTGGCTTACCTGAAGCATGTGACGCACCCGCCGGCGTAAAACGGTCCAATGGATCGGCTTGACGATATAATCGGTCGCCCCAACCTCAAAAGCCCGGCTGACCGACTCGGCGTCATTGAGGGCGGTGATAAATAAGATAGGCACCTGGTCGCCGCCTGGTAATTGACATAAACGAGTGCAGGTCTCAAAACCATCCAGTTCCGGCATTATTGCATCCAGCAACACCAAATCTGGTCGGTGTTGCTGGTAGAGAGTAAGGGCCTGCTGACCATCAAGCGCTTCAATCACTTTATGACCGTCACGCTCTAATACTTGCCGCACCGTCAGTCGGATAGTAGGATCATCATCGGCTACTAGAATTGAAGTCTTTGATTTTGAAGTTATTTTTTTAGCCATCATTTTTCCTTTTTTCTGCTTCCAAAGCTATCTTCACCCGGTCAAACTCAGCTTCAAGCTCAACCATTTTAGCCGCCGCCTCGGTCAATTGACCGCTTTGGCCGATAGACTCTAATATTTCACACAGGGCAGCCAAGCGCATCGCCCCTAAGTGGGCGCTGCTTGGCTTTAGCGTATGGGCAGCGCGGTACAAGGCGTGTCCATCTACTGCCGAGATAGCAGCACGCATCTCTGCCAGCAAGGATATAGCCGTTTCCAGATAGAGATCAATCAGTTCCGCAATCAACTGGGGGGCCTGTTCACCCAGAAGTTGGTGCAATTCGGCCAGTACTCTGGCTTCAAGCACCTGGTCGTCCCGGTATATGTGACTATCCCCCTCACCAACCTCCCCGTTCACGGGGATGGCAGTTTGGGTAAATACTTTCTGCCCACCTCGTTCGGGATGAGCGTGACACCGGCGCAACGCTTCCGCCAATTCTTCCGGGCGTACCGGCTTGCTGACATAATCATTCATTCCTGCTTCAAAGCATCGTTCGCGGTCCCCTGGCAGGGCATTGGCCGTCATAGCGATAATCCAGGGGCGTTGTTCTGCCGGCCATTGGGTCTGGATGGTACGGGTAGCCTCCAGGCCATCCATTTCAGGCATCTGCATATCCATTAGGATAACATCGTAAGGTTGGCGCTCGACAGCTTGCAACACTTCCAGGCCATTTGCGGCCACATCGGCCTTATAGCCCATCCGCCCCAACAGGTGCAAAGCCACTTTTTGGTTTACGGCATTGTCTTCGGCCAGTAAGATGCGCAAGGGGTATGTTTCGCCCAAGTGGGGGTCCAGCATTGATAATCGGGCTGGGTCTGGTTTGATCTTGATTGGCTGGCCATCAAAAATGTCCAAGAGATTGTCATATAGCTGCGAGGGCTTGATGGGTTTGGTCAAATAGGCGGCAAACTCAACCTGAGCGATCCGCTCGTGATGCTCTCGTTGGCCGAGTGAGGTGAGCATCACTAACGGCAGAACTTCAGAGGTCCGATGCTTGCGGATTTCGGCGGCCAACGTAAGACCATCCATCTCAGACATCTGCATGTCCAGAATAGCCAGATCAAATGGATCCCCCCGGCCAATCCAGGTCAGGGCTTCTTCGCCGGAGGCAGCAGCACGGGGGCGCATGCCCCAGGCTTGAGCCTGGCGAGCCAGAATCAGGCGATTGGTGGCGTTATCGTCAACAATCAGGAGCTGCTTGCCGGTTAACTCAGGCTGCTTGCCCCGCAAATAGACCCGTGGCTGGCTGGGGGCAGCTTCGGCGATGATCGTGAAGTGGAAGGTCGAACCTTGCCCAGGAATGCCTTCACTTTCGACCCACATGTGTCCCCCCATCATTTCGCTCAAGCGTTTGCTGATGGTCAACCCCAGGCCAGTGCCGCCATATTTGCGCGTGGTGGAGGCATCCACCTGACTGAAGGAACGGAAGAGCCGATCCATGCGGTCGTGAGGAATACCAAGACCGGTATCGCGCACAGCAAAGTGAAATTCGTGGGTAGAAGGTGAAGATCCGCCATTTGGGTTTTCCTGATCCTCGACTGGCTTACGCTTGAGGGGGTGACTCCTGACCGATAAGACAATCTCGCCGTGATCGGTAAATTTAACCGCATTGCTCAATAGGTTGACCAAAATTTGGCGCAGACGGGTCACATCGCCAACCAAGGCGCTGGGGGTTGAGTCGCCGATGAGATAAGCCAATTCCAGCTTCTTTTCGACTGCTTTGATAGCTACCAGGTCCAACGACTCCTCCAGACATTGGCGCAGGTCAAAGGGCTGCTTTTCCAATTCCAGCTTACCGGCTTCGATTTTGGAAAAGTCAAGAATATCGTTGATAATGGTCAACAGGGTATCGCCGCTGGTGCGAACGGTTTCGGTAAAATCGTGCTGCTCCGGCGAGAGCTGGGTATCCAAGAGCAGGCTGGTCATGCCGATAATGGCGTTGAGCGGGGTGCGAATTTCGTGACTCATGTTAGCCAGAAATTCTGATTTGACCCGCGTGGCTTCTTCGGCCACCTCTTTGGCCCGCCGCAATTCATCTTGTACCCGTTTGAGGCCGGTGATATCGTGGATAAAGCCCAGGATACTCCGCACCTTGCCTGTCGCATCGAAGAGCGGTATTTTGGCCGTGTAGTGAACAACCGGCTGCCCATTCATGATGATTTTTTCTTCAGGGACCAAGATGGACTCGCCAGTTTCAATGATCGTTTGATCACTCGACCAGAAACCCGAAATTCCTTTCTCAGGATTACCTTTGACAATATCTTCAGAAAAGCCTAATTCCAGGTCATCCTTACCAATAATAGCTTCAGGGGCTAAATGCAGGGCGCTGGCATAGCTCTGGTTGATCAGGCGATAACGGTGATCCAAATCCTTAATAAAAATCCAGTCCGGGGTGGCATTAATGATTGTATGCAGCAGGTTACGTTCTTCGGCCAGGGTCGCCTCTATCCGTTTGCGCTCAGTAACGTCGCGGCCCATGCCTACCAGGCCAATAATTTTGTCCTGGCCATCCAGCAGGGGTATTTTAGTGGTTAAAATCCATTTTTGTTTCTGGGTCGATAGATCAGTGATTATCTCTTCCTGATTGATGAGTGGCTGGCCTGTTTGCATTATAAATTGTTCATCGGCATAAAATTCAAAGGCCGCTGTGTCTGGGTAAAAATCAAAATCCGTTTTGCCGATTAATTCATCAGGCGAGGCCGCCCCCATGCTACGGGCTACAGCTATGTTCCCCAGGAGAAAGCGGCTCTCTGCATCTTTGAAATAGATGTAATCCGGCAGATTATCAATCAAGGTGCGCAACAGGTTGCGTTCTTCGGCCAGGGTTATTTCCATTTGTTTGCGCTCGGTGATGTCGCTGGCAGAGCCGGCCATACGCACAGGCCGTCCGGTTTCGTCCCAAACGGTCTGCCCGCGATTCCGAAACCAACGATATTCGCCTGATTTGGTGCAGAGGCGATGCTCTATGTCAAACGGTATGCGATTTTTAAGATGTGCTTCGATAGCCGCAAAAGCTCGCTCTTTGTCATCCGGGTGCAAGCTTGATACAAACATATCAAAAGTAGGCTCGAATTCATTGGGGGCATAGCCAAACAATTCAAACAAATGCGGTGACCAGTAGATCACATTATTGACCATATCATGCTCCCATATCCCGTCGTTCGAACCCTGTACAGCCAGGGCAAACCGTTCCTCGCTCTGACGGAGGGTCTCTTCCATCTGCTTGCGCTCGGTGATATTTCGGCTCATGCCTACCAGGCCGATAACTTGCCCCTGACTGTCACGTAGAGGCACTTTGGTAGTAGAAAACCAGCGCAATTGGCCCGCTGAGTCTATGTTGGGTTCTTCCCGGTCAAGAATGGCTTGGCCGGATTGGATCACCATCTGATCATCGGCGTAATATTGAGCCGCTAACTCGGGCGGATGTAGGTCAAAGTCGGTCTTGCCAATTAATTCAGCCGCCGTTTTCTGGCCCCTTTCGAGAGAGGCCCGATTAACCAGCATAAGCCGACTTTCCGTATCTTTGACATAAACCAGGTCAGGTAGATTATCAATGAGCGTGCGCAACAGGTTACGCTCCTCGGCCAGAGCTTGCTCAAACTGCTTACGCTGGGTAATATCCTCTACCATACCCACCACAAACAAAGGTCGTTTCTGTTCGTCTCGGATTAGCGAAGCGATTAAGTGCCCCCAAACCATCTGGCCATCCTTACGGAAGTAGCGCTTCTCCATTTGATAGCTGGGACGTTCTCCCTTAACCAGCTCCTGGAACAGGCTCAAATCTTGATTAACATCGTCAGGATGGGTAAACTCGGCAAAAGAGGACATCTCCCGCAATTCCTGGGCGTTGTAGCCGAGCATGGTTTGTAAAGCAGGGTTGCTAACAAGCACACCCCCTGCCATATCGACCAGAGCTATACCAATGGGGGCTTCCTCAAACATAGCCCGGAAAAGGGCTTCGCTCTCTTGCAGGCTTACCTCTATTCGTTTGCGCCGGGTAATATCAAAATGGATGATAAATAGTGCCGTCACTAAAAATACCAGAGCCAACAGCCCTCCCACAGGGATGAGCTGGGCTATTTGATTAACCCTTGCTTCTTTTATCTCTGTTTGCTGCCGCAGATGGGCTAGCTGGTCACGCTCTATCTCCGCGATAATTTGGCGAATTGCAGCCATGACTTGCCGGTCCTCATCAGTTCGTGCTAGCTCTACGGCTGCTTCAAAACCCTGCTTTCGCCTGGTGTTAATGAGTTCGTTAGCCAGGACAAGTCTACGGCTGATGAGTGGTTTAAGTGTATCGAGTTGCTGGTGTATAGCTGGATTTGCCGCAGTCAACCGGTAGAGTTCTTCGGTTTCAGGCCCAATTGCCTTGACTGCCACATCATACGGCTCTAAATAACGCTCCTCGCCGGTAATGATGAAACCGCGAGCTCCAGATTCGATATCTTTCAAATGCGAAAGAACCGTTTGCAGTTCAGCTAAAAGGGTAAATGTTTGCTCTTCCTGTTTAACCGCCTCAGCCAGATGGGTGATGCTCCAATATGAAGTCAAGCTCATCACAAGCAAAACAAGCAGGGCGATGCCAAAACCGGCATAGATTTTTTTCTCCAGAGATAGCCTCATGTTACTCCTCTCCGCCGGCGCAACTCTTCCAACTCCGGCTGAATATGCGTTTGATAGCAGTCGGGGCAGATACTATGGGTAAAAAACGCCTCGGAATGGGCTTCGATGTAATTTTCAATCTGCTGCCAATAGTTTTCGTCACTGCGAATTTTCTTGCAGTAAGAACAGATAGGCAGATAGCCTTGCAGTTGTTTCACCTGAGCCAGGGCCGCTTCAAGTTCTTGCACTCGTTGAGCTAATTCAGCCTGTAATTGAACCACGCGCACACCTACCTGAAGACGGGCTTGCAGTTCTGGCCCATCGAAAGGTTTGGTCAAATAGTCATTAGCGCCGGCCTGTAACCCTTCGACAATATCCTCTTGCTTCCCTTTACTGGTCAACAGAAGGATGTAAACAGAAGCCAGGCTCGGCAACTGGCGCACCCGGCGACAGAGTTCAAGGCCATCCAACTCCGGCATCATCCAGTCGAGGATAACTAACGGCGGAGCATCCTGGCCCTGGAGTATTTGCCAGGCCTCATCACCGTTATGGGCGATTTCTACCTCGTAACCCCAATGGATTAGAGCCAGTTGCAACAAGCGGCGCGAGACCGGATCGTCGTCAGCTATCAAAATTTTCATGTTCCCTCCGGTAAAGCCAGGGTTTGGGTCAACCTGGGGTGGTCAGCTTTTGGACCGCGCATCTCGGCGGTGTAGATAGGACTACTGCCGATGGAGCGCCCGGTTCGCAGGTTATAAGCGCTAATATCGGCCGCCGGATAGTTTGTCTCGTAAAACTGTTTGACTGCTTTTTCGATATCGTAAGTAACCCGCCGAAATTCCACTGCTGCCCGGCTACCTTCAGCCGCTAAATTTGAAATGATGACATAACAGGCACGCGGATCACCGTCGAAGGGTAAGCCGACGCTGCCGGCATTGAGCACCCGTAAGTCCCCCATGAGTCGATCCATCGGCACATGCGTATGGCCGCTGACCAGGATCGCCACCTGGGAAGCAATAGACATCGCTTCCAGGTCTTCAAGGGTGGTTTTGGGGGTCAGGCCCTCTTCGTCACTGCGCGGTGAACCATGTACCGCCAAGAGTTGGTAGCAGCCGGCTTGAAGCACCTGGAAACGGGGTAAGGTATGGAGAAAATCGAAGCCCTCACTGCCCAATCGTTCCGCAGTCCAATGAAACGAGTAGAGTAATTGACTTTGCCAATTGTTATCAGTCAAAGTTGAAGGGTAAGTTCGCTCCAACAGATAACGATCAGTATTGCCCAAAAGAAAATATGTGTTGTTTAACTGGCGCAGGATAGCCAGGGTTTCGGCTGGGGCGGGTCCAAAACTAACCATATCACCAGGAAAAACAATTTGATCAGCGCCTCCCTGTTCCTTTAAATCTTTGAGAACAGCCTCCAGAGCGATAACATTGCCGTGAATGTCGGAGATAATTGCGATTTTCATAGTTTTTTAATCCCTTCTTGTTTTTGGCTCGCTGGCGCGGCCTTATTCATTCATTGAGTTTTTGATAAGCTATCGCTTGGGTCAGCCCATTCCCGCAACGTGTCTGGCATGCAGGTATCGAACAGGCTGTAGATTAAAGATGGCAACTGCGCGCCAAATTCCGACTTGGTGATAAAACCATCGGCGCCAACGATCTCGGCGGCGGTGCGATATTCAGGGCTATCATGCATGGTCAAAATAACAACATAAGGTGCGTGCGGCTGTTCTTTTACTTGGCGAGTCGCTTCCAGGCCACTCATTTTAGGCATGGCTATATCCATCAACACCAGATTGGGCTGCAAGTTGGCTATTTGCGCCAGTCCTTCTCGGCCTGAGAGGGCGCTGCCGGCCACAGTGACCCCCGGCATCGTCGCCAAAAAATGGGTAGCTGCCGCAATAAATTTTGGATTATCGTCTACTAACAAAACCCGAATTGATGACATGTTTTTTACCTGATAAGAATAAGCCTAGTCTTTTTGGCATGTAATACCGGGTTCATTTAGCCAGGTCTCGAGGTAACTTGACCGTAAAAGTGCTGCCAGAACCTAATTTTGTTTTAACCTCAATAGTGCCGCAGTGAGCAGCAATAATATGACGAGCCAGGGCTAAGCCCAGCCCAAGTCCTTCCTGCGACCGGCGCACGGGATCAATGCCCTGCTCAAAAGCCTGCCAGATCATTTCCATCTGCTGAGCTTCAATACCCATGCCGGTATCCGCCACGGTCACAGTAACCCAGTGTACATTGGCTCGAGCGCAGACTTTGATCTTACCGCCGGGCCGATTGAATTTGATTGCATTATCCAGGAGTTGGGTTAAAGCTTCTTCTATTTGCTTAACATCCAGGGGTAAAGGTGGTAAATTAGGCCGGATATCTGTTTGGATGATAATATCCTTACTACGGGCCTTAAACTCAGCCAACGGCAGCACCTCGTTAAAAACTACTTCCAGCCGGGCCAGCACCGGCTTTACCGTTTCTTGTTTGCTCAAGAAAGCCGCCACCCCAGTTAAACTCTCAATCATTTTACCTAAGGTTTGGGCTTGACGCCGCAATATCGTAACCACGTCAAGTTGTTCCTCGGTCAAAGAGCCTAAGCGTTCATCTTCCAGCATTTCTAATGCCTGAAAGATCAGCGCCAGGGGGGTGCGCATTTCATGATTAACCGTTCCAAGGAAGGTCAGGCGCAGCCGATCTAGCGTAGCTTGAGTTTGGCGCTGCTGGCGCATCAACTGCTTCAAATCCTGGGCATAGATCAGTGCCTGCGTGCCAAGAGAGGGATAGGGCGGTTCGTCCTGAACAGGAACAGCGACCCGATTAGGGATTATTTTTTTCTTGCGCATAATTGTCCAAGCATAAATACGTGCTGCCCGAATTGGCCGGCAGACAGAAAAAGAGCTGCTATCAGCTTAAAGCAATTGGGTCAAGAAAACAATCGGGGAAAAACTGAGGGTTTAAGGGGGGAAATACCCTATTCTAAAGAGAAAAAGCCTGAACCAGAACTAATTGTCTGGAGAAATCAAGCCCATCCGAATAGCATAGCGAACTAAACCGGCAATATCGTGGATATCCAGGCGCTCCATCAATTGCGTGCGGTAGGTTTCAATCGTTTTGACACTCAGATCCAGGGTTTGGGCAATCTGCTTGGTGGTTTGCCCTTCGGCAATCAACTGCAAAATCTCCCGGTGGCGTGGGGTCAACTGGTCAAACGAATTTGGCTCGCGGCTCACCCGTTGTACATATTCGGCAATGACATGCTTGGATACGGCCGGGCTCAGATAGGTTTCGCCCCGCACTACCGCCCTGACCGCCAATTCGAGTTCGGCGGTGCCGGCATCTTTTAAGAGATACCCGGCCGCCCCGGCGCGCAAGGCCCGCAGCACGTACTCCTCGGTGGCGTGCATCGACAGGATGATGACCCGTATTTGGGGCGACTCCTCGGCAATACGCGCAGCGGCGTCCAAACCGTTCAACCCCGGCATGCCGATGTCCATTAAAACAACATCCGGCTGATGTAAGCTAATCAAGCGTAGAGCCTCGCGGCCATCACCCGCTTCGGCCACCACTTCCATATCCGGCAAACTCTGCAACAAAGCGCGAAACCCGGCCCGCACCAGGGCATGATCGTCGGCCAGCAAAACACGCGTCGGCGTCTTCATTCATTTTCCTCTTCGTTACTCAATGAAGGCAAGGGCAAGTAAACTTGAATTCGAGTGCCACGGCCTGGCGCCGAGTGAAGCTCAAGCCGCCCGCCCAGCAACGTCACCCGTTCTTGCATCCCCAACAAACCTAAACCCGTTCCGTAAGCAACTCGCTCCAGAGTCGTCTCTACCTCAAAACCAAGTCCATCGTCACGAATAAGCAGCTCTAATTCCGTCTCGTGTTGCTGTAATTCAACCTGAACCCATTGGGCCTGGGCGTGTCGCAGCACATTGGTCAGCGCCTCTTGCACCAGCCGGAAGCAAACTGTTTCCAGATTTGAGGGTAATTGCATATCCGGTGGATTGGCTATAAATTGAGCGGCGAAACCAGCCCACTTAGCCTGGCGGTCCAGGTACCAGCGCAGCGTGGCCACCAGACCTAAATCATCGAGCATGGAAGGCCGTAAATCAAGCGAGAGGTTGCGCACCTGCTGAATGGCTTGCTCCACAATCTCCACACTTTCAGCCAAAGGGGTGGTGAGTGCCGCATCAGAAAGACGCTGCATAGCCTGAAGATTTATTTTCACCGCCGTCAGGGTCTGCCCAATTTCATCATGCAGTTCACGGGCGATATGCCGCCGCTCGGCTTCCTGGGCTTCAACCAATTGTTGCGAGAGAAGCTGCAACCTTTCCCGGGCCGCATGGACTTGCTCAAACAGCCGAGCGTTTTGGACAGCAATGGCAATTTGGGCTGCTACAGTTTCCAACACCCGTTGATCGGCCTCGGTATAGGCGTTTAGCCTGGTTGTCTCTACATTGATTACGCCGATGATTTGGTCGCCAACGCGCAGCGGAACACAGAGCTTAGACCGAATATCGGGGTGAGTTGTATGGTAACGCGCATCTTGACGCACATCGCCCAGGCAGACACTCTGGCCAGTCTGGGCCACCCAGCCGGTTATCCCCATTCCCAGGTGAAGATCGGAGGCAATCAAGTTACTTTTACCGGCAGCGGTAAGATCAAATTGCTGACCGCCTTCACTCACGGCAAAAGGAACAAGCCGCCCCGTTGCCTGGTCAAGCAGTAGCACAGTACCATAATCATAAACCAATGTTTCAGCCAAAACATGGATAATCTGTTGGGCCAGAGTCTCTGGTGTATGCAGGTGCTGGAGATGTTGGCTGGCGCGATAGATCGCCGCCAACTCTTCCAGGCGACGTTGAGCCTGCACAAACAAACGCGCTTTAGCCAAAGCCACAGCCAGCAGGTTGGCAAAAGATTGCAGCGTTTGCAGCCGGTCAGCCGTGAAATAATTGGGATCAACACTGTAAACATTGAGTACCCCTAATACTTCCTGATCGTGCAGCAGGGGCAAGGCGGCGGTAGAACGATAGCCATCAGCCAAAGCAGCCTGCCGCCAGGGTTCATAAGCAGGATCTGTTTCAAGATTATTTTTAGTTACCGCTTGAGCAGTGCGAACAGCCTGGCCGGTTGGGCCTTGCCCATGCAGGCTATCATCCCAGGTGGTCTGAATAGAGTATAAATAGCTTTGATTATTGGTGCTAAAGACAGCCGTAGGGTCAACCTCAAAATCATCTTGGGTAATTAATCCCACCCAGCTCATTTGCAGATTGAAACGTTCAACTACCAGACGGCAGGCGGTTTGCAGGGCTGTCTTCACATCGCTCTGCCCTAAAAACACCTGTGAAGCTTCATAAAGCACAGCCAAATCGTCGGCTTTTTGCCGCAACGACGCCTCAGCCTGTTTCAGTTCGGTGATTTTTACATTCAGTTCTCGCGCATAAATCGTCGTCTGCTCGTAAGCCATCTTTATTTTTTGAATACTATCCTGTAGCGCCTCCTCTGTTTGCCTGTGTTTGGTGATATCCTGAGCAACCATCAAGGACGCCGCTCGTCCGGCCCATTCCAACGTGTGAGAACTGATTTCGACATCCATCAGGCGGCCATTTTTGAGCCGATGCTGCCACTGGCCCGAAAATTGTAAAGTAGGGCGCTTTGGGGCTGCATCATCTAGCACATGGGGCTCGTCTTCTGGCGGTCGAATATCCAGGAGGTGCATGCGGAGAAATTCAGCGCGGGTATAACCATAGGTAGCAATAGCCGCATCATTGACTTCCAGAAATGCCAATGTTTCTAAATCGTAGACCCACATGGGGAGTGGGTTATGAGTAAACAAATATTGAAAACTGGCTTCATTATTGGATAAGGGAAAGGTTGGGGAGGGTAATTCGGACGGAAAGCCGTTAGCATCAGTTGCATCAGCCATGACATTTAAATTGCTCATTATTCATCCAAAGTGAATTCATCCTGCCCCTAATTAGGTGGGGGGTTGGAGAACATAACCCCGTTTTCGCACCGTGTGAATAAAGTTTGAGCGCGGGATAACGGTTGTGATTTTGTAACGCAAGCGACAAATATGAGGCCGGATAATATTCTGCGCTTCCCTTTCATTGGTGCTGTAACCCCAGCCCAATTGAATCAAGTCTCGACAGGACAGCACCTGATCCACACACGTCATCAGACTGGCCAGAACTACCGTTTCACCTTCGGTGAGGTGGAGCGTTTGAGCCTGGTCACCGGCGATCATCAACAATCTTTTGTGGCGATCAAGCTTGAACGGATGTAAGGCTAAAATATCCTTAGCATCGGAACGGCCGGCGCCTGCCGCTAGAGGATGATTTGTTGGGCGCAGTACTTCCAGCGCTTCACCCATCATTTGTACTAAACGATGCTGCTGCCGCTGCTCCGCTCGCCTTTCTAATGATTGGGTGACAACTTCGGCAATTTCCTGAATACTGGCCGGCTTCTGGAGATAATCTACTGCCTCGGATTTTACAGCGGCAATGGCACTTTCCAGGGTGGCATGGCCGGTGAGAATAACAATTAACAACTCCGGGTATAACTGGTGGACGCGAACCATCACCTCAAGACCATCCATGCCGGGCATGCGCAAATCCAGCACCATCAGGTCATACTTGGTGTGCTCCAGCATCAGCAAAGCTTCAGGTCCCGAGCTGGCCTCTTCAACCGTATAACCCAGTAAATTGAGCGCTCGCCCTAGAGCCGAACGAATGTTAGGCTCATCATCCACAATTAATAAGCGGGCCCCTGGATTAGTTTGCGGATAGGTAGGCGTTGTCATCTATAACCTCCAAGATCGGCAGGATTGGTAAAGTGACGGTAAAAGCCACTTCTTGATTGTTTGCCAGGTTTTCTACGGTAATGGTACCACCATGCTGTCGCACCAGGTTATGACTAACCCACAAGCCCAGGCCGCTACCCTCGGGTTTGGTGGTGAAAAAAGGCTCAAAAATATGTGGTAAAACATCCGGAGGAACGCTTGAGCCACTATTGATAAAAGATACAATCACCCGGTCTGAATCAGAATAAACGGTGACGCGAAGTTGGCCGTCAACCGGTGTCGCTTCAATAGCATTAATCAGTAAATTAAGAAAAACTTGAGTCAATTGGTCTGGCGCCGCCAGCACGGGGGCAACTTCATGCCACTCGGTGGTCAAATGAATCTTGTGCTGTCTAAGTTGTTTATCGGCCAGAGTGAGCACTTCATGCAACAAATCGGTGACAAAGACCTGACGACGGGAAACAGGCCAGGGACGTGCCAGGTTGAGAATACGGCGGGTAATGTCGTTAAGGCGCTCTACTTCCTGGCGCATGATCTGCAGAAATTTTTTGTCTTCACCCGGCTCCAGCGCAAAATCTAGCATTAAATCCAGGTGAGTCTGCATAGATTGGAGCGGATTGTTAATTTCGTGGGTCAAAGCGGCTGATAACCGGCCTAAAGCGGCCAGCCGCTCTGATTGCATGGCTTGCTTTTCCAATTGTTTACGTTGGGTAATGTTCCGCACAATACCCAATACTTCGTCGGGGCCGCTCACCACCAAACGAGTCTCATAATCCTGAACATGATGGGGTAAAAGCCAGCGAAATTCAAAATCCTGGGTAATTCCGGAGTCGAGTGCTTTGCCGGTGTACTCCAGGGTGAGGCTGGCGATTTGAGCCGGCAGCACCTCGTCTAGGTGTTGTCCCACCCGCACCTCAGCCGGCCAGGTTGGATCCAGCCCGCTGCCCCGGTGATAATCCAGGTATTGCCCGGCCCGCGTGATCCGAAACATCACATCCGGGATAGCATCAAGCAGCGCCCGCTGTCTGGCCTCACTCTGGCGCAGTTCTGCTTCGGCCTTAACCCGTTCATTAATTTCCCGTTGCGCTTGATCGTACAACCGGGCATGTTCAAGGGCCACCGCCGCCTGTTGGGCAATCCCCTGGCATAAAGTAATCTCCTCAGAGGTAAATTGCCGCCTGTAGCGGCTCTCCCACAACTCGGCAAAAGCAATAATCTGACCACCCAAATGAAGGGGAATGTTGAGGATAGTTTTGGCCCCAAACCTTCGCATATGTTCCCATCTGAACTCAGGGGCATTTGGATCGTCCAGATGGATTTCTTCAGATTGTCCAGCCTGCAAACGCTCAAAAGCAAGCGAGAAGTCGCGGGGCAGATTATAAGTGACGCCCAGGTCAGATATAAGCTCCTTCTCCGACGCGGAGGCGCTAAAATATTCGGCCAAAACGGTAGAGGTCATCGTTTCCGGTTCATAACTACAGATGTAGGCGCTGCTGGCTTCTACCGCCCGCCCCATCTGTTCGGCAATGTGGCTTAAGACCGTGCCCAAGTCAAGGGTGGAGGAAATCACCGCTGTGGCTGATTGCAGGGCAATTTGGGCTTTGAGTCGCTGTGTAGCTTCGGCATATAGACGAGCATTCTGGATAGCACTGGCCGCCTGATTAGCTAGCATTTGGGCCAGGGCACTTTCCTGATTGGTAAAGATGCGCTCCAGGCGACTATCCACAATTTCAATCAGGCCAATCACATGATCCTGAAACTCCATCGGCAGCATAAGCAAGCTCTTTACTTTTATAGCTTGCATATAAGCCAATTCGGCCGGGTCTGCGTCCGTCTGGTTCAAGCAAACCTGGCAGGCGCGTCGTTCAACCAACACTTGTTGGGTCAAAGGAAAGTTAATCAGCGGATAAGCTTGAGTCGAAGACCATTCGCCCTTCTCATCGGGCAGTCCATATTCGGCAATCACCTTGACCGTATCGGCAGCCCGATCCCATTCGGAAATGATGCAGCCGGTAACGCCCAACAAATTCGTCATTTCTCGGGTTAATGTCTCAAGGATAAATGGCAAATCTAAACTACTGGCCAATGTAGCTGCTGCAAATTGCAGCGAAAGCAACTCCCCGTTACGCTCGGCAATTTCAATCTCGGTTTTCCGGCGGGCAGCCAACTCCTGGCGCACTTGCTCGTATAACCGAGTATTGTCCAGGGCAATGGCCGCCGCGTAAGTGAGAGGCTGCAAGCGATCAACATCCTTAGCCGAGAATTTATACGCTACGTCCCCATCAATCTGGAGCACGCCTAAAACGCGTTGCTGAGAACAGATAGGTACACCAATATAAGATTTAATCCAGGCCGCCTTTTCCAGCGCGATCCAACGGGAATCATCCGCCGTATTAAGAATAAGCAGTGGCTGCCGCGAGTGGACTATCTCCGCCAGGACCGGAAAGTTGGCCAAGGGTTGTTCCAGGTAAGCAACCAGTTCTTCACAATCAAACTCTTGATAGCCTTGCCAGCGGACAATCCGCAGGCGGTCACCTTCCAGCAGGCTGATATTCGCTGTATTGTAAGGTACCAGTCGCTGCATTTGGCGCAGGATTTCATCCAAAACCGCCTCAGGATTGGTCTGGGCGGTCAACGCCAAATAAACTTCCTTTAACGTTTCGGCCAGGGTGCGAAACTTTACTTCGCTTTCATGCAAAGTCTCTTGGTTGGTCTGCTGTAGTAACACCCATTTGGCTTGCAGGTCGGCTACTTGTTGACGCAGTTGGGCCAACTCATCCGTAAGTTGTTGCTGAGATTTGTGGCTATCTTCCATAATTTACCGCCTGACTTTGCCCCAATTTGGGTAGACGCTTCATTATTATAAGATAAGACAGGGTTCTTTTCAAGAAGAGCACATTGGGCCACAGGTAGAGCTCATGTTATAATTGAAACCCGGTTCAACTGCCAGTACCAGTTGGCAATTTGACCCATCCAGAGGTGGCAGGCGAATAAGGGGGATTATGGACAAAGAAACACGAGCTGCCCGGCGCGCCGCGCAGCGGCAAAGTCGCAGCCAATCGCCGCTCCTAAAAATTCCATTCCGGCAGATTCGTAACCAACTCAGCCCGTTGGAGCTGATTTCACCTGAACAGGTCGAGCAACTCCATGAAGCCTCAATGCGGATACTGGAAACCATTGGGCTGGATTTTTTGGATGCTGAGGCGCTTGATTTATGGCATAAAGCCGGAGCTAAGGTTGACCACACCGCCCGACACGTCTGGCTGGACCGCCATCTGGTCCTTGGATTGGTCGCCCAGGCTCCGCCAACCTTCACCTGGCGCGCCCGCAATCCCGAACGCAACCTCCTCATCGGCAGCGACACCATCAATTTTGCCCCGCACGGCGGCACCGTTTTTGCCGCCAACCTGGAGATAGGCCGTCGCCCCGGCCTGTTAAAGGATTATCATAATCTACAAAAACTGGTTCAGGTGTGCAATGTCATCCATTTGGCCGGGGAGCAGTTGGTTGTACCCCACGATGTTGAGGTTCCTATACGCCACCTACACCGCCTGCTCTCGAGCTTTGCCTTGACCGATAAGGCCGTAATGGAAGCCGCTCATGGTCGCATCATTCCCAACGATGCCCTGGCTATGGCCCGGCTGGTCTTTGGCGACAACCTGGCCGGCGATCCGGTCATTGGGGGCGTCATTAACGTCAACAGTCCTCTGCGCTACGACGACCGCATGTTGGGTGGTCTCATCACCTATGCCCGGGCTGGCCAGGTCACCATCATTACTCCCTTCATCCTGGCCGGCGCGATGAGTCCCATTTCTATCGCTTCGGCCCTGGCCCAACAAAACGCCGAAGCGTTGGCCGGGGTTGCGCTGACCCAACTGGTCAATCGAGGCGCGCCGGTCATCTACGGCGGTTTTACAACCAACGTTGATATGAAAAGCGGCAGCCCGGCCTTTGGTACGCCGGAAGGAGCCTGGGCGCTGGCAGTGGGAGCGCAATTGGCCCGGCGCTATCGCTTGCCCTATCGCGGCAGCGGCAGCCTCAACACGGCCAAAGTGCCCGATGCTCAGGCCGCATATGAAACGATGTGGAGCATTTGGCCGGCAGTGCTGGCCCGCACCAACTTTATTATGCATGCCGTCGGTTGGCTGGAAGGCGGCCTGACCGTCTCCTATGAAAAATTCATCATCGATGTTGAAAGCCTGGCTATGTTTGCCCATTTTTTGCGCGGCTTTGAGATCAATGACGACACGCTGGCTTTGGATATGATTGCCGAGGTAGGGCCGGGCGGCCATCATTTCGGCACGCCTCACACTCAGGCCCGCTTTAGCACCGAGTTCTACGAGCCTTTCCTGGCCGACCGGCTGGGCTACCAAACCTGGTCCGAAGCCGGGAGCTTTGACACCGCCAGGCGAGCCAACTTAATCTGGCAAGACCTGCTCAACCAATATGAAGCTCCACCTCTTGAGCCTGGTCTGGCCGAGGCGCTGCAAGATTACGTGGCCCGGCGTGAGCGGGAGTTGGCCGGCGTGGAGTTGTATACTTAAAAATTTGTGGATAGGAAGAGGTATTAGTATGGGTTTTTTTGACTCTCTGAAAGCGTTGTTAGGGGGTAGCACCAGCACTGAGCCGAGTGGAGGGGTTTATTGGATCTATGTTCGTTGTCACCGTTGCGGCGAGGTGATTAAAACCCGGCTGGATTTGCTCAACAATTTGAGCCAAAACGATGAAGGCGGTTACACTGCCAGTAAAACGCTGGTGGGCAACCACCTTTGCTTTGAGCGGATTGAGGTCGTTTTAACCTTCGACGAAAACCGCCGCCTCATCAGCCGCGACATCACCCACGGCGACTTTATCACTGCTGAAGAGTATGAAGCGGCTCAAGGTCAGACTCTCTGATCTCCAGGGCTGGCTCAAGATCGAAATATGGGTCGACCTCAAGCGCGATATTTCGATTCCACCAGTCAGAGCAGAGAGGCTTAATGGCGTTTACAATAAACCAGTAAGTAGCACAAACGATAATATCAATACTTATCCAGAGTATGAGTAGTTCTAGTAGCCACATCATCGGGGACTTGTAAGGAAACTAAATTATCTAACCCAACGGTCGGCAGTTAGCCGTCCACACTCGTTATACCAAATTCCTGCCCGGCATCCCAGATCACTTCCCAAAAATATTGGCCCAGCGGGCGGTTGACGTGCAGAAAGTAGGTTGGCCTTTTGTTGTCATCATACCGCGCAATCAAGGCTTTAATTTTAGCCGCGCTGCTCTGGGCGACATGCAAATTGGGAAAAACTGTATCGTAAAAATCAAGGCCACAGACTTTGCTCAATAATTCCGGCGCAGCTTCCCCAACCAACCGTACGACCGCTTTGCCATGCGTGTAATCGGTGGCCTGAGCGAACCGCTGCGTTTTAACCAAACTCTCATCCAGTGCGGCGGCAGAAGGCAACTTGGCGTTGGCCGAGAGGCCAAACAGGTAAAACTCCACCGGCGTCAGACGCGCCAACAAGCCGTCACCTGCTGCAACCAGGTCGCCAGGTTTGGCCGGAATTTGGGCAAAATACTGTTTAAGCAGCTCGCCCGCCTCCCCTTGTACCAGGATGACCGGCACGCCGCTCAGGTCGGAGAGGGTCAGATTTGAGGGTTGAGTGGTTGGCGCTGACATGATCGTAATCGGGCTGCGAAAAACAGGGTTAGGGTCACTCATCAAAGGGGTTCTCCTTCGTCGTTTTTACCGGAGTGCAAAGCTTGCTTCGCCAAGATGCAAGGCGAACCTTGCCCTCCTCAGGAACTAATCCTTTAGATTTTGCAAAGCCAGGGCCATCACCGCCGCCCAGGCCAGCACCTTAAACTCACCTGCCGCCAGCGCCGCTTCGACTTCGGCCCGGCTGAGCTGGAGTAACTGCTGCTCTTCCAGATCGTCGGCCCTGATCTCGGCGACGCGCCTGGCCCGGCGCGCCAGAAATAGATGGGCTGTGCCCGCACCGCGATTCCCATCCACGGCATACTGCCCCAGGCTGACCCAATCAGGCGACTCGTGGCCGGTCTCTTCCAGCAATTCCCGCTTCGCCGCCGCCAACGGTTCTTCGCCAGGGTCAAGGTAACCGCCAACCGGAGCCAGCGAAGTTCCCTGCACCGCATACTTGGTCTGGCGAAAACAGAGAAACTCATTGGCTATTGTCACTACGGCTATGTTGACATAGTCCGGCGTAATCAGCCACGGCCAATCGGCCAGCACCTGGCCATCCGGCAGCTCGATGGTGTGATTTTCCACCACCAAAAACCGGCCATAATCGAGTACCGTTTCTCGGTGACGAGTCTTCCAGGATTGCATCGTCTCTCTCCATGTCATTCTGCACGAAGCGAAGAATCCCCACCAAGTTGCTTTGATAATGTGACCTTGAGGAGATTCTTCGGCCCTTCGGCTTTGCTCAGGGCAGGCTCTGCGGCCTCAAAATGACATGTTCAACTCTTCAACCGCTCACCTGCCGGATCATAGAATGGCAGCGTCGCCACTTTACCTTGGTGCAGCTCACCACGAATACGCACGGTAAATTCAGAGCCGGGCGTGCTGCGTTCCACCGGCAGCCAACACAAGCCGATAGATTTCCAGAGCGTGGGGCTATAACGCGAGCTGGTGATCCGGCCCAAAATTTCCAGGCCAATGGGCCATTTGGGATTGGGCTGAACAATTTGATTGGCCTCCTCCGGCACCAAATTCGGTTCGAGCATCTCGTACCCCACCAATTTGTGAGTCACCCCGCGCCGCTGCACCCGCACCAGGCTGGGCTTGCCCACAAACTCAGGCTTGTCCATTTTGACCGCCCAGGCCAGGTCGGCCATAAACGGGTCGGTCAACCCATCGGTATCCTGGCCGACGATAAAGTGGCCCTTTTCCAGGCGCATAATCCGCTGCGCTTCCACGCCAAAGGGCGTAATTCCATAAGGTTGACCTGCCTCCATCAATTTTTCCCACAGATACAAGCCATAACCCGCCGGAGCGTGAATTTCAAAGCCCAGCTCGCCGGTGAAGCCGATGCGCAAAATAATGACCGGCACCCCGGCCACCGTCCCCTGGCGCACCCCCATATACGGAAAGGCTTCGTTGCTCAGGTCAATATCGGTCAGCGCTTGGAGCGCCGTGCGGGCATGCGGGCCGGTCAGGTTCATTGCCGTATAGGTGTCGGTCATGTTGCTGACGTGAACCTGATAATTCCAGCCCGATTGCAGGTTCCACTCCAGGCCCTCGTACACGGCGTCAGCCCCACCCGTGGTGACGGTGATGTACCATGTATCATCGCTCAGACGCGCCGCCACCCCATCATCTGCCACAATCCCTTCCTCATTGACCATCAGCCCATAGCGGGCCCGACCCACCGCCAGGCCACTCCACTTATTGGTATAGAGACGTTCCAGCAGCGCCGGAATGTCTTTACCCCGAACGAGCAGCTTGCCCAGCGTGCCCACATCAATCAAACCCAGGCCGTTGCGCGTGCCTAACACTTCCGCCGCCGGGGCGCCGTAATGTTCTGGGCGTTTCCACAGCCCGGCGTTCATCAGTTTGGCTGCGTGAGCCACGTGCCAGGCGTGCATCGGCGTGTATTTGACTGGCTCCATCACCCGGCCGGCCAGCACACCTAAGGGCACCGGGCTAAAAGGCGGCCGGCTGGTTGTGGTTCCGGCCGCCTCAAGCGGCAAGTTGTTGACTTCGGCGCAGAGGGCCATGGTGTTGGCATTTTCGTACTTACCCTGGCTCGGCCCCATACTCAAGGTGCTGTAGCGCTTGAGCAATTCCATGCTGTTGTAACCTTCGGCCACGGCATCCTTTAGATCTTTAACACTCACATCCTCGTCAAAGCTGATGAAACTCTTTTTGCCGCCGGACACGTAGACCCAAGAGGAATTGTACACCGGCTCCGCCGCTATAAGACCAGCCACTCGCCGGCTCAATTTTTCGGAGGCGCCGTGGCCAAAACCGGCCTCTGCGGCGGCATTCAGACCGGCCATTTCGCCTTCCAGCAGTTCTGCCGGGACACTGTGCGTGCCGTTGATCCGCCCGGCCACGTGAATTTTGGCCGGCAATTGGGCCGGCAGCAGCTCAGCCCGGCCCTCGTCGTAGACCAGCTTGACTTTGGCCTGATTCAACAGTCCCAGAGCCGCCGTCCAGCCCACCGACGTGACCAGCAGGTCGCAGCCCACAAACTCTTCCGTGCCAGCTTTAGGCACAAGCTTAATACTCCCCTGCGCCTCTGCTCCCCCACTCCCCTGCTCCAATTGGGCCAGCATCGCCCCAACCACTTCCTTGCTCCCCTTCGCCCCGAGAACGACGGAGTTCGTTTTGATGGCCACTCCAGCCTGCTGCAATTTGATGGCCAAGGGACTGTTCAACTCAGAACGTAGCTCGACCACCGCCGCCAGCTTGACCCCGGCCGCATACAAATCCAGAGCAACCTGCAAGCCGTCGTCATTGCCTGACAGCACCACCGCCCGCTTGCCCGGCTGGACACCATACAGATGTATCAAGCGCTGCGCCGCCGAACCCAGCATTACGCCCGGTAAATCGCTATTATCAAAAATCAGCGGGCGCTCCAACGCCCCATTAGCCACGACAATGGTTTTAGCCCGAATCTTGAGCAGCCGCGTCTCCTCCTTGACCGCGCCGACCCAGTTGTGATCGTAAATCCCAAAAGCGGTAGTATTCAGTTCAAGGCGTAGATTGGGCTGGCCAGCCGCTTCTTGCGCCAACCGTTCGGCCACTTCATAAGCCGCCGCCGGACCGGACTCGGTTTCCACCGTCTGCCGCTCGTAAGCCAGGTGACCGCCCAGGAAAGAATTTTCTTCCAGCAGCAGCACCCGTGCCCCGGTTTTGGCCGCGCTCAGCCCCGCGCTCAGCCCCGCCGGCCCCCCGCCGATAACCAGCACGTCGGCAAACTCATATTTTTTATCGTAGGAGGTATCCGGCGCCTCAGGGTTAACCTCACCCAAGCCGGCAGCGTGACGCAAAATTTTCTCGTAAGTCGGCCACAACGCCTTGGGCCGGATGAAGGTTTTATAATAAAAGCCGACCGGCAGAAAGCGAGAACCGAGCGCCGTCAGCGACATAAGGTCGGCATCGAGCGAGGGCCAGGTATTCTGCGGGCTGACTACCATCCCCGGCTTGACCAACGTGGCGCTGGCCCGCGTATTCGGCTCGTCGTCTACGCGTACGATGGTGTTGCTATCGGCAGAGGTGAAGGCGAACGGGCCACGCGGCCGGTGGTATTTAAAGGAACGGGCCAGCACTTTGACCCCCGCCGCCCACAAGGCACTGGCGATGGTATCGCCGGCAAAAGCAGGGTATTTTTTACCATTGAACACAAATTCAAATGCTTCGGCGCGATTAATTTTATGGGAGGCATGGCCGGGCAGCCGGCTCGAAAGGAGTCCGGTTTTTAAGCTGGACTCGCCGGGCAAAGAATTTTCTTTATTTTTTACACTCATTTGACAGGCTCCCACAAATAAGTTTTTTCCACCACCTGCGTTTGGGTGTGGCGTTCGGCCAGAAACCACGTCCCACAGCCGGCGCGGTGATACCACCACTCTTTCTGCACCCCCAACTTGTTGCTTTTGAAATGCAGGTATTCGGCCCAGGCCACGTCGGCTGCGCTATCTTCCGGGTTTTTGGGTCGACTTTTGTACTCTCCCCCAAAACGAAACTCCGCCACATTCCGCTCGCCACAATTGGGACAATTCAACAGGATCATTTCCATCTCCTCACATTCACCCTTGACAATTGACTATTGACCATTAACAATTGACAATTGATCAGTGTCCAACCGAGGCCGCGCCTTTTTCGCCCACCAATTTACCGCGATAGAAACGGTCATAGCTGAACGGCGCGATCAACTCCGGCGTGCGCTGGGTGGCAATCAACTCGGCCATGCGTTTGCCCGAAACCGGCGAAGCCTTGAACCCGTAGGTCCCCCAGCCGACATCCACCAGAAAGCCCTCAACCGGGGTAAAACCCATGATCGGGCTGTAATCAGGCGTCATATCACACAACCCCGCCCACTGGCGCATTAAGCGCACCTTGGCCAGCGAGGGAAACAACTCCAACACGTGTCCGGCCAATCCCTCCACAAAATTCAGGGTCGAGTCCATCGAATATGATGTAAATGGGTCAACCTCGGCCCCCATCACAATCTCGCCCCGGTCGCTCTGGCTCAAGTAAAAATGCAGTGTGCCCGACACAATCACCACATCCAGAAACGGCTTGAGCGGTTCGGTGACGCAGGCTTGCAGCGGGCGCGTTTCCACCGGCAGCTTGACCCCGGCCATATCAGAAATCAACGAGCACCAACCGGCGGTAGCATTGAGTACCGTCCCGGTTTTGATATAGCCGCGATTGGTCTTGACCCCCACGACCCGGTTATTTTGCACCTCAATGCCGGTCACTTCGGTTTTTTGGTGGAGCTGAACACCGCGCTTATCCGCCCCGTGAGCGTAGCCCCATACCACCGCGTCGTGGCGGATAATGCCCCCAGGCGGGTGGTAAAGTGCACCCTGGACCGGGTAGCGGGGATGGTCGCTTAAATCCATAAAGGGAACCAGCTTTTTGATTTCATCGGGGTAGATGATCCGGCTGTTGACCCCCTGAATCTGGTTAACCTCGGCTCGCCAGCGCATGGTCCGCAGCGAGGCATCGGTGTGGGCCAGGGTCAAGTGGCCGCGCTGCGAGAACATCACGTTAAAATCAAGCTCCTCCGACATATCCTCGTACAGCTTGACGCTCTCATCATAAAAAAGAATCCCTTCGGGAGTCAGATAATTGGAGCGAATAATGGCTGTATTGCGGCCGCTGCCTCCGCTGCCCAGATAGGCTTTCTCCAGCACCGCCACATTGGTAATTTTGTGGTATTTGGCCAGAAAGTAGGCACAAGCCAGGCCGTGCGCCCCCCCGCCGATGATAACCACGTCGTAGCTATCCTGGAGCGGATGCTGCCGCCACATCGGCTGCAAGGGTTGGTGGCCGTTCAAGCCCTGTTTTAACAATTTTATTGACATAGGCGCTACCCCCGTGCGGATTATTGTTGCGCAATACGCAACCAAGTTCCCAAATTTTATCAAGAAGTTGGGCCATTTTAACATGTTTTCAAGCAGTGTCAATTCAATCAGGTTCTTTCACACCCAAAAAATTCACCGCCGCAATGCCCGCTTTGAACTCCACTTTTAAGCCTGTAACTCCCGCACCGCCCACCACAGCGCTTGGTCCTGGTAATCGTAATACTTGGTGCGGGTCAGGCTGATGTCATTGCCCGACATCAAGCCACCCGGCAGCAGGCCATTATGGAGTCGGATGTTTCGATAATAATGGGGCGATAACTCTTGCGCCGCATAAGCGTGCCGGGTGCTGATGGCCCAGTGACCAATCCCCTGCGCATGGCTGAATAAAACCAGGTTGCGCCAGTTGCCGCCTTCCACTTCGAGCGAACAATAACTGAGCAGATGGGGCTGCAACATAAACTCATTCAGCAGTTCTGCGTCAACCACATCCAGGGGGGTCCGGTCAGTCTCCGGCCACTTGGTGCCGCAAAAGCCAACCACCGCCAATTCGTGGCGAGTCAGCAGTTCCTCCGGCCGGGCGATAGCAATCCGGTGGCGACGTCCCCCGTCCTCTTCCAGGTATAGTACATACGGGCGGGGTTGAGCCGGAATTGCGCCCGGTTGACTCAGCAGGTGGCGCAATTTTTCAGTCATGTATTGCAGGTGGGCCAGGTCTTCGGCATTATGATCAGGGTTGGTGAAGGGCCGGTCAGGCACCAGGTCCGACCAGTCCAGGCGCGTATAATCGGTCGATGTTGACATGGTTCACTCTACCTTTAAAGTCGGGATTTAAATATAACAAGTGGGACGCGCCAAAACTGGCGTGTCCCACCTCAAAATGGTCCTTTGGCTTAAACCCAGGGAGAATGGCTGTTTGACTTGCCAAAGGTGCGGCCCTCGGCAAAACGGTCGAAGGTAAACGGCTTCAGTTCGGGCACCTCGTCGCCCATCAGGTATTTGGCCAGCAGTTTACCCACGCCGGTCATTTTGAAGCCGTGGTTGCTGTCGGCAATCATGTAGACATTGG